>QKDR01000020.1 GCA_003252515.1 Candidatus Delongbacteria bacterium | reverse complement strand
AATTTGTTTCTTTATATCAATTTTATGCATGACGGAGTGTTTTGTGAAACAGAATATATTATTAATGATTCTTATCCTGACAGGTCTGCTTTCCGCGGCGGATACATGCGCGGAATATAATGTTTTTGATTACGATTCAGCGTTCACATATATTGATCCCGGACTGCCGGGAGTCATCCAAAGTTCATCATGCTGGGGTGATTACGATAATGACGGCGATCTTGATATCTTACTGACCGGATATGCTTTTTCGGAAAGAATATCGAAGATATTCAGGAACGATTCCTGTGTGTTTACAGATATAAATGCCGGAATGGAAGGAGTAAATTTCAGTTCAGCCGCCTGGGGCGATTATGATAATGACGGCGACCTTGATGTTTTATTGACCGGAGATACCGGTTCCGGAAATGTATCAAAGATCTACCGTAATGACGGATCAGACACGTTTACTGATATTGATGCGGGACTTACATCCGTTCAATATGGTTCATCATGTTGGGGTGATTACGATAATGACGGCGACCTTGATGTTTTATTGACCGGAGATACCGGTTCCGGAAATGTATCAAAGATCTACCGCAATGACGGGTCAGACACGTTTACTGATATTGATGCGGGACTTACACCCGTTCAATATGGTTCAGTTGCCTGGAGCGATTATGATAATGACGGCGACCTTGATATTCTGTTGACCGGAGATACCGGTTCCGGAAATGTATCAAAGATCTACCTTAATGACGGGTCAGGCACTTTTACTGATATTGATACGGAACTGACGCCAGTTCAAAATGGTTCTGCATCCTGGAGCGATTATGATAATGACGGTGATCCTGATATTTTAATAACAGGAAGTGCATCTGCGGAAGTTTACAGGAACGATTCGGGGGTTTTTACAAATATCAATGCCGGACTGTTACCATTTTCCATAAGTTCATCATGCTGGGGTGATTACGATAACGACGGTGATCCTGATATTCTGATCACAGGAATTGATGATAATAATGCGGACTTCCGTTGTACTATATACAGGAACGATTCAGGGCAATTTACAGAAATAAATACGGAACTGCCGGCAGTTGTGGAAGGTTCAGTAACCTGGGGAGATTACGATAATGACGGCGATCTCGATATTCTGATCGCTGGAAATGCTGTTTATTATGGAGGAGAATTTCTAAGTATATTCAGGAATAATTCCCTGATAAAGAACACTAAGTCTGAACCGCCTTCAAATTTAAATGTAAATGCTGTTACGGGCCTCGATGACATAATTTTTTCTTGGGATAAAGGATCTGACAGTGAGACACCTCAGTCGGGTTTGTCATATAATATTGATGTTAGTATGAACGGTTACAGTATTACATCGTCTATGTCTGATACAGAGAACGGCTACAGGAAAATTGCTGCTTACGGTAATGCATGTGAAGATCTGTCATATATTAATTCAAAGATCAGGATACTTCCTCAGACAATAAATAATATTTTCTGGAAAGTTCAATCGATCGATCACACTTTCTGCGGATCGGAGTTCGCGGTACAGGATACTTCAATCATTGCAGATTATCTTCTGATATCATCAAAAACTGAAATGTATTCAGATGATCTTATAAGCTGGGAAGTGTTATATCCTGAACTGACAGATCATTACGAGATTCAGATAGATGCTGATGAAGGTTTCGGTTCTCCCTGGACTGGCAGCGTTATAGTTGAAACTAAGACCAAAAGCACGGAAATTGCTTTAAGTGAACTGAATTTTACCGACAGTCTTCAAAGCAATGTAAGATACTACTGGAGGCTCAGACCGGTCTATACTGATCCTTTACAGAATTCCGTATATTCAAATATTCCGCTGTCATTCATTTTCGATCCGCAATATTATCCGCCTTCTTCGGTATCAATTGAAGTATCAGGTAATTTCGCAATAATAAGCTGGGGTTCTAAAGAAGATGCGAAAGGGGAGACGTACAACATTTACAGTTCCGATGATCCGTATGCTGATTTCCCTTCGGGGTGGTCTCTCGAGGCTGCAGTATCAAATACAACGCAATGGATCACGCAGATCAGCGCTCTGAAAAAGTTTTATTGTGTTACATCTTCACCGGCAAAAGGCTGCAGATAGCGTAAAACTGAACGTCATAGGCACCGTTAAACTTTCATCTTCAACAGGATTGCAGTTTGTGAGAAAAAGAGAAAACAATCAATAAAAGTAATATTCCGCAGCTTTTTTTCATTTTGTACCCCCTTAAAGTTTAAATCTCATTCGACAGCTACGACGATATAGAATTTTCTCTTTTCTGCCGGAATTGTATCTGTCCATGTCAGTTCAGTTATTCCGACTGCTTCCTCTGTCCAGCCTGAAGGAAATACAGAATAAGGATCGGAAGACGAATAGACTTTATATGAAGCTGCGCCCGTAACCGCCGTCCATGTCAGTTCGGGATTTGCTGTAACGTAAGCTATCGTGATATTCTGAGGTGAATAAACAGGGAAGACCTGCCATCTGAGGAAAGGATATCCTGAGTTATTGAATTCGTCCATATTCCAGACATTTGTAAAATCCCATCCCGCCCCGGTGAAAGTTGACAGTATTTTCATTTCCGCCGTCGTCTTTCCCGTTCCTGACGCGCTCGAAGTCTGACCGGATGTTTCCTTATCCCAGAAGCTTGTGTTAGTCGATCCTGTGAACTGCAGGCCTGTGAGACCTCCAATGTAAGAACCGGTACCGGAAACTACGCCGCTGCTGAAGCTGCGGTTGATCTGCGCTCCGTTGTCATTGTTCCCGACAAGTCCGCCGGTCCCGTTCACTCCCGTTACAATGCCAGTCGCATAGCAGTCATTTACAGTCCCTGTATAATTCCAGCCGACGACTCCTCCGCATGAATAATAATTGCCCGTCATGTTCACGTCACTGCCGCCGAAACACTTTTCTATTGCCGAAGATTCGTTGCATCCGGCTATTCCTCCGACATTGTTGTTAAATCCTGAGACGATTCCTGTTACCGAGCAGTTCCTGATAACACTTCCACCCGTATTGTATCCGGCCACAGCTGCCGCATAACCTTTTCCGGTTACGTTCACGGATTTGAGGTTAAGATTCTCGATAACTGATCCGTCCGCTTGTCCGAACATTCCCTGGTAATCAGAAGCAGCCCGGTTAATATACAATCCTTCAATTTTATATCCCTGTCCATCGTACTGCCCCGTAAATTTATTAAAGACGTTTCCGACAGGGGAAAATCCGGCTCCGCTGTTCCACCCGGAAGTGGCTGAGGCGTCAATATCAGCTGTTTGTACTAAGTATTTATCCCAGTACACGTTATTCTCGCTGACAGTTTGAAGATCGTTCAGATTCGCAATTAGATAAGGGTCTTCCGAAGTACCTGAACCTGCCATCTGAGCAGTTGTAAAGCTTACCTGTTCTCCGTAAGTTGTTCCCGCCGCATTCGAAGCATATGCTTTAACGTAATATGTCGTACTGCAGGATAATCCTGTCATAGCGGTCGTAAATGGGCCTGTAACCGATACTGAACCTTCATCTGTACTGAAATCGGCAGTTGTCGGGTCTCCGGCGGTATTCCAGCATACTCCGTATTGCGACGGATCAGGTATACCGAGATCATTGACAGTACCGTTACCGGTAGCGGTTGTTCCCTTTATATCAGATACAGCCTGCGTGGTCACAACAGGAAGTAACCCGAGAGTAGTGAAACTCACTTCGTTTCCGTAAGATATGCCTATCGAATTTACCGCATAGGCCCTTATGTAATATTCAGTATAAGGATCAAGTCCGGACAGAGCGGAAACGAATTCTCCGGTTCCTGTTCCGTCAGAAGTGAAGTCCCCGTTCAGATCAGGCGATCCTGAAATATTCCAGCACACGCCCCTCTGAACGACTTCTCCGTTTCCGCTGTCTGTTATATTACCGCCAGATGATGCTGTATAAGATGTGATATCCGCTGCGGCAGTTGTTGAAAGAACTGACAGTTCAGGTGCGGCATCTGAGGGAAACTGCCATGAAAGGTAAGGATAGTTCCCGTTCCTGCCGTTTCCGATATTCCATATTTCACCGGTGCCGTTGGCTGTTTCTCCCAGAAAGTCCCATCCTGCATCTGTAAATGTCGGTCTTGTCTTCATCTCGGCTGAAGTCTTTGCTGTTGCTCCCGCCCCGGAATCCTGGTTGGACAGTTCGCTGTCGAAAAAATTGCCTGAAACGGTACCGCCGGATGAACCGATAAATCCCTTATCGGTCGGATCGGCAGCATCCGCATAATAAACGTTTCCCGTGCTGTAGCATCTGATCACACTTCCCGTGGACGTACCTGCGAATGCGCCTATAGACGTACCGGCACTTCCAGAAGCTCTTGTTACGCTCCCGAAGCTGTATGAGTCGGATATCTGAGTGTTGCTGCTCCCGACCAGACCTCCAGCATTGTTAACTCCACTCACAGCGGAATTACTGTAACATCCGCTTACAGTTCCTCCGTTGTTCCAGCCTGCCAGCCCGCCGATCAGAGTGTTGTTTCCGATGACCGTGCCTGAACAGCCGCAGTCTGATATTGTGGCGATCCTGTTTTCACCGACGATGACGCCTACAGCAGTATTTCCGGTTATATTTGCGTTCGAGACAATTAAATTCTTAACCACAGCCGGTGAAGCCGTTCTGCCGAAAAGGCCGATATAAGTAGTTCCGCCTCTGTTTATGAAAAGACTGTCAATTAAATATCCCTGCCCGTCGTAGTTGCCGGTGAAAGAATAAGTCGCATTTATGCCGACCGGAGAAAATCCGGAGCCTGAATTCCATCCGGAAGTCGCCGATGCGTTTATGTCTGCTGTCTGAATAAAGTATTTGTTCCATAAGCCGCTCGTTTCGCTCAAGGCTCTCAAGTCGGTCAGGCTGGTGATCTGATAAGGATCTTCTGATGTACCCGCCCCGTCAAACACTTTTCCGCTTACGGTTATATTATGCGCAGCGGCATCAGGATTATGAGTCAGGGTCAGTGTTCCGGTCTGGTCAAGTCCTGTAACAGGCGCGAAAGTGACCGTGAACTGTATGTCCGCTCCTGAAGCGATATCCGCGGTCGCCGGCAATACAGAGAACGTGCTGTTATCTGACGAAATTTCTGATATGTGCAGAAATCCGCCACCCGCGTTCGTTATCGTATAAGTTTTATCGGAACTCGAATATATATCTACTTTACCGAAATCTATATTTGCATCGCTTGTCTGATAAACAGGCGCGGAAACAGGTGCTGTTGACGGAATGATCCATGACGGAGAACCGTAAAGTGTCAGCGTGTTGCCGTGACCGCTTCCGTCCACTGTATAGGTTCCGCTACCCTCGTCCATACGCCAGTACGCTGTCAGTCCTGCATCATTCCCTGCCAGAGATCCGTAAGATGCCTGTATCTGGTCTTTTGTCCTTGCGGTCGTCCATATCCTTACCTCGTCGACTTTCCCTTTAAACCTGTCTCCTCCTCCTCCGGTACCCGCTGCTATATCAAATTTACCTACCGGTACATTAGGCACAACGGAAGTGTTACTGAGCGCGCGTTCGACGCCGTCCATATACAGTTTCCATACCCCGGCGCTCCGGACAGCGGCCAGATGGTGCCAGCTGCCTGCCGGTAGCTCTGTCGAGGATGTGACCCATCCTTTACCTCCGCAAAGGATGCTTATGCTTCGCGGAGGAGTCGCGCCGTCATATAAATATATTCCGTAACCCGACGATCCGGTGTTCCCGTTATAAATGATCGACTGCCTGCCGCTTGCCTGACCGTCCCAGTTCACCCATGCCTCGACGGTCATGTTGTCAGTAACGGCTGTCACAATATCAGATTCAAGATACTGCGACGTTCCGTTGAAATTCAGGCAGTTGACCGCATCGGTCTGAGCCTGATAAGTGCCGGAAGCGACGAAATTCACCTCGTTCCCGTAAACAGTACCGGCCATATTTGTCGCGTAGGCCTTTACATAATATTTTATGAACGGGATCAATCCCGTTATGCCGGAAGTAAAGGCTCCGGTCGCCGAAGCCGCACCTTCGTCGGAATAATTATCGGACAGGCTCGGGTTCCCGCCGGTATTCCAGCAGACTCCGTGCTGAGTCGGATCGGGCAGTCCGAGGCCGGTGATATTTCCGTTCCCGGTCGCAGTCGTTCCGGTTATATCTGTTACATCCTGAGTCGTGACAGCCGCCGGAACAGGAGTGAATTCATAAGCTCCGATATCCGGTACTCCGAACCTCGGGAATCCCCTCTGGTCTGTTGCCGTTGCGCCGTCGGAAGTTCCATTATTAAACGCGGGACTGTCAGTCTGAAGCGCGCATGTATATGTCCCGTTCGGATTATCGTTCAAAGCTAAAGCTGTCAGTTTCGGATCAGTATTGAAAATATTTCCGCTCCCCGTCCAGTTTGTTACACCCTGAGTGCTGGTTATGATGCAGTTGATAAGGGTCATAGTCGGATAGGATGATGAATTATTCAGGTCGGGGTAGTAATTATATCCGTTATTATTGCCTATTATTGTATTTTTGAAACTCATAGTACTCTGGTAATTCCCGACACCTCCGCTCTGATATGAGACGTTGGCTGTGATCGTAGAACCGTTGACGTTAAGGCTGCTGCTGCTTACAGATATACCTCCGCCCTGGTTGGAGGCGTTGTTCCCGTAAACAGTGCAGTTATTCAGATAATAAGTACTGCTTTCGACCAATAATCCGCCGCCGTTGTTATAAGATACGTTCCCGCTGATAGTACATCCTGTGGCGGTCAGTGTTCCTGAAGTCGACCTGATGCCTCCTCCGCCATACATGTCATAATATGAATGATTCTCTTTAACAGTACAATCCTGAAGGGTCACCGTTCCGGTTGTCTGGAGACCTCCTCCGCCCCGGTTAGACGAATTATTATATATATAGCATCTTGTCAGATCGAGCGTCCCGTCCGCATAAATACCACCTCCGCTGTAATCATTCACGAAACCGTTCGACACTTCCGTGTCGGTCATCGTAAGGCTGCAGTCCGAAGAGACCACGGCAATGTTTCCGCCCGAATTCCATGTACGGTTGTTATAGAAAGTGGATGAAGTTACGATGATTTGTGAAGCTCCCGTTACGTTCATGCCGCCCCCGCCCCCGTTGAACCCGTATCCGTTGCAGTTCTGAACTATACAGTCGTCGATGTAAAGGGTCGTTCCGCCGTCAACATATATTCCGCCGCCCCGGCCGTCGCTTAAATTACCTCCGGTGATATTAAGGTTCCTGAGCGTTACAGTTCCCGCGGAGCTTATCAGGAATATTCTGCCCTGGGTATTCCCGTTGATCATTCTTCTGGCTCCAGCATCTCCTTCCACCGTTACCGATTTTGTAATGCCGATATTGTACTCGGTAATGTCGTTCATGAGCATTATCGTGTCGCCTGAAACAGCCGCCGCATGAGCGGATGATATTGTTGAGTAAGTCTGACCGCTGCCCACGTACAGAGTGGATGAATACGCTGCCGGGCAATATGACAATACCAGCATCAGTAAGACCATAAATTTTATTTTCATAACCGTTCCCTTGCTATTATTTTTTAAGTATCATTTTACGTCTGCTTGCTACACTATCTACTTGACCTGTATAATGTAAATAATTTAAGAGCTTGTCAACACAAATAAATATTAATATATTGTAGCTACAATAGTTTTCTTAGCATTTACATTTGAAGCTTTTATTAATCATGTTGGTAAATGTATGTTTGAAAATTGGGATGAATTAGAAAGAAAAAGATCTCCATTAAAAAAATTTAAATTGATTATAAATTCACTTGAT
>QKDR01000085.1 GCA_003252515.1 Candidatus Delongbacteria bacterium | reverse complement strand
AACGATATGAATACTGTTCTTTATGCTTATTTGTTTGATAATTCAGAGATAGATTCTGTTTTCTGCGCTATTGATTTTGTTCGTTATTATCATCCTAAACAGCATTATCTCGCGTCAACAACCATCACCAGAGAGACTAACGGTGACTGGCAGTCGGTGAGTGTTCCTGTGAATTATAATTTTGAAAGCTGCTATCTCCTGTTCCGTGCGGCGAACTATATTCAGGGCGACACAACCTACATAGCTCCTGAAGATGCTGCCGTAATGCTCGATGTTGTCTCGCTTACCGGCACTATAGACCTCGGTACTCCTGAGAATATTACAATAGTCCGTGATTCAGTAAATACGACATTGAGCTGGGATTTTGTTCCGGGAGCTACTGAGTATAAAGTCTATGCGTCTGAAGACCCTTATGGTACTTTCACTCTTGATACTACAGGTACGTGGATCAGTGATACTGAGTGGCAGAAAGCTGATGCAGGTGATAAATATTTTTATTATATCGTAGCCGCAAGTGCCACTAAGGAGATTATTGGCGACAATTTAAAAGTCAAGCTGAAACCTGATAAGCTGAAGCACTGACGTAGAAAACTGATCAGGAAAATGGTGCTGGTGAGGTAAAACAAATTAAAAATGTTGATTTTCCATTAGGTTTAAGAAAAATATTTTGTAAATTACTTTTATGAGAACTATTTTTCCCATAATCAGTAGAAATCAATAACTAACAGGGAGCCTTATCATGAAAGACAGGATCAAGATCAGATGCGCTCATTGCGACGAGGAGATCGGAGAACTTCATAAATCGCCCGAAAAGAAATACCTCGGCTGCGGAAGCTGTGGAAAGCGGACTTTGGTTACGATCAATAAAGACGGTACGGTAAGCACTAAAATATACGAAGAAAAACATGTACCACACCATAATACGGAAAACGCCGTTAAAAAATCACTCAAATCCTGAAACGAATATAAAATCCATGACGGGACGCCATTTAAGCGTCCCTTTTTGTTTATTGACTTTAACGAAGGTAAACCTTATATTTCGCGCGAAACTAAACAGTACGGAAAAATGAAAGACAACATAAGAAATTTCTGCATCATCGCCCACATCGACCACGGGAAATCCACCCTGGCGGACAGGCTTTTACAACTGACCGGGACTCTTACCGAAAGAGAAATGAGGAACCAGACTTTAGACGATATGGACCTTGAGCAGGAAAGAGGTATTACGATAAAATCCCACGCCGTTACGATGAATTATAAAGCTGATGACGGCAAAGAATATATTCTTAACCTTATAGACACACCCGGACATGTGGACTTCACTTACGAGGTATCGAGAAGTATAGCCGCCTGCGAAGGAGCGCTTCTGGTAGTGGACGCTTCCCAGGGGATCGAGGCGCAGACGCTGTCGAACCTGTACCTTGCGATGGCGCAGGACCTCGAGATAATCCCCGTGATCAACAAGATCGACCTTCCCGCAGCCCAGCCCGAGCACGTAGCCAATCAGGTCAAGGACCTCATAGGCTGCATCGACTCGGAAATAATCTTCACCTCGGCGAAAACGGGCGAGGGCGTAGCCGAACTGCTGGAAAGGATCATCACTATGATCCCGCCTCCGAAAGGCTCGGACGACGCACCTTTCAGGGCGCTGATCTTTGACTCGATGTACGACCAGTTCAGGGGAGCGGTCGCATACATCAAGGTAGTCGAAGGTGCGATCAGGCAGGGCGACAAGATCAGAATGTTCAATCAGGATACTGCCTTTGATGTTGAGGAGATCGGTGTACTCAAGCTTGAAAGGCTGAAAAGAGAAGCGCTTTCCGCCGGAGAAGTAGGATATCTGATAACAGGTACGAAAACGGTGAAAGACATTAAGGTCGGCGACACTGTGACCCACGCCAAGAACGGCGCGCCGGATCCTCTGCCGGGATATCAGGAGATCAAGCCTATGGTGTACTCGGGCGTTTTCCCGGTCAGCACCGAGGATTATAACGACCTGAAGGATTCTCTGGAAAAACTGAAACTCAATGACTCATCGCTTGTATATACGCCCGAAAGCAGTACGGCGCTCGGTTTCGGCTTCAGGGTAGGATACCTCGGACTTCTGCATATGGAGATCATCCACGAAAGGCTTGAGCGCGAATACGACATGTCGGTCATAAATACTTTCCCGAACGTTACCTACAACGTTTATATGACAACAGGCGACCTTGAAGTTGTCAACAACCCTAAAGATTTTGATATGAGCAGGGACATTCAGCGTGTCGAGGAACCTTACATCAACGCGCAGATCATCACTCTGACTGAACATATAGGCGCTATCATGAAGCTTGCTCTCGAAAGAAGAGGCGTTTACATTGCTACCGATTATCTGGATGAGACGAGGGTCGTTCTTAAGTACAATTTCCCTCTTTCCGAAGTAATTTTCGACTTCTTTGACAAGCTCAAATCGGTTTCGAGAGGTTACGCTTCTTTCGATTACGAGGTCGCAGGATACCAGCCTACTGATATGGTCAGGCTCGATATACTTCTAAACGGTGAAAAAGTAGACGCGCTGGCGGCTATAATCCATAAGGACAAAGCTTATCATTACGGTGAAAAGATCTGCAAAAAGCTCAAGGATATCATCCCGAGACAGATGTTCGACTGCGCGATACAGGCGGCTATCGGATCCAGGATCATAGCGAGAACAACGGTCAAAGCACTCAGAAAAGATGTGCTCGCTAAATGCTACGGCGGGGATATCACCAGAAAAAGAAAACTGCTCGAAAAGCAGAAAAAGGGAAAGAAGAAAATGAAGCAGATCGGATCGGTCGAACTGCCGCAGGAGGCTTTCCTCGCCCTTCTTAAAGTGGATGAATAGACCAAGATACATATCCTTTTTATTGCTTCTCCTTATAATACTGATATTCAAAGCCGTTATCTTTGAGTTCTATGTCGTCACTTCAACTTCAATGTCCGACACACTTCTTCCGGGCGACTTCCTTCTCATTAACAAAATTATCTACGGGACCGACACACCTAACAGAGCCTACCTGCCTTTCATGAAATACGGGATCAGACTTCCTTCCTACAGAATACCAGCTGTCAGAGATATCAGACAGGGTGAGATCGTAGTGGTCAGAAATGACAATTATCCCGGATGCGAAAATAACATTATAAAAAGGGTCGCCGCCACGGAAGGACAGTCGGTGACTGTCATTGATGATCTTGTTTTTGTGGACGGAGTATTGCTGAATTCAGATAAAATACTCGGAGCTGGCGATATAAAAATATCCGAAGAATACAACCTTAACACTTTCGTTGTTCCCCAAGGAAAATTGTTTCTTGTCGGCGACAATATTGAATTCAGCTACGACTCGAGAGATTTCGGCTTCGTCGATGTTAAAGACGTTATAGGTAAAGCCGTCCTTATTTATGCCTCAAAGGACATAGACGGTCATTTCAGGTGGGACAGATTTCTAAAGAAACCTCAATAGATCACTTTTTATTTTTATACTCGAGTACGCTTAATGCGGCTATAGTTCCGTCTGAAACTGCTGTCGTGATCTGCCTGTACCTTTTGGATATCACGTCTCCGGCCGCGAAAACGCCTTTCACGCCGGTCTTCATGTCCCTGTCTACAATGATCTCACCTCTGTCGTTGATATCAAGAATACCTTTGAACGCTTCCGATCTGGGAACGTAACCGATGAAAATGAAAGCTCCCGTCACCGCCAATTCCTGCTCTGAACCGTCTTTGAGATTTTTCACTATTACCGATTCGAGACTTTCTTTTCCTTTGAAATCAACGACATTCGATTCGAGAATAAAATTAATTTTCGGATGTTCGGAAGCCTCTTTTACCGCTGATGCATATGCCTGAAAATGATCGAATTCATGGACAATAGTGACTGATCTCGCGTATGCCGTCAAAGATACCGCCTCCTCAAGCGCAGAGTTACCTCCGCCGACTACCACGATGTCCTGATCCTGGAAAAAATCGCCGTCGCAGGTCGCGCAGTATGAAACACCTTTCCCCTTCAACCGTTTCTCGGACTCCAGGCCAAGCGATCTCGGTTCTCCGCCCGAAGCAATGATCACGGAATCGGAAGTATAAACGTCCTCGCCGTCAACTTCTATGGTCTTTTGATCGCTGATCAGATCCATTTTAGTAACTTTGCTGCTCGAGACGATCTTACACCCGAACTCTTTTGCCTGCTTTTTCATATTGCCGGCGAGCTGATACCCCGAAGTCTCCGGGACTCCGGGATAATTAGCCACCTTATGTGTAAGTATGATCTGACCGCCCACACTGCCCTGATCTACGATGAGCACGGACTGCTTTGCTCTTGCAAGGTAGATCCCTGCGGTCAGTCCCGCCGGCCCTCCTCCGAGGATTATAGCGTCGAATTTTTCCATTTTAGTTACCGAACTTCTCGTTAAGGATCGTTTTCACTTCATCTTTTGTCTGGATGCTGCTTGTCGCTTTGACAACTTTCCCGTTCTTATAATATACCGTGAACGGAAGTCCCGCGAATGTACTGCACTCAGGCAGGTTCCTGATAACGCCCGCTTCGGGGCTGTCGAAAGCCATATCAAAGAATTTCACGTTCTCGTACTTATCTTCAAGATTCTCCATTACGTCGTATACCGGAAGACACATAGGCCCCATCCTTCCGCAGCATACCATAACATTCTCGTTCTCTGAAATAATTTGGTTCAGCTGTGAAGCCGATTCGATGTGGTTCAGGTTCGTTTGCAGCATTTGATTCTCCTTATTTTATATTTTCACTAATTAGCATTTTCGCTACTTATCAAATATAATAAATACCATACCGATTGTCAAGATGTATTTTTGGGTTTGTAAATTTACAATAAAGTTAATCTTGATTAAGATAAATCAGTTCGATAATGATTTATTTTTTTCATAAACTTTTTTTGCCATTTCAAATAATTGTGATTCATCTATTTCTTTAATCTCAACTTTTTCCTGAAACGAAAATACTTTATTAGGATTATATAAATCTGAAGTATAACCTTTCATTTGAAATGGAGGCTCATTACTTTTATTCCTTATAAATGTGAATCTTCCAATTCCAGGATTAATATAAGTATTATTTATACCATCGGTTTCATAAGTGTAATTTAGCATTCCTTTCTTTTCTGATATTACTGGATCTTCGATATTCCATGTACCATGATGTTTTCCATCAACCGTAAAAGAAACACCTCGAATTTCAAAGCTATCATAATCTTGTTCATAAACTTCATAAAAAAATCGTATCTTTTTATCGCTATTTACAAAAAATCCAACCCATACACCGTCTATATATGAAGCTCCAAAAATAATCTTTTTACATAATTTACATTTTTGTACTAAATACTTAGTTATATTTAGAAGAATTTTATAAAAACCTAAAGAAAAAATAAATGAAAGCGTAATTAATAATATTTTTGAATTTGTAATAGAAGATAGCTCATCTGATACATTTACTATAGAAATCCATAAAGAAAAAACACATAAAGTTGTTATACTTAATGATATTGTATTTAACCGTGTAATAGCTTTCATAATTTACTCCATTGAATTCCATTCTCCGATACATTTTGTGAGAATTTCCAATTTATTTTTTTTATAATCGGCATATATACACTCCTTGAATAATAACTAACCTTTGTTACCTTCTTTTTCGAAAGTCTCATTAAAATAATTTTTATAAAATTCCTCACCTTTATCTGTAAAAACATACTCTGTATATCTTCCGAATTGATCATTATGATATTCTGAATGAATGATGTTATTTAACAAAAAATATTGCTTTGTTTTATCATCAATGTCTTTGGGTAATTCTCCTTCTTTGATTGTCTCTGATAATTTCTTAAACCATTCAAAGGCCTTCTTATTCTTCTTAAATTTTTCATATTCAGAATCAGAAACATCAGTAGTTAGATTATTAATGTTTTCTAGATTAAAATCTTTGTACATATAGTCACCTTTCGAAGATACTGAATAAATATTTCTACCATCATTCAATTTTTTTTCAACAATAATATCGTTTAATAAAAAATATTTCTTTAAATCCTCTGATACATTTTCAGGAAAACTGTTTTTATTTCTTACAGTCTCAATAATTTCTTCGAAGTTTTCATATGCTATTACAGCTTTCTTTAAGTTCTCAAAATCCTTTGTACTATACGCATTTGGATTCGAAATACTAGAATAAGGAATAATTTTTCCTTGTAATTCTTTTTCTTGAATTAGTTGGTTTTTTTCTGACTGCAACTGATAAATTCTAGTGCTTAAATTTTCTATTTCTTCATCTCTTTTCTGCAGTATTTTTCCAAACTCATCCTCTTGATTCCTCATTTCTTTTCTGATAGCTAACGATTGTTCTACAGTTAAAAGCTGCTTCTTTTCCAATTCATTCTTTTTATCTGATCTCCATATTTGGAATTTCAAAGATACCCAAAAAGCTCCATTCGCGATAAATGGTACTATCAATATTAATAATATGCTTGAGAAAAGTGGGAACCAAATGAGAGTACATTGATCTGAATAATTATGTATAATATAATCAATTTTCGTACCAGGAATATTTGATTCGTCGACAAAGAAAGTTAAATATAATATTTTCCAATTCCATATAATCCATGTAACAATTATTGTCCCATAAAGAGGGCTTGCAACTCTTTCATAAAGAATAGAATTAAACGATTTTCTGAGCTCACTTAACATTAATACACCTCAAAATCAACTTTTAATATAGTTATTGCAGCACTTCTATTTACTTATCAGAAAGATGTTAACAATTCTTATATATTTTGTCAATCACTTTTAGTTAAATTCTCAGATCAAATTCAACAACTCACTTATTCCTTTTATCTCCAGTACATCTTTCGGGTAATCCGGTTTCGCATGTCCGTAAGTGTTGAGCCATACGGGTTTCATACCCGCATTTGAACTTCCGACGACATCCGCATCCCACAGATCGCCGATAAAATAGCAGTCTTCCGGTCTGCAGTCGAGCTGTTCGCAGGCTTTCATGAAAAGTCTTTTATCGGGTTTGGTTATCCCGAATTCCTCACTGATTATCACACAGTCGAAGTATTCTCTTATGCCCAGAATATCAAGTTTTTCGTTCTGCTGTTTAATTGTACCGTTTGTTACTACACCTTTTTTATAGCCTTTCAGCCGGCGTAATGTCTCGACCGTATCGGGAAAAGGATTCCACCCTCCTTTGAAAAATTCGTCGAATGAAGCCAGAACATCTTCAATAAGAGCTTCGGAAATATCAGGATTCCCGAACGATGCTTTCACTCTTTCCCTTCTCTGCCCTTCAAAAGTGAGCTCTCCGTCAAGGAATTTCTGAAAATAAATATGGATCGCGTCTTTCCATATCCTGCAGAAATCGTCTTCAGAATATTTAATGCTGTCTTTGTAATGGTTGTAAAGCTTGGGTATATAATACTCCTTCGCCGCCTTATCGTCCAGAAGCGTATCGTCAAGATCGAATAAAAATATCATAACGTTCGTTCCTTATTATTCCAAAGCTTCTTCCACCGCTGCTTCCGCATGGATCTTCAAAGTATCGAAGACCGGAATGACAATATCTTCCTGTTTTATTATCATGGGGAGTTCTGTACAGCCAAGAATGATCCCTTCCGCTCCCTTTGAAACAAGATCCTTTATTATCAACGTCAGTTTATCTTTAGATTCCTTCACGATATTACTGTAAGCAAGTTCGTCGAATATTATCTTGTGGATCGATTGCCTGTCCACTTCATCGGGAATGACTGTATCAATATCGTACTTTTCTTTAAGTCTGACTTTGTAAAAATCTTCCTGCATCGTGAATCTCGTACCGAGCAGACCGATCTTCTTCAACCCTTTTCTTTTTATAACTTCACCGGCAGCGTCAGCTATGTGAAGAACGGGAACATTTACGTTTGTTTGGATCTCATCGTAGAATTTATGGATTGTATTAGTGCATATCAGTATCAGGTCTGCCCCGCCATTTTCAAGAGTAACAGCAGCATCTTTGATTATCGGTGCGAGCTCCGCCCATTTCCCCTGTTCCTGAAGTTCAAGAACGTCATGAAGGTCAAGTGAGCACATCATACACTTAGCTGAATGAAGTCCGCCGAGTCTCTTTCCGACCTGTTCGTTGATGATCCTGTAATATTCAAGCGAGGATTCCCACGTCATCCCGCCAATGAGCCCGATCGTTTTCATATAATTACTTAACCATCATCATCTTCTTACTTGCAACTACTTCATTGTCAATGCTCAGCCTGTAAAAATACACTCCGCTGGTCATCATACTCCCGGTGAATCTTACCTCGTGATAACCTCTGCTCTGTTTCTGATCTGCCAGCGATACAACTTCTCTTCCGGTTATATCAAACACTGCAAGCTTAATATTAGCGTCATCAGCCAGCGAATATTTTATTGTCGTTTCGGGGTTGAACGGATTTGGATAATTCTGATAGAGTTCTGTTGTCAGAGGAACATAGCCGTCAGAGATCGAGCTGGGATGCTTAGACAACATTACAGCCATATCAAGCGCGCCTGTCACTCCTCTTGCAACAACTCCTGTCCACGGCCTGTCAGTCTCAATAATGTAATAATTGTCCGGAATACCATTCATATCGTACTTTATTTTCTGATATGATCCGATATTCATTACCAGCGCGATCTGTCCGGACAGTATATCTTCAGAATAAACAGTAGTCTCATATCTGCCGTTCATAGGTGACACATGCGTTCCCAGATCAGTTATCAGTTCGTCAGTTATTTCGCCGGCTGTCACTCTATAGACAGCGCAGTTGAATTCTCCTTGGACATCGTTTTCCCCAAAAGGATCAGCTTCAAGATTAACTGATATTTTATTAGCATAGAATTCCATATCTCCCAGATCGTAAACAGCGGCGATGCCCAATTCGATCGACCCTCTGTCAAATTGTCCGTAGTATGGTTCATCCGAATAATAATAAAACCAGGTAGGCTCTTCCGGGTCGAAGATCTTAACGGTTATCTTGTCCGATGAAGTTAATCCTCCGCTGTAAGCCGTAGCTTTTACTGTATGATTCCCCAGTTCACCCTGAGTTATATTAACAGAACAGGAGTAAGGTGCTTCAAGATCAGAAAAAATAAGTTCGTCATTCAGAAAGAATTCAACTTTATCCAGTTCACCTGTCAATACAGAAGCATCAGCGTCAATGGTTATATCTCCGTACGGTATATAATCCCCGTTCTTATATTTACTGAAAGAACAAAGAGGCGGATATGCCGAGCCTTCAAGGTCCACATAAAAACTTATAGTCTCACCAGCTGAACCTATGTTATATATATTTAATCCTGTATAGTCTCCGTTGCTGTTAAAGGCCGCAGGGTCGGTAAAATCGTTTATTTCCGTCCTTTCGACTTCCGCTGAGAGAAAAGCATTACAAGTGTTACCGTTATCGTTCATTGATCCTTCTTCTCTGAAAACAAAAAGTTCATCCGGCGGACCTGAAGCATTTCCGTCTCCCTGATAAAGCCCGTTTATTCTGTAAACAAGAAGACCGCTTCCGGGGAGTTCTTTTTCGAATGTATTCTCAACTCTTTTGCGGTATTCAACAACATAAAAGTCATTACTGTACTGATCCGGTTTGATCTTATAACAGTTGTTCGTTGAGGAAGTTAAAGGATTGAGAGTGTATTCTCCGCTTGTTACTATTTGAGGGATTGAAGCTATCCAGTTCCCGTAATAATATTTCATATAAGCAGTCATATGTCCGCATCCTGATTCCATGATATCCCACGGACCGGCCGGATTTATGCCGTCAAAATTGTAATGATAAAGGTCGGGAGCCCCGACAGCGTGGAACATTTCATGCGATAAAGTTTCTACATTATTTTGATTTTCAGGCTGTAAAGTGTAGGTCCAGACATATTTCCCGTTGATCATGACATTATAGCTGTAAAGCGCCCATTTGTGCGCCCACAGTAATTCCGCCCATGCGGAATGAGGCCCTCTTATTATGAAACAGATATTATCTACATCTCCATCTCCGTTCACATCAAGATCTATTTCCGGAGGTATCTGGCTTGCTACGGCATCTATCGCATTTTTAAGAAGCCCGTGTTCAACATCAGCCTGATTTGTATACCCTCTCGGATTGAGCACAGGATCATATGGTAAATAGTAATATCTCGGCTTAGGTGCAGTATAAGATAATGAGATCGTGTCGGCGCAGGCAGGATAATGAGTCGTATTAATAGTAAACTGATCATAACTTGTTTCCAGAAAATAATTTTTCAGCGATTCTACACCACTCCCGGTTCCGTTGAATTTTTGATCGAACACAGAACGCGGGTCTTCAAACTCATCCTGATCGGCGAATTTTATATATATGGTAATATTGTTCATCGATCCGACAGCAGGCGCTTTTATACCTTTATCAGCCTTTTCATTGAATTTTTCAACCCGCTTGCGGTATTCTTCTTCAGAGATATTGATATTTTTGTCAAGGATAGGAATGTTCCTGGCGAGAACTTCTCCCGCTTTATACAAAGTCGGGATGAACTTCCCGTTCTCCATAGCGGCATAATAATAATACCTGTCCGGTCCCTGTATGATCTTGTAACCGTCGGCATCATGAAGGTAATTATAGAATTCGTCACCTGAGGAATATATATTCAGCTTAGTTCCGTCAGGCTGATAAACAGTGGTTTCCAGGTTCCGGATATAGGCTCCGGATAATGAAAATGAGATCATAAATATCAGCGATATAACTTTTTGAAGAAACATTTCAGCCTCCTGTAAAATTAAGCATAACAGCAGTCAATATTTATATATTATATCTAATGCTGTACTCAAAATCAATTAAATAAAATAATTTTTTATTATCTGCTTTTCGGCGGGTTAATTCGTATATTACTTAATGTGATAGTACCGGGAGGGAATCATGAAAAAAATAGCTGTTAAAACTTTGTTCGTGCTTTTTTATCTTTTATCGCTGCTTATATCAGGCTGCGCGGCATCCAGGTCTGAACTTCAGATGGCTTATACCGGTGAGATCAAAAGAAATTCCTCGCACGATCCTGTATCGGTTCTTTTCGTATTCAGTCACTTAAACCAAATGGAAGGACTTGACGCGATACCTAAACTTGAAAACAGATACAGACGTTTAAGCGGTTTCGACGATATTTTTCTGGAGGCGCAGAGAGAACTAAGCAATCTTGGTAAATACGCGACCTATGTTGAAGAATCGTCCGACGTAAACGATCCCGCAAAAAGAGACCTGAGGGATTCGCTTATGAAGACCATGGATTACACCGTAAAAATGAGGATCGAAGCAAAGAAAAGTTTCTCCAATTATTTTCTCGGCGGGCTTATTTCCACCGCGACGGTTACGCTGATACCCATCGCGTACACACAGAATTTCACCGTCATTACCGAAGTACTCAACTCAAAAAATGAGTTTGTCGCCAAATACGAAAGAAGAGCCTCAGTATCCAACTGGTCGCAGCTGTTCCTGATATTCGTATATCCTTTCCATCCCGAGAACAGGAAGATCGAGGAAGTCTATATGGACTTTCTCAGAGACACATTCCGCCAGATCGAGAGTGAGGGCGTTCTTAAAAAATATTGATCTATAGAAATTTAGCAGGACTTTCCATACTTAATAGTTTCTTCTTTGTGTTCAGACCTCCCGCGTATCCCGTCAGACTGCCGTCGCTGCCTATTATCCTGTGGCACGGTATAATGATCGATATAGCGTTAGCTCCATTCGCAGCCGCTACAGCGCGGACTGCTTTTTCATTACCGATCTTTTTTGCCAAACCGAGATACGTTTCCGTTTTCCCGTACGGTACTTTTATAAGCGCGCCCCAGACTTTCTTCTGAAAGTCAGTTCCTGCGATGAGCAGCGGAATATCGAACTTCTTTCTTTCACCTTTGAAATATTCATCGAGCTGAGTTTTTGTAATTTCAATAACTTCCGAAGTTCCTTCCTCATATTCTGCGCCCAAAATAGAAGTTACCCTTTTGTCGATCGAAGTCCTCATCTTCCTGTACCGCCAGTCGGACAGACACAGTTTATCTCCGTACGATCCTAAGATCATCTCCCCGACCGGCGTTTTGTAATACTGAATTATAATTTTCTTCATTTATTTGAACCTCCCGTCCGATCTGTGTTCTTCAGCCCTTCCGCTTTTTCCCTCAAGCCACCCTATCCTTACGCTCTCAGGTTTCTCGAAATCAGGAACGTAAGGTTTTATATCCAGCAAAGGTGTTCCGTCAAGCATATCGCAATTTTCAATACGAAGAGTATTGTCCTTAGTTTCCGTCAGTTTCACTATAGAAAGACCGATCATGTTCGGACGGTTTGGAGCTCTTGTAGCGAAAAGTCCTCTTAATTCATCTTCAAGGAACGGCTTCACCTTGAGTTTATAACCTTCAGACCTGTGAAAGAAATATATCAGGTATATGTGCGAAAAACCGCTGAGATCGGCGAGACCTTCTTTATATTTATCTAATATTTCAACAGTTCCTTTAATACCGGAAGCAGCTCTTGACTGGATCGGCATATCCTCTCTTGAGTTGAAAGGCGTGCGGATCAGACCTATAGGCTCGAATTCCATTTATCAGTCCCTTCTTCCGAAAATTCTAAGCAGCAGCAGGAACAGGTTGATAAAATCAAGATAAAGGGTCAGCGCTCCCATGATCGCTTCCTTCTTGTCCTCGTCCGTGCCTTCGTTGCCGATAATATTCATCTGTTTGATCTTCTGCGTATCGTATGCTGTAAGTCCGACGAAAACGAACACACCGACATACGTGATCAGCCAGTATAGAGTTCCGTTAGCCCAGAACATGTTGACTACCGAGCCTATCACTATTCCGATCAGACCCATGAAGAAGAATCCGCCCCAGCTGGTAAGATCCATCTTCGTAACGTAGCCGAAGAAACTCATCGCGCCGAACATCGCGGCTGTAGTAAAGAAGGCGGTCGTAATGGCTGTTTGCGTATAAGCCAGAAATATAAAAGATAATGTGAGTCCGTTAAGAGCGGCGTAAATAAAAAATACGATCATCGCCGTTGAAGCGCTCATTTTCCTCACGGCAACGGCAAGTGCTCCTACCGCGAACAGCTGAGCTATGAACAGACCGATAAATATAAACGGGTTTCCGAACATGAATGTGATCATGCTTTCGCTCGTTGATACGAAGTAAGCTATACCTGTCGTAACAAGCAGAGCCGACATCATCCAGTTATAAACGCTGAGCATGAACCTTCTCTGTTCTTCAGCCACTTCCTGCGATATAACCCTTTCCTGCATCATTTTAATCTCCTTTCACGCTTATTTTTCGAGTATATATTGTACTGTCAGAGCGGTCGTTGCGTTCAAAGATTCTTTATGAAGCCTTTCGAACGAATGTGAAGCGTCCACTCCCGGCCCGAAAAGCATGTGGCGCGCGTCGATTCCGGTCCTTAATGCCGCAGCTGCGTCGGAACCGTACATCGGGTAGATATCGACCTTGTAGGGTATTTTGTTCTTCTCGGCAATTTTAACGATCTTCTTTCTTAGCTCGTAATCGAACGGACCGGTGGAATCTTTCGCGCAGATCGAGACGGTGTACTCGTCAGATTCCTGCCCGTTACCCAGCGCACCCATATCGACGGCAACGATCTCGAAGCAGTTCTGCGGAAGTTTCGAAACGGTCCCGTTCCCGGTCTCCTCGGCGACGGAAATGTAGAACCATGTTTCATAGGCGGGTGTTTCCTTCGTGCGGGTAAAATACTCTATCGCACCGAAAAGAGCCGCGACGCCTGCTTTGTCGTCAAGGTGTCTTGATTTGACGAACCCTGATTTCGTCACTTCAACGCGCGGATCGAAGTAACAGTAGTCACCTACGGCGATCCCCAGTTTTTTCACGTCGGCCGCGCTTTTCACTTTCTCGTCAAGTCTGACGCTGATGTTGTCGAAGTTCCTCTCTTCTTTTGCAAGGCTCGCGTTGACATGAGCGGACGGATTGTTGTGGACTATCGTTCCGCGATATCTTTTACCCGTGACGGTCTCGACCGTCACGTACTCGCCTTCGACGCTGTGCGGAGAAACACCGCCGACAGGAACTATGAACACCCTTCCGTCGACGCCGACCTTTTTAACCATTCCGCCGAGCGTGTCGGCGTGAGCTGTCAGCAGTCTGACCTTCGAGTTGTCCTTCCCTTCCAGCTTTATTATAAGGCCGCCCTTGTACGTGATCTCATACTTCACTTTCAGAGCTTTTAACTTCTTTCCCATAAGTTCGACTATCTTTCCGCAGTTTCCCGACATCCCTTCGGTGTTCAGAAGTTCAGGCAGCAGTTTCCATGCGTATTCTTCAGCTTTTTTCATTATTACTTCTCCAATTACTTATTAAATTATTATCAACCTGTTAATTTTACGCACAGCGCGATGATAAAACCGGCAAGTGTGGAAAGACCGGCGATAGTGCTGCCGCCGTGCTCATAAGCCTCCGGAAGCATGGTATTCGCGATCATGGTAAGCATAGCTCCCGCAGCCATACCTTCTATACCTGCAATGAAATATCTTACGACACCTTCGGGATGCGCGGGAAATACTACCGAACCGAGCATAGCTCCCAGACCCGTCATGATGCACAGGCTCATCCACATCCAGATTATTTTCTTTACGTCCGAATTCTGGCTTCTCATTGTTACCGCGCTTGACATGGCCTCGGGAAAATTGGCCAGAAAGACGCCTGCTATGAAAGCCATGCTCATTGGCTCCCCCGCCTCAGCTGCCGAAGCTGTAAGCATTCCAATTACCAGCGATTCCGGGATCCCGTCCAGCGCTATACCGAGCCAGATAGCGAGCGCGGCTCCGCCGTGCTTTTTTATTTCAGCTTCTATGTCATGACCCGTTACAGGCATTGTCAGTCTGTTTATGTTCTTCTGCGCCCTGATCTGCCATTTTATAGCTTCCGCTTTGAAATTCTCATCCTTTTCGGAAATGTCGTGCAGTCTTTCGGAAATTATCTCTACACTGGCATCCTGAAGCGCGAGCGAATGTTTGACCATGTGCTGATAGTCGCTTTTTTCAAGCACGTACACTTCCACATCGCAGGCCGCTCTGACGTCAGCAGTCCTTTTACAGTCCGAGATCAGTGCGATCTCACCGATCGTTTCGCCTGCTCCCATTTTCGCAATTATTTCAGGCCCGTTACCCGCGTCTCTGACAACTTCAACATTTCCTTTCACGATAAAGAACAGCTCAAGACCGTCGTTCCCCTGAGTGATTATCAGATCGCCTTTATGGTAATTCCTGGCTTTTACAAGCATCATGAGCTCCGCTATTTCTTCGGGCGGAAGCAGATGAAGAAATTTTATCGAACTGAGACTCTTGATCATTTTTTTGACGTTTCTGTTCTTTTTGAGCTGAACATGTCTTTTAAAAAGCGAAGCTTTTCTTAAAAAAGCGCCTTTATTGTTGAGTATCTGGTTCAGACTTTCAAAGACCAGTCCTCCGACAAGGGCTCCGAGTACCGTAGACAGTATTATCCATTTATCTTCATGCACATCTGACAGATGCATTGAATGAGCGAACAGTTCGATGGTCAGAGCAAAAAGAAGAGCTCCGCCTCCGAACGCCATCATTGATGAAGTAACTTTTCTTGAAGGTTTAGTCCATAATCCGAACGCAGCCCCGGCGGGAAGGGACACTGCACTGACAAGGCCCCAGATAAGTGCGAATATGGCTATAGTGCTGAGTTTATCCATGCCGTCTCCGGCGTGTAATATTAGAAATCGTCTTTAATGCATCTTACGCAGGCCCCCACGGTTTTGGGAAAACTGCCTTTTGCGACTGACGAATAATTATAATACATTCCTAAAGTAGAATAATTGGAATATGTAGCCTGAGAAGAAGACCACCAGAGGCCGGTACCTCTTCTCATTGTGAAATTTCCGGTACTTGTCCTGTATCCCGTGCCGAGAGCTCTGAAACCGTATTCGTCGGATGCGCCTGCATTGGGATCGTCCCAGAAACCTTTATCTTTTGCTTTAAGCCTGGCTCCGGATACGCTCATACTTCCGCATTCTCTGATAAGAAGATCCCAGTCGTCAGCTGTCGGCACATGCCATCCGCCCGGGCACAGGTATCCGTTCTCTATCGCATAACCGTTATACAATATCCCGTAACCGCCGGTAGTATTGGCGTAGTTGTCGAACCATGAATAAGCCGGTGATGACATTTTTTTCCAGTCGTCCGAATCTTTGATCTGCGGCATAGTAGCTCCAGTATTGAACCTTGTGCTTCTCAGGTCTTCAGCCATCCATGTCTGTCTTCCGATCCTGACAGTCTTATAAACGTTCCCTTCCGCGTCCATTACCGTATTAGCTGTATTCTTTGGCCATGCTCCAGATCCGGTCGGTACAATGGTCGTCGGCTGAACTCCGGGTGACGAAGAGCCGGAATATGTAATATTATTTATATCGTTCAAAGGTATTGATATTGTTGTGTTGTCCTTTTTGTGAATGTGCATAGTAGTTTGTGAGAATATAACCTGCTGAGATATCAGCAGCATTACAGCGATCGTCAGAAATGTCTTTATTGCGGACATCGTGCCTCCTTAATTAAAGTTCTTTCCAATTTACAAAATTAATCCGCAATTGACCACAAAAATTTATTAATGTCCGAGTTTTATGACCTCAACGGTCTCACCGTGAGCGAGAGCCGGGCATCCTTTAGCTATCTTTTCCGCTTCCGTGTCGTTTTTCGCTTCGATCATGTAGAATCCTGATACCTGAGAATCAGTGCCTTCGAACGGGTTCTTCTTCGACTTAACACATCTGCCTTTTTTCTCCAGCAGAACGGTGTTCGCGGAACAGCCGTCCCCGTCAAAAATCATTTTCTTCGCTTCAAGTGCCTTCGAAAATTGAATGTGATCATTTATCAGCTCTTTCTGTTCTTCCGGTTTCATCGCCAAAAAACCTGATTGGTCTCCGCGCATCAGCAGCATATATCTCGGCATAATATCTCCTTTAAACTTTTTCAAGTATCTTTTTAATTATGAATTCTCTCCTTTTACCGTACTTGTCCTGAACGATCCTGAGCTTTTTATCTTTCAGATACTCCGCGACATACTTTAACTCATCAGCCGAATATTTTAGGTCTATTTCATTCAGTACATAGAGAGTATAGTAGAACGGAAAACTCTTCCATCTGCCATTACCGTCTCTGAACTTTTTCAGCCATTTCAGACCTGACTTCAGCATTTCGGTGTCTTTACCGAGACCGCCTGCAGATACATTCAGCCACAATGAACATGTACATGATTTGCAGCAGTATGTACCGTGAACGTATCTGGGATCATCCTGACTTGCCTTTATTCTGCTCAGAATACCTTCATCGGCTTCTTTCAGGGCTTTTTCAACATCTTTATTATGCACGTTCAGCTTGCGGAGTATCCTTGATGACTCCTCTCCGAGCATGTGGCTTTTGCCTGCGCCTGTTTTGATCTTTTCGCCGGTGAACAGTACCAGATCGTTCTTGAGATCGTATTCAGTCGGAGCGAACATGTTGGCGTATGAACCGAATTTGCCCTGCCTGTTTACTATAAATTCCGAAACTTCCTTTTTATCCTTTTCACTTATCTTTTTTCCGAAAAGCAAAGCTTCAGAGACATTATTTACAGTATTCGCGAGACTGTTCTTATCGAGAAGTGAGTTCATGGTCATCCTCCTTATTTGAATTTATATACAGACAGTCTTTTTTCGCCTGTTTTAACAAGATTCCCTGACAACACGCCGGACTTCAGGTCTCTGCTGGCAGTCGCCGTCGAGATATCCTTGAACAGCCGTATGTAATCTTTTCTGGAAAATTCTTCTATACCGAACTTTTCTTTCGCTTCCGCAAGCCTGTCGTTGGAACTCAATATCTTCGTTCCTGTCAGCAGTATCTTCCCAAGCTCGGAATCTATTATCATCAGCATGAACTCGATGAATTTTGTTGATTTCCCGGTTTTATCACAGAATGATAGGACATTGTAATATTGCTGCTGCTTTTCTTTAATTATGCTTTCCACAGGAAGGAATTCGAATACTGGATACGAGCTCCTTAGAAGAGCGGTCTGCCAGAACCTTCCCATCCTGCCGTTACCGTCGGTAAAAGGATGTATGAACTCTGTCTCGTAATGGAATACGCAGCTTTTGATCAATACTGCGTCCTTATCGTTTTTGATATAACTGAACAGATCTTTCATCAGAAATGCCACTCTGTCACCGGGAGGTGCGAGATGAGCGATCTCTTTTCCCTTAACTACACCGACCGAACCTGTTCTGAACTCACCCGGAGCATCGGTCAGATCCTTCATAAGTACAGAATGAGCTTTCTTGAATGACGAAATCGAAAACGGATCAAATTCTCCGATCCTTGCGTACAGGTCTATGGCATTCCTTACCTCAAGAATATCTTTATGCGGAGCTGTGACCGTCTTTTCATCAAAGACATCGCTGACCTGATCTATGCTCAGAGTATTACCTTCGATCGCTAGAGAAGAATGAACTGATCTGATCCTGTTCTCCCTTCGTAATTTTGGTGCAGGTCTGCTGAGCCGGTATGAATTAATCTCTCCCAGTTTTTCGGATACCGAAACGATCTGATTAAGTATTTCCGCAGTTATATCATATGGTAGTTTCATTTAGCTCCTTTTACGCACTTGATAGTATCACTTGATAGTATCACTTGATAGTATCATAATAAAATATAACAACAAAAATATTCCGCTGCAACAGATTAAATATTAATTTTGTCAGCCCTTAAGATGCTCTTCGGTGACTCTGGAAGCGAAGGCGAAGACAAGCGTGATGATGCCGAGCGCAAAAAGAGTGTAGCGCATGTTGATGTCAACGAAATAGCCGAACACGATGTTCGCGGCGGCGGTGACTATGGATCTCGCCATTGATACTGCGGAAAGTACGGTGGCCCTGTTATCGGATTCGATGTACTTGTTCATATAGCTGAGGAAAAGCGGTTTGACGGTCAGCCCGAACCCGGCGATGATGAGCATGCAGGCAATGGCGGCGACAATGTTCTGCGTATAGGACATAACGAGGTAACACAGTCCGACAAGCGCGGTCGAGATGAAAATATACCTTTTCTTGCTACCGACGACAGCTTCCATTTTAATCACGCTGTTGAGCACGATGATCTCGGCTATGACTATCCCTGCATGTACGAAACCGTAGTACTCGAGCGGGAAATTGAGGCTTTTGAGAACTACCTGATACACCCAGATGAGAAAGAACGAAAGCGTCATTATCACCACATAATCGATCGTGAGCAGTCTAAGTATCCTGTGCCCTTTAAAGTAAGCGAGACCCGACCTGAGTATCTTCAAATACTCCTTTTCTTCGTTCTTGCGGACGACGGGCGGCTCTTTGAATGTCAGAGCAATTACGATCGAAAACGAGATCGGTATGACCGAGAGGATCATGGCCCATCTGACCCCGATGTATTTCGCGACAAGGCTACCCAGCGGCGCGGCGAACACCATGGCGAACAGTCCTATGCTTTCAATTCTGTTCAGGATCTTTTTGGACCCTTTTTCCTCCCCAATCTGAATGAGCGAATCGTAAACGAGAGCCGTGTCCGCGCCGGACGCGAGCGTCAGACCGACCGCCCAGATCAGCTCTCCGGCAATAAAGACCGGAAAGGACGGTCGCGAGCTGTAGACAAGCACGGCGAGCGAAGTGAAGATACCTGACATGATCAGGCTCATTTTCCTCCCGTACCTGTCCGCCACCACACCGGTCGGGATCTCGAAAAGGAACATCCCGGTCGTAAAGATGGCCTGCAGTACCATGATCTGAGAAAATTTTATCCCGCCCCACTGCGTGAAGAACGGCACGAGCACACCCGAGAACAGCATAAAGTTCTTCAGGAAATCGTAAGTATAAGCCTTGGGAATATTAAGTTTGTATTGATCTGACATTTTAATCTGCGGCGTTCAGCTTAAGACCGTCTGCAAGAGCATTATCCTTTAGAGCCATAGAAATACTGCGAAGAGCTTTAAGATGCTGCCCGGGATATTTCTCCGGAGTTACGATCATAAACACCATCTCCACCGGTTTTGAGTCAGGTGATATCCAGTCCACAGGTCGTTCAAGAACACCGCAGATTACCTTTACTGATTCGACGACACCCGTCCTGCAGTGCGGGAAAGCTATCCCATTCCCTACGCCGGTACTTGCGAGCTTTTCTCTCTCCAGCATAGAATTAAGAATGATCTCTTTATCGTAAATTATACCTGAGGAAACGAACTTCTCGGCAAGCAGACCAATAGCGTTCTTTTTATCCTGCGCTTTGATCCTGAATATTCTTTTCCCGATAAGCCCTTCAAATGAAAAATCAACTTCAAGCGTGTCGAGTTTATGTTCTTCATCCTCATCAATGATACCTTCTCTGATCACTCTGGTCTCGCCTACGACCCAGTTCTTCCATTTGATGAGAGTACGTTCTGAAAGCCACGCACCTCCGAGTTCGAATATCACGAGAGCCGGGATTATTGTGTCGAATATCCTCTGACCTTCAGTGTCGTTCAGTACAGTAGCGACAAGAATAGTCTCGACGGCCGCCATTCCGGCTTGGGGAAGCATAAGCCTGGGCAGGCAGGCAATGATCTTTTCGTCCTGACATGTCATTTTAGCGCCGTAGTGGTTCCCGGCAAGCTTGCCTGTGGATCGGAGAAGCAGGTATCCCCCGACATAAATGAGAGTATCTCCCGAAAAGCTCTCCAGGTTGATGTTCGACCCTATTATGGCAAAAAATATCAGATTGAAGATCGGCATCACGTTCTCGACCCTGAGAGAATCGAAAAGAGCGTGTGAATGATAATTCGAGATCAGGTATCCGGCAACTACAGCCGTGATCAGGAAGGGCATGTTGAAATGCATCGCTACGGCTATTCCCAATGCGACGATACCGAGTATGATAAGCAGAATCTCGACCGAAGGCGTCGGGTGTTCCATCAGCATCTTGGTCAGAAAAGAACCTTCGAGCTCAACGTGATCGTCATCTCCTTTGAGAAGTTTTTTCTTTACAGTGAATTTCAGCACTAAAAAGATAATAAATCCTATCAGTACGGCGAAGAACAGCTCCTCGAAAACTACAAGAAAGACCGATCCCGCATTCACTTCTTTACCGCTCTTGAGAAATACTGCTATAGTCAGGAAGATGGAGAAAAACACCACCTCGATAATGTCGTCAAGAACGACTATGTTCGCGAGCATATTCTTAAGCTTACCTTCTATCTGAAGCTTGTTCATCAGCACGAAAGTGAGAGCCGGTGCCGTCGCTATACCTATCGAACCGATCAGCAGGGCATGTATAAGATCGAACCCGAAGAAGAAATAAAATCCCGAAAAAATTATGAAGAAAGTCGCCATAGCCTGTATCACGCAGATGATCGCAGCCTGTTTGCCTACTTTCTTTATCCTGTCCCTGTGAAGCTCCTCACCAAGCGAAAAAGCTATAATACCGAGGAACATGAAAATGAAGAAATGGAAGTCGTCTATCACTTTGGCGTATTCGTCGAATGAATTATCGAAAAAATGAAAAGCCGGTTTAAGAAGGAAATTCTCTCTGAGCCCCTCGAAACTGTACAGGAATTTTTCGGTAAGATGCAGAAAATGAGGACCGACGACCACACCGCCGGCGATCTGGCCGACGACTTCACCGATATTTAACTTTCTTGCGATGTAGCCGCCCAGATATGCCGCGAGAATAAGTATCCCCGCTCCGAATATTTGATATTTTATATGGTCCATATGTTCCTGTTCAGAATTTACTATACTCAATATAATAAAAAACGGGTGTAAATTCCACACCCGTTTTCCTAAAATTCAATCGAACCGTCTACAAATATGCGTTCTCACCGTGCAGTGATTCGTCTACACCCGCTTCCTCTTCCTCTTTGCTTACCGCTACAGGAGTAATGAAGCTGATCACTTTCAGCATGATATAAGTGAAAATGAACGCGTATATTGACGCTCCTACAACAGCAACCAGCTGTTTCCAGAAGAAAGAACCTCCGCCGTAAACAAGTCCGTCAGCTCCGGCAGCATTAACGGCCGTGGTCGCGAATATACCGAGCATGATGACGCCGATCGTTCCGCCGACTCCGTGAACTCCCCATACGTCAAGAGCATCGTCCCAGTTCATTTTGTTCTTAAGTGCTACTGCGAGATAACATACAACGCCTGCGATGATACCGATTATCATAGCGGAAGTCGGAGTAACGAACCCGGCTGCCGGAGTAATCGTTGCAAGACCGGCTACTGCACCTGTCAGAAGTCCTACGAATTTCGGCTTTTTTCTGTGATTCCACTCAATGATCAGCCATGTTATAGCTGCGAAAGAAGCTGCAATGTCGGTATTTACGAACGCAAGTGCGGTGATCGAGTCTACTTTGAGCTCGCTTCCCGCATTGAATCCGTACCAGCCGAACCACAGAAGTCCTGTTCCGAGAGCTACCAGAGGTATGCTGTGAGGCCCGTGCTCAGCCGCTTTCCTGTTTCCCAAAAAGAAGACTGAAGCCAGAGCCGCCATACCGGCTATAGCATGAACTACAATACCACCCGCGAAATCAAGAACACCCCACTGCTGGAGCATTCCGCCTCCCCAGACCATGTGAACAAACGGGAAATAAACGAGAAGAAGCCATAAAACCAGGAAGATCAGATATGCTTTGAACCTGATCCTGTTAGTGAAAGCTCCTGTAATAAGAGCTGGTGTAATGATCGCGAACATCATCTGGTATGCTACGAACACAAGAACAGGTATTCTCCCGTCGGCCGAGAACGCGTCGTTTATGCTGACACCGTTCAAGAATGCCATGTCCAGATTACCGATGATCCCGCCAACATCTCCGCTGAAACAGAGTGAATAGCCTACTGAGAACCACAGTATCGTAGTGATACCCATTGATACGAAACTCTGCATCATGATGCTCAGAACGTTCTTTCTGCCGACCAGACCGCCGTAAAAGAACGCAAGTCCCGGGGTCATGAGCATTACCAGACTTGTCGCCAGCAGCATGAAACCGGTGTTTCCAGTGTTAAAATCCATCTTTTCCTCCTTTTTAAGGTTTTTCTATATTTTTTTCCGGCGGGATACCCTGCCGGTGATCTTTCTTATCAGATTCTTTTTATTCTCCAGCCTGAAAAAATTTATTATTTCATCTTTATTATTAAGACTGAGGAACCTGTCGACATCTTCTTTCTTATAAAAATATGCCACTAATGAAGACAGTATCTTGATATGCGGATCGTTCTTTTCCGTAGAAGAAACAAGCAGAGCTATTATCTTAGCGGGACTTCCGTCCATAGAATCAAAATCTATACCGGTCTTCTTTATACCGATCGCGATCTGTGTTCTGTAAACTCCTTCCGAACGAGCGTGAGGCATGGCGATCCCGTTACAGATACCTGTGCTGATAATATTTTCTCTCGCCATGATCTCTTTAAAGATCATTTTCCCGTCGGCGATCCTACTTTCTTTCTCAAGGATATCTGTCAGTTCCCTGACGGCATCTTCCTTCTTTTCAGCTTTGAGATCCATTATAATGCATTCGGGAGTGAGGATCTTTGATATGTCGAAATGTATCTTTATTTTGTTTTTACCGTTAACACGCGCCTTTTCCTCCTGAAGTTCTTTAAGATTCAGTCTGGAAATTATTTCTCTTGAATTGGACTCCAGATTTACACAGGCTTCGAATACAACTTCTCTCACGAATTCGGCATCTTCCTTTCTTGAGGAGAATATTATTTCGTTATCCTTAGCTCTGATCATCTTGATAAATATCTTGTCTTTCCTTATCTGAAATACGTCCATTTCCATAACGAGCCTTGTTATGTAATATCCTTCTCTTTCAAAATACTCGATGATAGTATGCAGAAGTATCTCCGTCTGATCCCTGCCGCCTGTCTCTATTCTGTACTCGTCCATTCCGTCCTCTTCGTCTCTTTCGATCCCTTTACCGGGCATGTTAAGAAGAAGGTTCAGTATCGGGGGTGTTGTTACAATACCGGCAAGCACCATCATTATAGCTACACCGTAAATGTTCTGGTCAATAAAACCGTTCGAAAGCCCTATCCCCGCAATGATAAGCCCGACCTCACCCCTCGGCATCATCCCCACGCCGATCCTTAATGCTCCTTTGGCATTGAAACCGGTCATCATTGCCGGCGCGCCGCATCCTATTACTTTTGACAACAGAGCAAGGACCGAATAAACCAGAGCGAACACGATAGTACCGGAAGTAATGCTCCTGATGTCAACGAGCATCCCCATTATCACAAAAAATACCGGCACAAGGAACTCTTTTATGGGGTGTATGACCTCCTGTATTTCAAAACTCAAGTCCGTTTCAGAAAGTGAAAGTCCCATAATGTAGGCGCCGATGATCATTGCAAGCCCCGCTTTTTCAAAAATTCCGGCGAGAATAAGCGCAAGACCGATAGCGATTATCGAGAACATATATTTGCTGCCGAACTTTTTCAGAAAGCCGCCCAGTTTATGCGAAAGCAGGATACCCGCAAAAGTGAACCCGAGCCATACCGAAATCGCTTTAAGGGATATCATTGAGATACTGCCCCAGTTGATCGAACCGCCTTCAGTAAGCACCACCGCGATACCCATGACCACAGAGAGAATAACAATGCCCAGAACATCGTCAATAATAGCTGCTGACAGGATCGTTACGCCTTCGGGAGACTCCATATATTTATTTTCTGAAAGTATCATAGCGGTAATACCGACCGAGGTGGCCGTGCTCATGATCCCCAAAAACAAACATTCAGGGCTCATAAACGGAAGATCGAGGAAATACATCCCGATAAAAGCTCCCGGAAAGAACGAGAATATAACTCCGCCTATACCGACGGCTCCTCCGCTGAAAAGATACCTTAACAGAAGCTTAAGGTCGGTTTCCAGCCCGGATATGAACAGAAGAAGTATGGACGCGATGATCGACACACCGTAAAGTTCGTTCGTGACAGGTATAGTACCCCCTGAATGGGGAAAAAGACCTTGTTCGAGCCCGATAAAACTCAGAGGTACGGATCCAAGCATGAAAGGTCCGGCAATTATTCCGATAGTGATCTCGCCGAGTGTCCCTGACATTTTCATTTTTTCGAACAGTATGCCTGCGATTTTGGCAAGGAGAATTATCACACCGAGCTGCAGCACGAAAAAAGTCATCTCGTGCACGATGTTGCTGCCGCCGGACAGATCCGGAGACGAAGCAAAGACCGGTACGGCCGCTGAACTAAATAAAAAAATCAGATATCTTCTTGTCATTTTCCCTGCCTTTGTAAGTTTATTAACTTTTCAGGGAATAATGACCTTTAATGAACGGAATTATTACAAATACGCAGATTCACCGTGCTGACCCTCGTCAAGCCCTTCGTTCTCTTCCCTTTCAGTGACCTTCACATCAGTGACTTTGTTAATGATGTTCAGCATGATAAGAGTGAAGAAAAAGGCATATGCCGCTGTTATAAGCACCGCGGAAGTCTCTATCAGAAAAAAATGCAGATTACCTTCAATCAACCCGCTTGTAAGCTGTAAAGGATCCCTTCCCGGGAATGTTACGGAACTCGATCCGAGAACTCCCAGAAGTATTACTCCGAGAAGACCGCCTATACCGTGGATGCCGAATACGTCCAGCGCATCGTCAATACCGGCTTTGTTCTTAAAATGAACCGCAGTGTAACAGGCTACGGAAGCTATTGTTCCTATCATAACAGCCGATTGCGGTGTAACATATCCTGCAGCCGGCGTTATACAGGCCAGTCCGGCGACCGATCCTGTCAGAAATCCGAGAAGTTTCGGTTTTCTGGCAAAGAACCAGTCCAGAAGAAGCCATGTCGGACCTGCGAAAGAAGCGGCCAGATCAGTGTTAATGAACGCCGTGGTAGTTATTGGGTCAACTGCGAACTCGCTTCCCGCATTGAATCCGTACCATCCGAACCAGAGAATACCAGTTCCGAGAGCAACAAGAGGAATGCTGTGCATCCCTTTATCGCGGACTCTTCTTTTTCCGATGAATATAACAGATGCAAGTGCCGCGAACCCGGCTGTCGTATGTACTACAATACCTCCGGCAAAATCCTTGACACCCCAGTAAGAAAGCAATCCTCCCCCCCAAACCATGTGAACAAAGGGAAAATAAACAAGTATCTGCCACATAACCAGAAATATAACATACGCGGAAAATCTTACTCTGTTCGCGAATGCGCCGGTAATGAGAGCCGGTGTAATGATAGCGAACATCATCTGATAAGCAACGAAAACATATATCGGAACGCCCGGATTCAACGGGCTGGGATCGCATAAATTTATTCCGTTCAGGAACATCAGGTCAAAATTCCCGATAATTCCGAAATGATCACCGTTGTTCACAGTACCGCTGAAACACATTGAGAAACCGAAAGCGAACCAAAGCATGGTCGTGATCCCGAGAGACACGAAACTCTGGAACATGATAGTCAGGACATGCTTCCTGCCGACAAGACCGCCGTAGAAAAACGCCAGCCCGGGCGTCATGAACATCACTAGGCTGGTCGCCAGCAGCATAAAGCTCGTACTGGCTGTGTCCATATTCATCTGTTTCTCCTGTTTACATACTTAAAAACGGTAATACTTCAGAAAATCAAGATACCTGACGTTCCGGAGGAGGTCTCGGAAGAGCGTATTTGCTCTTCGGGAACAAAATAAATTTAATATCAGGAAAGAAATAAAGTTCTCCGATTGCTTTCTGCGGTTTGAATACAGGCAGAAAAAAAGCGAATGACGCGAAAAGAAAGAAAAATATGCTTAATTTTTTTACCCCGAAGATTTCTTCAGGATGATCTTCAATTCTGAAAGCAGGTATGCTTTTATCGCAGCCGTCAAAATATCCTGCGTTCTCATTCAGTTCAGCAGTCAACTCGTAAACGGAGTATTTATAGGACGCAGGATCTGTTTTGAATAATCCTGTTTTACTTATCTCAATAATAAAATCAGCAATGAAGATCAGGCTTAATAAAGAGAACAGGAACAGAAGACCCGCTCTGTCGTTCCTGTATTCAATATTTTTCGATTTCGCCCTCATTTCTCCGGCCTTTCACTGAAAACTCAGAGTCAAAATAGATTATAAATATCAAATTGTCAAACAGTATTTTTTTATAAAATAATATATTTAATCTAAATATAAATATTAGTCCAATAAGTCTTCGGCAGCTTTTTTTGATGCGGTACCGCTTTTGCCCGTTATCAGTGATGAAATTTCTTCAGCTCTATGTTTCTTATCGAGCCGGACAACCTCTACTACGGTTCTGCTGCCCGAAACTTTTTTCCTTACCGAGAAGTGGGTATCTCCTTTTGAAGCGATAGCAGGGAGATGGGTTATGGCGATCACCTGTCTTGAACCTGAAAGTTTGAAAAGTTTTTCGCCGACCTTTTCTGCGATCCTGCCGCTGATCCCGGAGTCTATCTCATCGAAGACGGATATCTCCGCTTCTCTGCCTGCGCCGGTGATGTTCTTGATCGAGAGCATTATTCTCGACACCTCGCCGCCGGATGCCGTTTTGGACAGGGGCTTCGCCTCTTCCCCGACATTGGTCCTGATATAGAACTCGACTGCATCGGCGCCGTCGGGTGAGACCGGTTTTTCCGCGATCATCACTTTAAGTTCAGCGTTGTTCAGTCCGACTTCAGCGAATTCGGTACTGATGGCGGTCTCGAATTTCTTCGCGCCCGACTTCCTTGCGGCCGAAAGCCCTGCGCACTCTTTTTGTAATTTCTCCTCCAGCTCAGCCGACTTTTTTATCAGCTTCTCTTTATCGAAGCCGATGTTCTCGATCGATCCAAGCTGCTCCGCGGCTTCTTCCGCATACCTGATCACATCGGAAAGTGACGGTCCGAATTTCTTCATCAGTTTCTTAAGCTGTGTGAACCGTTCGCTCAGGATGTTGTACCGTTCTTCGTCGAATTCCAGTGACCCGGCGTAGCGGTCGCAGGCGGAGCTGAATTCCTTTACCGCCTGATACGAGGATTCCAAATCGTTTACAAAAGGTTCGAAACTCTTGTCTGTTTCAGTCAGGGATATGCACTTCGACTTAATGAAACTTATACCTCTGAGAACTGATCCGCCGTCCCGCCGTCTCCTTCCGCAGTATCGCTCACCGACTGACACATCTTTTTAATATCTTCGATGTTATCCAGCTTCTTAAGCTCAACAGATACCTCTTCGTCCTCGTTCTCGACCGGAGAAACTTCCCTGATCTCCTTCAAATGATAACCGAGAAGCTCTTTTCTGTCATTCATATCTTTTTCTGATCTGACTACTCTGTCTATCTCTTTTCTCAGTCTTACGATCTCGTTATAAAGAGACTCAGCTTCCGAAACAGAAATCTTCGAAAATTCATCTAAAATATTTATATGGGTTTCTTTGTTCAGAAGAGACTGATGATCGTGCTGACCGTGCATGTCAATCAGACTATTGCCAAGAAGATTTAGAATTTCTGAATTTGAAGGACTGTCATTTATGAATATACGGCCTCTTTTGTTTTTTGAGATCTCCCTTCTGATAACGATCGCGTCCCCGTCCCCGGCTTCTGCTCCGTTATCCTCCAATATTCTTTTCTGGTCGATCCCCGGCTCGGAAAACTCAGCCTCGACGGTCATTTTATCTTCGCCTGTGCGGATCAGGTCCGTATCAGCCTTCTGTCCGAGTATGAGATTTAATGATGAAATAAGAACGGATTTTCCCGCGCCTGTTTCGCCTGTAATGATGTTCAGACCTTTATCAAATGTAACTTCAAGGTTTTCGATTATCGCAAGATTATTTATGCTTAATCTGCTTAAGTACATTTTAATTGAACGGTCTTCTTAGGTCGTAGAGCCTTTCTATCTTATGCATATCGGCCGGTGATTTTATCGTATAGAACTCTTCGGCGTCGTTCCCGTCCTCCATTATATTGAGTACGGCGTTAGACAGATATTTCCCGATCTTTATCACGGTTGTTTTGCCGAACAGCTGATGCTCGTAGTACGGATCTTCAAGGTTAGAAGCCATCGTATTTGTAAAAATGATCTCTTTGATCTTTTCAGACCTTAGAAGATTCTGCGACCTGCCTGTTAAGTGTGCGTGAGTAGCGAACATCGTGAACCTGTCCCCACCCATTTTATCTATCACCCCGTACATCGAAGCGAAACTTCTCACTATATCGTCAAAAATGAATTTATCCTTGTTCTCGTGTCCGGTATAATTTTCTGAGTTCTCAGCAATATCAATATTCTTGAGATAACCTGTTACCGGGTCTCTTTCTTTTTTAAATCTTACCCAGCTGATATCCGTGAATTCGGGATTAAGGTTCTGAAGATTCTTCAGTATATCAGTACCGAGCTCTTTCGATCCGTCGTCGGTCGAGACAAAAACAGCTTTCTCGCCTTTGTTCTTGATCTTGCCGTATGCGAAAAGATAATGAGCGAGAATAGGAGCTATAGGAAGATCGATGAGTACCTTAGACCCTTTATTCATGTCTCCGAAATATACTTCGCCGAACGCTTCCGTAAGGTTCCTGCTGTGAGAGTGGAGGGTCATCACTTTTGAAATTCCTTCGTTCTTAAATCTCTTTGCGAGCCTGAGAGTGGAAAGAGACTTCCCGTCATATTTTTTAATGTCTTTTTCAGTGAATCTGATCCCGCTTCCCGGTCTGAGATGGTTACCGCTTAACCTTACATTTGTCCATACAAGATTGACTTCTTTCGCCCCGTTCGATCTGCATACGTCTGCAGTGTGACAGATCCTTTCGAGAAGTTGAGAAGGTTCCCATAACTTGTGACTTGCCACGAGATATACGTGCTTACCGCTCAATCTGTTCATAGGTTCGTCATTAAAACCGTCTTTTCCTTCAAGCAGCAGCTTTGGATCATAATCGTCATCTTCGTGCAGGAAGTGAGCTATCAGTCCTTCAGGTTTCCAGGGCTGATTAAGTTCTTTAGAAAGCTTTCTCGCGAACCTGTCCATCGGCTCTATCGGGATTATCACTCTGTCGAACGGTTCTATCTTGCCTAAAAGATCCATCTGCAAATCCTTACGGTTTTTTAATAAGACTTGGCGAATATCACTCTTTTACCGCTTTTTGCCCCGCAGTAAACACATTTCCCTTCCGATCCCTTTTCCGAGAACGGGATGTTCCTTACCGTCACCTTGAGCTCATCCTTGATAGCTTCCTCGCATTTTGTGCTGCCGCACCAGTGCGAACGGGCAAAGCATCCGTGTATTTCAGGTTTTTCGGTGTTTGCCGGAGTAAAAACTTTTTTAAACTCTTCGTAGTCGTCGACCTCTACGGTATTCTGCTTCCTGAACGAATCCGCTTTTTCAAATATCTCATTCTGCATTTTAGTCAGTTCGGACACTATACTATTAACGAACTCATCCCTGTTAATAAAATTCTTTTTCAGATCAGGATCGTTCCTCTTTACAACAGCCAGAGAATTTTTTTCAACGTCCCTCGGTCCTGCTTCGATTTTAAATGGTACGCCTTTCTTGATCCAGTACCAGTTCTTTTCTCCGCCTCTGATATCCCTGTCGTCCACATGAATTACTATCTTGCGGTCGAACAGTCTTACTTCAGATACGTCTTTCTTTATTCCTTCAATGTAATCTGTTACCGTT
>QKDR01000106.1 GCA_003252515.1 Candidatus Delongbacteria bacterium | reverse complement strand
GAAACTTCCGGTATATTTAGCCACGTTATCGTCATATTTTTCAATGAATTCAAGTTCGAAACTGCTGCATTCGTTATTATCGGGGCAGTAAAAGAATTCCAGCTTTATATCTTCCCGGTTCATGTTATCAATATAAGCATATACTTCGACGGTTATATTTTCTTTAGTATGAACGCCGTGCGATTCGATATCTGTAAAAGCTTCTTTAATTGTAATATTGTTCCATTTCTCATGGAATTTTCTGTTCAGAGCTATGATCTCGTCGATCTTTTTAAAACTGTTTTTTTCAAGTTCGTTAAGGTTGCTGAACTCTTTTGCGTAGAATTTATTGAAATATTCTGTAAGCATTCTGTGCATGTTAAATCCCTTACCCACTGAATAAATAGAGCTTTTCATCATCTCCACCCAGGCTTCGGGATAATAACTTTCGCCTTTCTCATAGAATTTTTCCGTTATCTCCTCCTCAAGCAGGTCGTATATCTGCTGGGCTTCCGCCGCGGTCTTGAGGTCCGTGTCCTTATAAATTTCTCCCGCATTGATAGACCATCCGTTCGTTCCGTTGTAGCATTCCGGCCACCATCCGTCGGGAACGCTCAGATTAAGGACCCCGTTGATCCCGGCTTTTATGCCTGAAGTCCCGCTCGCCTCGAGAGGTTTGATCGGGTTATTCAGCCAGACGTCAACACCCTGGACCATGTGACGCGCTATATCCATATCGTAATCCTCTACGAAAACGACGTGATCCTCAAGTTTATGCTCGACCGCGAAATTGAGAATATCTTTGATTATCGTTTTACCGGCTATGTCCGCGGGATGTGCTTTGCCGGCGAATATGACCTGAACAGGTCTCTGAGGATTCGTCAGTATCTTTTTCAGCCTTTCGGGATCCTGAAGAAGCAGATTGGCTCTTTTGTATGTGGCGAACCTTCTCGCGAAACCAATGGTCAGATACTGAGGGTTAAGAACGTTGGCGGCCTTTTTTATCGTTTTAGCCGGCGCGCCTCTTCTCTGAAGAGCGTGAACGAGCTTTTTACGGACGAAAGTCACAAGCTGTTCCTTTCTGCGTTTATGCGCCTCCCATATCTCGTTGTCCGGTATGGCGGAAATTCCCTCCCAGATCTCGGGTCTGTTTGCCCTGTGCATATAGTCGGGTCCGAGGTACCTGTCGAACAGATAAGTATTCTCCATACTCAGCCAGGTCTGAAGGTGCACTCCGTTCGTAACGTGACCGATAGGTATCTCGTCGTCGTGCATGTGAGGGAATATATCCTTCCACATGCCTCTGGATACTTCGCCGTGCAGTTTTGATACCCCGTTGCGGAATTTTGAATATTTTATCGCGAAAATAGGAAGCCAAAACACTCTTGAATTGTCGACCCTGCCGCACTGAAGGAATCTGTCCATAGTCATACCGAGCAGTTCGATATCGTTCTTGAAATATTCTCTGATGAATGATTCGTCGAAATGCTCATTTCCTTCGATCACGGGTGTGTGTGTGGTAAAGACGGTCGACTGCACTATCAGTTGTTTTGCTTTTTCGAAGGTCATTTTCTGCTCAAGTACGAGTTTTTTCATCCTCTCGAGTATCAGGAAAGCGGAGTGCCCTTCATTAAGATGGAAAACGCGCGGTTTTATTCCCAGTATATCAAGAGCCTTGAGTCCGCCCTGACCGAGAATTATCTCCTGCTGGATACGGAGGTGTTTATCAGCTATATAGAGATGGTCGGTAATACAGCGTGTGGACAGGCTGTTCTGAGGAATGTTCGTGTCGAGCAGGTAAAGCTTGACCTTACCCACGTCGATCTCCCATATCTTGATCCAGACGTTCTCATCCTTGATCTTCATAGGGAATATAACCGCTTCGCCTTTTTCGTCCACGGTCTCCTTGACGGGCTTAAGATACCATCTGTTCTCAAGATATTCCTCCTGCTGGAAGCCGTCGATCCCTATTCTCTGGTTCATATAACCGTATGTGTAGAGCAGTCCGACACCGTAAAGCGGGATCCCGGTGTCTGAAGCGGCTTTAAGGTAATCACCTGCCAGAACTCCCAGACCGCCTGAATATATCGCGACGGATTCGTGCATACCGAACTCCATCGAGAAGTATGCTATCGCGTCGGATTTGTCTACCGGAACATCGTTGCCTTCCTCGTCCGTATAATAACCTTCAAAGCCCATATACCGTTTGAATTTATCATATACTTTATCCAGCTCATAAAGAAAACCGTTATCTTTTGACAGCCTTTCCATCTCTTCAGGCGGAAGTTTGTGCAGGAATTCCACAGGATTGTGTTTAACGCTCCTGAACAGTTCCGGATTGATCCTTCTGTAAAGTCTTTCAGCCTCCTTATCCCAGGTAGACCACATATTGTACGATATCTCGTAAAGCGGTTCGAGAGATTCCGGGGCTATCGGCTTTACATAAAAGTGTTTCAGTTTCATATATATCTCCGATGTTTAAATTCGTTCTTCAAGGTCGGTTATCGCATTCATAAAGTTCCTGTATCCTGTTTCAGGCGAACCGTAAGGCGAGAAATACTTATGGACGTCCCCGTCCTGAAAATATTTCGTTGACATGTAGTAGAAATGGTCGGAAGTGGAAAGTTTTCTCGCGATCTCCAAAAGTTCCGGGTTGCCGGAAGCTTTGACCCTTGAAAGTATGTCGTAGAAGGTCTCGAGCGCGTTGTACTGCATGTCGTTCTCTCTCCACGCTGAAAGGTCTCTTTCCATGTCGGCCCAGGAAACAGGTTCGGGAAATGAAATGCTTTCAGGCTGATAGTTTGTTTTTTCGATAATGTCCGACGGCCATGCGAACTCTATGTTCCTTGATTTCAGCGCTTTCCCGGGCAGATGATGCATGAATTCGAAAATCCCGGTTTCCTCCCACTGATGCTCTCCGAAGGTCTCATAGTCCATGAACAGATTCAGGAATAAATTCTTCTTGCCTTTTTCGATGAGATTCAGGTCAAGTATCCATTTTACGAACTTGTCCACCGTAAGAGGATATTCAACCCAGCCTTTGTTCGAGAACCTGAAAGCTATGTCGTCGGAAAGTGAATAGAATTTGAGAAGCATGTACAGGTTTTTCGACCAGTCTTTATAGGTATAAAGCGGGGAACGCCAGTCCAGAATCCTGTCTACGCCCTCGGTGAGTATTACCTTAAAACCTTCTTCCTCCCAGATGTAGTCTGAAAGACTGTCCTGATAGATAAGCTCTGTATTCCTGAAAGTGATGGGGGAGAAGCCGAATTCTTTTTTTATCGTTTCCCTGTGCATCCTGACCTGGTCAATAAATTCGTTCTTATCATAAAGGAAAGAAAGCGAATGGTAGTATGTTTCACCGAGGAACTCGACACAGTTGGTTTTAGCAAGGTCCCTGAATGAATAAAGAACCTCTGGCGCATATTTTCTGAATTGTTCTATCGCCGTTCCTGTAATAGAGAACGAGACTTTGAATTTCCCTTCGTATTTATCGATAAGTTTCAGAAGGAGTTTGTTCGTCGGAAGGTAGCATTTGTTCGCGACTTTTCTCATTACTTCCGCGTTCAGTTCGTCATCGAAGCAGTCTTTTCCCTTACCGATGTCAAGAACGGAAAAATTTTTGATCCTGTAGGGCTGGTGTACCTGAAAATAAAATACCAGATTTATCATTTTTCTATCCTTCCGATAGTCTTTTCATAGACCTTTATGATTTCCTCACAGGCTTTATCCCACTTTATAAGCTCAACCTCATGCCTGCCTTTTTCACCGAGTTCTTTTCTTGCAACCGGATCTTCGATAAGTCTGATCAGTTCGTCAGCCAGAAGCTGCACGTCCCAGAAATCTATTTTTATGGCGTTCTCAATAACCTCAGCCACTCCTGACTGCTTCGAGATTATCGTCGCAAGACCGTAAGACATAGCTTCAAGCGGCGCGATCCCGAAAGGTTCCGAGACCGAGCTCAGAACGTAGATGTCTGAATTCGCGAACATTTCAGCTACGTGGGCCGCGTTAAGGAAACCTGTGAAAAGGAAACGGTTCTTAAGCCTGTATTTTGCTGATTTGTGGACGATCTTCTTCTCCATATCGCCTGCGCCTGCCATGACGAACCTTACGCGGGGATATTTTTCCAAAATTATCCTGGCGGCCTCAAGGAAATAATCCGGACCTTTCTGAAGCGTGATCCTGCCAAGGAACAGAATCACGGGATCTTTGAATATTCTCTTTCTTCCTTCGAAGTTTTTGATGTCGATGTTGTGCGCGTTGTGGACCACATTTATCTTGCCGGTGTCGATCTGGTATCTGGAAATGACCATTTCCGCGGTATATCTTGAGACCGCAATTACCGAGTCCGCCTCCGTCATTCCGGAGTATTCGATCTTGTGGATCCTCTCATCGCCCGCTCCGCCGGATCTGTCGAATTCGGTCGCGTGCATATGGCAGACAAGTTTTCTGCCCGAGACCGTTTTGGCTATGATTCCCGCAGGGTATGTCAGCCAGTCGTGGGCGTGAATGACGTCGTATTCGAGAGTCTGGGCATAGCGTTGGGCTCTCAGGGTGAATTCCTTCACCTTCTCAAAAATGCTTTCGCTGCCCATAATGTTGTTAAGTATCTCCTGGAACGGTACTTTTGTCCTGTACTCGAATCTCTCCGTAAAATTTTTAAAATATTCGTAAAATGTCTGAATTTCAGACACACTGATATATGATTCGGGTACTGAAGAAATACCGACATACCGGAATCTTTCAGTATTTGTTTTAAAAACGGTATTCGAATATTCGATCTCTTTGGAAGGCGAAATGAATTTTACGGGAAGATCATCCACATCCGTGACTTTCCTGAGAGGAAAATACACTTCCTCTTTAGTAGGGAGGACGAGATCTACTTCCACGTCTTTTTTAAGAAGACCCTTCACAATCCCGTAACAGGCAGTACCGAGCCCGCCGGATATCAGGGGAGGGAATTCCCATGTGAACATCAGTACTTTCATTTACCGGCCTCTATCTTGTCAAATATATGTTCCGCAGTTATAAGCGCTGCAATACTCCATGCCTGAGCGGGGCATCCTTTAGGGAAGTGCGGGTTGTCTCCGTCCCAGACTTCCGCTACCGATGATATATGCCCTTTTAATATTCCTTGCTTAAGTCTGTCTACATACATGTCGACAGCGTTCCTGATCTCCGATTTTTTCAGTTTCTTTTTGTTAAGAAACACGAAGGTCTCAACGAACGGGCCTAGAAGCCACGCCCAAACCGTTCCCTGATGGTAAGCCATGTCGAGCTGAGTGTGATTGCCTATGAATTTCTTCTTGAAAGAGCTGTTGCGGGGCGTCAGAGTTCTAAGACCGTATGGTGTCAGAAGTTCCTCCTCGGCTATCCTGAAACTGTTCCTTACGGCATCTTCAGGCCACAGTTTATAAGGCAGCGAAGTAGCTATAAGCACGTTAGGCCTGAACTCGTCTATAGGTACGTTATTCTCGATCCTGTCGGCGATGTGACCGTTAAATACGAATTTCTGCGACGATCTCTCGATCTTATTGATTAGAGTTTTAATGTCTTTAAGGCTGAAACTGATGTATTTAAGCTTAAAGCTCTTTTTCCCTGCCTCTGCAGCCGCCGACTCGAATATCTTCAGAGCGTTATACCAGAGCGCGTTTATCTCGACCGGTTTTCCCCATCTGGGGGTCACGGGCTTGTTATATACTTTTGCGTCCATCCACGTCAGAGCGTCGTCACCGGTCTTTATCTCAAGCAGTCCGTCTTCGTCTGTAAAGAAAGGAAGTATTTTGTTGAGAGCATAATTGCCGATTATTTCAGAAAGATAACCGAAAAGCCCGGATTTTATCTTTTCATCTTTTATCAGCGGGTAGACATCGCCTGTTCTGACAGCGAACCATAGAGCTGCGTCGATCGAATTGTAGTTAGTGCCTTCTCCTCCTTCGCCGAACACATTCGGTAGTATACCTTTCTGAAGTTTCTTACCGTACTTGTCGAGGATTTTAAGATAAAGTGTCAAATTACCGGTATACAACAGGGCTTTCATGCTTATCATAGTATCCCTTCCCCAAGCGGAGAACCACGGAAACCCGGCAACGATATCGTCTTTTAGCAGGAAAGTATCGAAAATATCTGAAAGAATATCGGGATATTTCTTTACAGTAAACAGGTTCTCGTCCGTAAAACTTATTTTACCAAGCGAATATTTCGGCCTGCAGCCTTTAGGATGGTCTTTAGGATAAATACTTTTAGCGTATCTCTTTTCGATCTCTTTTGATATTTTCTCAGTGTTCTCAACCGGCTCGTCCGAATAAAGTATATAAGCCTCTTCACCTTCCTGCAGAGACAGATTAATAATACATGGCGATATCACACTTTCAGCAGCATCGTATCCTCTCATTGAATCCGCCGGATAGAATACATTCCTGAAAATTATCTTTTCTTCCCTGATCTGCGCTCCGGGAGCCGCAATATATCCTGTTATGCCGGTATCGAGCCTGTTAAATGATGCAGTACTGTTTTCACCTTTCATAAAAACGGTTACGGTATTGTCCCATATTTCAGGATGATTTACGGAATGATGGTCCCTCAGTGAGAATTTCGGCCTGATCTCAAGCTCTACAGCCGTTGAACAACAGTTAATGAAAGTTACTTTGACAATATTCTTTGTCGGGTGCATTTTAATTTCTTTGACTACTACGAACTCGTCAGATTTCGGGATGGAGGAGTATACCACCGTCGGAAAAGGGCGGAACCAGGTCTTTACGATATGTTCATAGCCGTCGGGATAAATACATTCCGCGTAATTGTTAGAGTCCAGATAGACTTCCTTGCTTCTCCATCTGACCTTGATCTCCTGAGCCTGGACTATATGCGTTCTCTTCAGGTTCCTGCCGCCTGCGATAAGCAGTCCGTTATATTTTCTTTTATTGACAAAATTCCCGCATCCCATGGAATACCCGCCGCGGTTATTGGCGATGACCCATTCGTGATGCATGACTTCGTTATAATAATAATTGAAATCCATTTGCCCCTTCCTATGATTTATTGAGGACTTTCAGAATGTTTTTGGAAACGATATGGTCCCAGTCTATTTCGAAAGACTTATGTCTTGCCCTGTTCAGTCTGTCTTCAAGCACGATGTCCGAAAGCGACGATTCGAGCTTCTCGAGTATTACAGGCGCTTCATTTTTTATTTTTTCCTGTTCTGTTTCCGATACGGTATCACCGTCAAGGTCCATCAGTTCATTGATCGAAGCCGATGCCTGTCCGTCAGTGAAGTCGATCACATGGTAACAATCAGATCCGGACCCGAATTTCGATCTGATCAGGTCTGAGCATCCGCATGCGTCGGAAAGCACAGCCAGGCCGCCGAACTGGATCGTCTCGATCTGGGCGATCCCGAAAGGTTCGTATACAGACATGCCGAATTCCGCGTCCGATCCTATCCTGAGGTCGATCCATTGTGCGTTCTCGGGGATCCTCATTCCACAGCTGTGCCTGTTGAAACCGAACTGATTTATAAAGACCGCTTTTATAGCTTTTGACTTAGCATTGAACCTGGCGATATCTTCATATACCTCCGATTCCATTCCTACAAGATCAGGCCAACCTTCCTTATGCAGGACAGGCCATCCGTATTCCCGTTCCATTCTCGACGCTTCGGACGCGGGTCTTCCGTTCCCGATAAGTGTGGACAGAAGTACGTAGAAGCCGGTCTGAGATCGTGCGGCCATAAGTTCATCCAGCTCCCCGAGAAGCATGATGTCACGCCAGAGCCCTTTACTTGAAACAAGTCTTGTGACATGCGTAAAAATCAGATCAGGACTGTAGTTAAGTAAGGTTTTACAGTATGTTTTCAAAGTTTCCCTTGCGGCTTTCTTTGCTTCGAAACTGATCTTTTTCAGGAATATTCCGTTATAAACTACATGTATTTTTTTATCGTCTATCCGCGGATTCAGAAATTTAAGCTCTCTGGCTGTTATATCGCTGACCGCGAAAATATGATCGAGGTGTTCCGTTCTTTTTACGAGCTCGTTCCTGTAGTAGTCGGATCTGTCACCGAAAACATCTTCGATCGATCTTCCTCCAAGTTCCCTGTGTCTCATAATACCGTAAAAGGAAATATCACGCCCGGGAATATTTTCCACGATACTTCTTGCGGTAGAAACTTCGTGAGCGTAGAAAACAGTCCTGCATGTTTTTCTTCCGCCCTTGTTCCTGTCTGCTATCACTTTCAGAACGGAAGCCATACCCATGTACTCATGTGAGAAATGGAAAACGAGATCGTCCTTGGATATCATTGATGCCAGTATTTCAGTATAGGGTACCGCTATCCTCACGTACTGCTCGTAATCCCAGTCCCCGTATCTGTCCGACTGTATCAGGAAATTTTCCCAGAGAAGAAATTTAAATTTATCTACAGCTTCAGTTTTAATGTTATTAATATGTACGAGGATCGTTTCAGTATTGGTGTAAAGGCCCGGATTTGATTCATTCACTATCATTCTCCTACCGTATACAATGGAAATGTTGTATTTTTTTTCGATCGGGGAGAATATATATGTGTATTTTTCGGTATCATAGTTGTCAATGCCCGAATAAAGCACGACTCCGTCTTTACCGAGTCTCGACGTCGCCGGTCCGTCGGTATTGAACAGTGGTCCGTAAAGAATAGACCTGTCAAAAAAATGTTTGTAAGAATCCGAAGTGAGAAGTCCGGCAATGACCGATCCGATACCTCCTATCTTCTGTACTGCCTCGTGAGTAATATGTATGCCTGTTCTCATTAAGTCTGTCCTGTAATGATTTCTAACTGCTTTTCTTAAGCGTTATCAATTTTAAATATAAATAATATTTGTTAGTTTAACAATACTTATAAGTAAGAAGTTCATTATAAATATCAATAGCTGAAGTCTATCTCAATTTTTCTTTTAATCTCTGATGACCTCTTCCGAGCGCTTTAACTTCGTGATAAAATAAAACTTTTTGAATGATCAGACAAGTATCAAAATTATTTTTATGTTGCGCAGTTCGTGTTTTTTACATATTTTTATCATAGATGATTTCCGGGGGGAAAAGTGGATAACGATAGTGAAGTAGCTGCTGAAAGCAGTATTATAGAGGCTAAGTACAAGAATATCCTTGAATCAATAGGCGACCATGTAAGTCTCATAGACAGGGATTTTAATATCGTCTGGGCTAACCGTGTCGCTAAAGACAGGTACGGGGATAATATTATAGGCAAGAAGTGCTATAATATCTATCACGGCCTTGAACAACCGTGCGAACCGTCGCCTTGCATTACGATGAAAACGCTTAAGGACGGAAAAGTACACAATCACGAAACAACAACTCTGGACAGACACGGCAGAAAGATATACCTGAACTGCTCGGCCAACGTGGCTGTGTATGATGAAAAGAATAATCCTATCATCGCGGTCGAGGTATCAAGTGATATTACCGCGCAAAAGATCGCCGAAGAGGAAAGAGATAGAGTCATCAAAGAGCTGAAAGAGGCAATCGAGAACATAAAGGTGCTGACAGGACTTCTGCCGATATGTGCCCGTTGCAAGAATATCAGGGACGACAAAGGCTACTGGCACAATGTAGAGGAGTATTTCAAAGCACATTCCGACACGAAATTCTCTCACAGTATCTGTCCCGAGTGCAGAAAAGAACTGTACGGAGATATAAAGAAGAAGTAAATAATTTATTTATAACCTTTCGGGTTCATGCTCTGCCATTTCCAGGCTGAATTGACCATGTCCTCAAGTTCTAGTTCAGCTTTCCAGCCGAGTTCCTTTTCAGCTTTGGACGGATCGGCGAGGACTGTAGCTACGTCTCCCGATCTTCTCGGACCGATCTGGTATTTAACGGGATGTCCGCAGGCTTTGGAAAAAGCGTCGATCATTTCAAGCACGGAATAGCCTCTTCCTGTTCCGATATTGTATATAAAAGTTCCCTTATCATTCTCAAGTTTTTCCAGAGCGCTGACATGGGCTTTAGCGAGATCGGTCACATGGATGTAATCACGGACTCCGGTCCCGTCAGGAGTATCCCAGTTGTCGCCGAAAACGACAACTTTTTCCCTGATGCCGGCCGCCACCTGGCTTACGAACGGAAGAAGGTTGTTCGGATAGGCGGGATCCTCGCCGATACGGCCGGAACTGTGCGCGCCTACAGGGTTGAAATATCTCAGGATTACCACGTTCCACCCGAGTGCTTTCGCCGCGTCGAGCAGGATCTGCTCCATCATCGCTTTCGTATGTCCGTAAGGATTAGTCGCGTGAACCGGCGCGTCCTCTTTCACAGGGACTTCGGCGGGATCGCCGTAAACGGTCGCTGAAGAGCTGAAAACGAAATTGTTCACGCCGTATTTCATCATGCATTTATATAGATTGAGCGATCCTGAAATGTTGTTCTCATAATACATCAGCGGCTTCTCAACCGACTCTCCGACGGCTTTCAGGGCGGCGAAATGAATTACAGCGAAAATATTTTTTTCAGATTCAAATACTTTTTCCAGCTGAACAAAGTCCTTAAGGTCGGCTTCATAGAACTTAACTTTCTTCCCCGTGATCTCTTCTACTCTTTTGACGCTTTCATAGACAGAATTGCAGAAATTGTCCACAAGGATCAGTTCGTAATTTTTATCAAGCAGTTCTACGTTCGTGTGGGACGCAATGTAACCCGCGCCGCCGGTGATAAGGATCTTTTTCATTTTTCAACCTCGATCAATTTTGATTACTTAAAGCTTAAAATTAACGAAAAGTTCGATTTTAGTCAAATTTAAAAAACATTGTAAAAACATAATGTTTTTGTTATTTTTAACGGGTTGGATCCGGAGATTAAATGATTTTCTACAAAAACGGAATACGGTTCGAATGCAAACAGTGCGGTAATTGCTGTAACGTACAGGGTTATGTTTTCATATTTCCCAAAGATCTGGAGCGGCTTGTTGAAAACTCCGGATTTACTCTTGAAGAACTGCAGAGGACTTACCTTTCGACGGTGGACGGATATACCGTTTTCAGAGATGCCGGCAGCGGTGCGTGTATTTTCTGGGACCATATAGAAAAAAAATGCAGGATATATGAAGCCAGGCCTACTCAGTGCCGAACGTTCCCGTTCTGGAAAACTCTCCTGTATAAGAAGAAAAAATGGGATGAGGAGACAAAGGCTTGTCCGGGAGTAGGGGAGGGCAGGCTTTATACGGAAGAAGAGATAAACGAACTTAAAAATTTATTATAAACGGAGGAAGTTATGGCAAAACAGATCGTAATAAGAGCGAAGATACTGTATGACGGCAAGACAAAAAAGACCGAGCAGACGATCATAGTCGAGAATGGTAAAATAATCGAAGTATCAAAAAAAGCTTTAAAAGCTGATTTTGAAGGATATGTAACGCCGGCTTTTATCGACGCTCATTCGCATATCGGGATGTTCCGCGACGGCGAACCTGCTGACGAAAGCGAGGGTAATGATATTTCCGATCAGTTCATGCCCCTTAATGATCCGCTGAACAGTATATATTTCGACGACAGAGCTTTTAAGGACGCTGTTGATTTCGGCGTGCTCTATTCATGCGTAGTTCCAGGAAGCGGCAACCTGATCGGCGGAAAGGCGATGATAATTAAGAACTGGGCAGAGAACAGAAAGGACGCACTGCTGAAAGATTACGGATACAAAATGGCTCTTGGCTACAATCCAAGATCAACTGGCGCGTGGAAAGGTAAAAGGCCTAATACAAGGATGGGTGTATATTCTATGCTCGAGGAAAAATTCGACAGTCTTTTAATAAAGAAAGAAAAAGCTGAACTTGAAAGAGATAAAAAATTATTAGAGATCGACAGAAAATCAAAAGGGAAAGACAAACTTTCAGCGAAAGATATCGCTTTTGAGAAAAAACAAATCCAAAGATGTTATGAACTCAGCTTCGAACCGGAAGAAATTATTATACTTGATATACTGGCGGGAAAGAAAACAGCCAAGATCCATGTTCATAAAGAGGATGACGTGCTGTATCTGATAGAGCTTGTAAAAAAATATAAACTCAAAGCTACTGCCGACCATACATGTGACGTGTTCCATAAAGATATTTACGAAGAACTTGCAAAAGCTAAGATACCGGTGATCTTCGGACCTCTGGGCGGAGTAGGGGAAAAAGTTGAGCTGGCGCACGCTTATTATCAGAACGCGGAACTTCTGATGAAATCCAAAGCCGAATTCGGGCTTATGACCGACCATCCTGTAGTCTGGTCCCCGCATCTGCGGGACAGCCTGAAATTCTTCCTTATACACGGTATGAAGGATGAAGAAGCCGTTTCACTGATAACCTATAAGAACGCGAAACTGCTCGGAATAGATGATATGCTCGGAACCGTCGAAAAAGGGAAGGTAGCCAGCCTGATAGTGTGGGATAAAGAACCTTTGAATCTTGCCGCTTTCCCGAAAATGGTTATGGCTGAGGGAAAAGTCTTAAGAAAAAAATAGGAGCAGATCATGCCTAAAGCGGAAGGAAAGAAGTTCAAATTCGAATCCGGGAAAGCGATCCGTACGGATTTTCTTGAGACTATAGATTATAAAGGTGAAACGCAGAACATTACTTACGATACTGATGAGCTTTCCGCAGTATGCCCGTTCTCCGGACTGCCCGACTATGGTATTTTAATGATAAATTATATTCCCGACAAAAAGATCATAGAGCTCAAATCTCTTAAGTATTATATAATCTCTTTCAGGAATGTCGGGATATATCAGGAAGCTCTGACGAACAGGATATACAAAGACCTTAAAAAAGTTCTTAAGCCTAAATATCTGCGAATAGAGACTGATTATAATCTCAGAGGCGGTATTTCAGCCAACTGTGTGATCGATTCGGAGATGTAGTCTTATTCCTGTCTGAGAGCGTCTATCGGATTAAGGTTGCCGGCTTTGAACGCCGGATATATACCCGCAAGAATACCTATAAGTATAGAAACGAAAAATGCAACAGTAATCGTCCATACCGGAGCGGAAGTCGCGTAATTCGTAAAATGCGATATGAGTTTTGAAAATACTACGCCCAGAAGGATACCTGCAGCACCTCCCGTAAAGCACAGAATGACAGATTCGGACAGGAACTGGAAATTGATGTTTTTCTTTGTAGCTCCAAGCGATCTCCTGATCCCTATCTCGTTGATCCTTTCGCTTATCGAAACGAGCATCATGTTCATAATACCTATACTTCCTACCAGCAGAGACATCCCGCCGATAGAAAGCGCAACAAGATAGATCATTCCGATAATACCGCTCATTTTGTCGTTGATCTCGTCTTTAGTAATTAAATCGAAATTGTTCTCGTCATCTGCTTTCAGATTACGCTCTCTGCGCAGAGCCATTATTGTCTCGTCCATTGCTTTCGGAACCAGATCATAGCTTTTTGCGGAGATAAGCAGCGCGGTATCACGTTCTTTCCCGTAGAGCCTTCTGTAGTGATAATCGGTTATGCATACGAAATTGTCCTGGTCATCATCGAACTTCATTCCTTTGGCCTTGAATTCACCAATGACCTTAAATCTCTCATTCTCCACGAAAACATACTGGTCGACCGCATCTGAAAGTTCAAAAAGTTTTTCTCTGACGCTTTTTCCGATGATTATAAAATTCTGATTGTATTCATAGTCGTAATCTGAAAAATAACGGCCTTCCGATATTTCAAAACGCGTTACGTCGATCCAGCCTGGTGCTGCTCCCATAACTTTTACGTTCTTTTCTGTTCTTTTATTTTTAAACCTTACTTCCTCGTTCCAGTTTTCAAGTATAGGAATTACGCCTGTCACGCTCGGACAGTTCCTGAGAATAGGCGGTATAAGATCAGCGGTTATGTTCGGTCTGTTAACATAATCCTCCCAGTTCCCATGGTCGAAGGCAGGTGTCCGTGTAATTACAAAGCTGGATGTTCCCATTGAGTTGATCTGCTGCTGAACTTCCTGTCTGAAACCTTCTATTGCAGCCTGCATGAGCACTATGACCATTATACCTATTATGATACCGAGCATCGTTAAGAAGGATCTGAGTTTGTTCGTCCTTAAAGAGTATAAGGCTATGGCGATGATGTCCCTTATCATTCGTACCTCAGCGCGTCGATCGGATTGAGTCTGGCGGCCTTCCTCGCAGGATAGAAACCGAAGATCACACCGACTATTCCGGAATATATTACCCCGATAAGGATTGACGACAGCGAGACTGCTGACGGCATGGGTGTAAAACTGCTTATGATCTTTGCGATCACAAATCCTGCTGATATCCCGAAGAGTCCGCCGAAAAGACAGAGAATTACCGCTTCAGCAGTGAACTGGAACATTATCAGTCGGGATGTCGCCCCGATCGCCTTTCTGGTCCCGATCTCTCTCGTCCTCTGAGTAACCGATACGAGCATGATGTTCATTATACCTATTCCGCCAACGAGAAGTGAAAGTGAACCGATCGCCAGAATAAGAAGCCGCATAGAGGATGTCACTTTATTTAAGAAATCAAGGATCTGGTTGATCTCGTTTATGGCAAAATCATTGTCGTCATCGGATTTAAGTCCTCTGGTTATCCTGAGTAATGTCGTAAGTTCTGCAATAGTTTCCTTTGTTTTAGTTGGATCCTTTGATTTGACCATTATCTCAACACCGTATCTCTTTCTCCAATAAAAATATTTTTTCATGCAGCCCAAAGGTACGATCATCTCTTTATCCATGCTGTTGCCGAACATTTCACCTTTTTTTGCGAGAACGCCGATCACCATGAATTTTCTGCCTCTGACCTTTATGAGTTTTCCCAGAGGGTCCTCATTCCCGAAAAGCGCATCGCTCACTTCGCTTCCGAGAATTATGACGTTGGAATTCCTCTCTACCTCGCCAGCATTGAAGAACCGCCCTTTTTCGGGTGAAGAATCGGAAGTATATTCGAAATCAGCGGTACTCCCCTTGACCGTAATATATTTTACTTCGTTCTTTTTATATTCCGCGTTGCTCCAGGATCCGAGAACGGGTGTCACATATTCGGCCATCTGAGAGTTCTGACTCAGAAATTCAGCCTGCTCGATGGTAAGTGGTTTCCTTTTTCTTTCAGTTCTCCAGTTGTTGCCGGTCCATGAAAATCTGGATATATAAAGCGTGTTCGAACCCAGAGACGACAGCTGACCGACAATGTATTTTTCAGTTCCTTTAAGTACAGAATGGATGAAGATTATCGTTGTGACTCCGATCATAATACCCAGAAGTGTCAGGAATGTTCTGAGCTTATTCTCCCTGAGCGAGTTGATAGAGATAAGTATCGCTTCGTAAATATGCCTCAATTTATTCTTCCGTCAGGCTGTCGTATTCTATTACACCGTCTTTCAGGCGGATCACCCTTTTCGCGTAATCGGCGATATCCTGTTCGTGGGTTACGATTATTATTGTATTTCCTTCACGGTGAAGACCGTCGAAAACATCCATGATCTCATAACTTGTTTTTGAGTCGAGATTTCCCGTAGGTTCGTCGGCCAGGATTATCGAAGGCGAATTGACCAGTGCTCTCGCTATAGCCACTCTCTGCTTCTGCCCGCCGGAAAGCTCATTGGGCTTGTGATGCATTCTGTCCGCAAGACCTACCTTTTTTAGAGCCTGCTTCGCCCTTTCGAGTCTTTCTGCTGATCCGGTCTTCGAATATATCAGCGGAAGCTCGACATTACTGAGTGCGTCCGATCTGGCCAGGAGATTGAACGTCTGGAAAATGAAACCTATCTCCTTGTTCCTGATGTGAGCGAGCTGATTGTCCTCCAGATGAGCGACGTCGATACCGTTCAGATAATAACTTCCGTCAGTAGGCACATCAAGGCATCCGATAATGTTCATCAGTGTGGATTTTCCGGATCCGGAAGCTCCCATTATCGCCAGATAATCTCCCTTCCCGACTTCAAGAGATACTCCGTTCAGAGCCTTTATCACCTCTTCGCCGGGTTTGTATAGTTTTGTTATGTTTTCGATCTTAATTAAATTTTCTTTCATAATTCCTGATGTCTGAACTATTTGACCTTTACTTTCATATCGTTTTCCAGGACTTTGCTGATAGTTTTATAATCTCCGGAAACTATAAGGTCGTTTTCTGATATTCCGTCAGTGATCTCAATATATCTTTCGTTCGCGATACCTGTCTTGACCTTCACTATTTCGACTTCATAAGTTTTATCTTTGTCGGATCCGTTCAGCTTTTTCAGCCTGAACAAAACATCTCTGTAATCATTTTTATTATTCCATTCTATTCCTGTTTTTACCGATGTGTCTTCACCGCTACTTTCTGCCGAGCTGTACTTACGCCTTGCCAATGCCTGGATCGGAACTGAAAGAACATCATTTACGACATCTGTCACGATCTCAGTATAAGTCGTCATTCCGGGCTTGATCCTGCTGTCCTTAGTTATCATATTGACAGATACCGAATACTCAACCGACGATTCCGTACTGCCGACATTAAGCGGAGTATTGCCGATCTCGGTAACTAAACCTTTAAACACGCTCTCTCCGAAAGCGTCAATGGATATCTTGACCGAATCTCCAAGTGTTATGAGAGCCACGTCATTTTCGTCGACATCCACTTTGACCTTGAAGTCGTTCATGTCAGCTATGCTGAGGATGACATCGGTATTGAACTGGCTTCCCAGAACGATCTCGCCCTGTTCCTTATACAATTTGGTAACGATACCGTCGAGAGGAGCGTATATATCTGTTTTCCTGAGCTTGTCTTCAGACTGATCAAGATAAGCGGTCTGAAGTTTGATGTTCTCCAGCGATGATTCATAGTTCGTTTTTGCTATGTCATAACTGATCTTAATGTTCTCGAAATCGTTGTCGGAAATGAAATTGTTCTCTTTCAGCTTGGCCTGATTGTCGTACTCAAGTTTTATCTTTTTCAAATTTAACAGGGCATTATTCGAGCTGAATTTCTGCTGCGATAGAGCCGCTTTCTGCTGTTCTACTTCAGCTATGATGTTCTTTCTGTCGAGCCGGGCAAGTAGCTGTCCTTTCTTTACGCTCTGACCTTCCGAGACCAGAAGGGAATCCAGATTCGCTGATATTTCGGATGAGATGTTCACATTTTTCACCGGCTCTATCATTCCTGATGCCGATATCGTTTTAACGATAGTTCTTTTAATCGCTTTGTCTGATTCAACTTCGGTCAGTTTTTCTTTTTTAAATATAAACGGTAACGAAACTGATAAAATTATCAGAATTAGAATTATCCAAAACCATTTTTTCTTTCTGCCTGCCATATGATCTCTGCCTGAAATAATTTATTGTACGTTCTTGTCATCTACTGTGTCAATATAGTAAAGTTCCCTTCATAATCAAAGTAAAAAAGGCCTGATTATTAAATAAAGAACTGAATTTCCTCCAAAAAATATTTCTTGACTGCTTTAATAATAAAAAATATATTCGGTTTACTTTGAAATAAATAATTATAATAACGGAGCAGAATTATGGCAACATTGAAGAAGTTCAGGGCTGTAAGGCCGAAAGAGGGGCTGGAAGAAAAGATCGCGAGTTTTCCTTACGACGTGATAAACAGCGAAGAGGCTAAGGAAATAGCTAAAGGCAACGAATATTCCTTCCTGCATATCAACAAACCCGAGATCGATCTTCCGGATGGAACGCATCTTTATTCGGAGGAAGTCTATCAGAAGGCTAAATCCAATTTCAGGATGTTTGTGGATAAAGGCTGGTTCGTACAGGACGATAAGGATCATTTGTACATTTACCGCCAGACAATGGGCGGGAGAGAGCAGTACGGAATAGTGGGATGCTGCAGCGCTGATGATTATTATAATGACATAATAAAAAAGCACGAACATACAAGAAAGGCGAAGGAAGAGGACAGGATAAAGCACGTTGATGTTACGAATATCAACGCGGGTCCGATATTTTTGACATATAAGGCTAACGGCAAGATCAATGAGATCGTTGCGTCTATAGTGAAAGAAAAACCCGTTTACGATTTTACGGCGACAGACGGGATCGGGCACACAGTATGGGTCGTGACAGACGAATCTAAAAGTGATGCGATAATCAGCGAGATCGGGAGCACGAAGTATCTGTACGTAGCCGACGGGCACCACAGAGCCGCTTCCGGAGCGATGGTCGCAAGGAGAAGACAGGCTGATAATCCGAACCATACCGGAAAAGAGGAATACAATTATTTTCTTTCAGTACTGTTCCCCGACAACCAGCTCCGCATTTTCGATTACAACAGGGTGCTTAAAGACCTCAACGGTCATTCTGAAGAAGAGCTGTTCAAAGCGCTCGATAACGTTTTTTTGGTAGATGAAATAGGTGAGAATATGTACAAGCCTCAGGCTAAAGGAGAGGTAGGTATGTATTATTCTAACAAATGGTATAAGCTGACTGTCAAACCCGAGCTCAGGGAAGAGAATGATCCCGTTAAATCGCTGGACATTTCAGTGCTTCAGGATAAAATCCTTGAACCTTTTTTCGGCATAGACGATCCGAGAACTTCCGACGATATAGACTTCATCGGCGGCATCAGAGGTCTGAAAGAACTTGAAAGACTTGTTGACGGAGGTAAGTTCAAAGTAGCTTTCGCGATGTTCCCGACCTCGATAAGGGAGCTGATGAACATAGCCGATGCCGGTAAGGTCATGCCGCCCAAGTCCACGTGGTTCGAACCGAAACTCAGATCGGGGCTGCTGGTACACTCTTTAGATTAAAATGAAAAACGGCCGGAAATTTCCGGCCGTTTTGATTTATTTGACCTTCCGGTGGGATGCGTTCGGAATATTTGTCTGCATGCCCTGTATCACGGCAGTTTCGAAAACACCGTCGACTGTCTGATACTGTATTTTTAAGGTTCTTTCCTCGCTCGAGCTCGTGCGGACTTTAAGGAACTGGTCGTTCGCTTTGACTGTCAGTTTCCCGTCTCTGATCAGCGTGTTAAGATAATCTGTTACATCTACGGTATTCTCAGGCATATAACCGCCATAAGTGGCTTTAACGATCCTAAGTCCGACTTTTGATGAAGGGGCAATATAGCTGTCTTCCGGCTGTATCGTCTGCTGAACCGGAGCTGGTGTTATTACGGGAGCCGCCGGAGCCACATCGACAGTTTTAACTTCCGGAGCGCCGATTATCCTGATGTTGTCCTTGCTGACGTTATATCCGCCTGAAACCAGAACATACCCTTTATAAAGTGTAGATACATCAGTTACTTTCGCCATGAACCAGTTGTCCGTTCGGGCATCTTCCCTCTGTTTGGGCGAAACGTATATGCCTCCTGAAGAATAATCGAACATTATAGCTACAGTTCCAAGTTTGATCTCGCTCTCGGATGCGATCCTGGATTGCCAGTAATATTTGGTCCAGATCTCCTTCCCGTCCTTTACAACAAGGAATTTAGCCTCGCCGTTCGTGCTTGCGTTCGGAGCTTCCATCATTTTTGCAACATTTATTCTTATCCAGCTGTGGCCTTCAAGCGGTTGATCTGCAATAAAATAATCATCCTCCTGAATGTAATGCTTATCAAGCATTTGTGAGAAGAGTGTAGATGACAAGGTTAGAACAGATATGAAAATCATAATCCTTTTTAACATATTATCCTCCGGTTTTTTTAAATAATTTAATTCAATATAATAAATTCTGCAAGCTGTTTTAATTTTTGGAATTTCTGCCGGGTTTATAAAAAACGCCTCTTTCCTGTACGTCGGTCTCTATGCGATCATTATTTTCGAGAATCGAAAGATATTTGTTTACTTCGTTCTCATGTAGTCCCAGGATGTCTGTCAGATCGGACAAAGTGCACGGCCGTCTGAATATCGTCTGCATTATTGTAGATTCAACATCTTTATTATAAGCTCTGTCTTCTTTTCTTTTTGAGACTTTAGCTATTATCTCGATATTGCTCAAACCCCATCTTTCCGCAATTCTCCTGAGATATTCCTCAGGCGCCGGTCTCAGTCCGGTAACAGCTCCCGGTCTGTCCAGAGTGTTAAGCTGGATCGAATCAGGATCTATTCTGATCAAAGCGTCTTTCATTGCTTCAAGATCTGCATCACTGTCGTTGAAACCCTGCAGAATGAACACTTCAAGCCATATTTTACCCTTGAATTCTAGTCTGAAATCTACAAGTCCTTTCAGATATTTATCGAGTGAAATATCAGTAGAAGGTCTGTTGATTTTTATGAAAGCTTCTTCAGTTGCCGCGTCAAAGGACGGTAGTACCAGATCGGCTTTTATAATTTCTTTTCTTACTTCTGGATCAGACAAAAGAGTTCCGTTCGTCAGTAAAGCAACTGAAATATCTGGCCAGTTCGATTTTATGTGTTCAATGATGTCGCCGATCCTGGAATTCAGCGTAGGTTCTCCCGAACCTGAAAAAGTGATATAATCAGGTTTAGGATTTTTTGACAGAAAATCAGCAAGTTCAGTTATGACTTCATTATAAGGAATATATTCTTTTCTTTCTGTAGTGAGGTCTGTAGTCTTGCCGCATTCGCAGTAAACGCAGTTGAGCGAGCATACTTTATGAGGGACCAGATCGATCCCGAGTGAAACTCCAAGCCTTCTTGAAGGCACCGGTCCGAAAATGTGTTTATACATAATACTTCCCTGGATTCTTTTCCGGATGTATTATAGCGTTTTGTAAAATTTTAATCAAGGATACAATTTTATATTTTATAACAATCAGCCCTGCAGGCCGCCCTTTTTAAATGCTTCATAAGCTTCTTTTACCGTCATGTCATCCGCACCAGAGAACGATCTTATCCCGGCAGCATCTAAAACTCTTGCAGCATTTCCTCCTGCGCCGTTCCCGGTTATCAGAACATTCACATTATTGTTGATAAGTAATTGAGCCGTCATTGGCCCTGCGCCGTGTGCGTGTTCCGATACACTACTGTTGTCTATATTTACAGATTCGTTATTTTCTTCATCATAAATGAATAAAAATTCCGCTCTGCCGAATCTCGGATCAATCTCGGCATCCCATCCTTTGCCTTTTGTCGTGAACGCAAGTTTCATTAGTAGCTCCTAAGTCAGTTGAATAATTTTATTCCAGATGTTTTCGAATATAGTCTTAATCTCAATGCTGTATTCGGCAGGTGATAATCCTGCTGAAATAGATCGCGGAAAATCTTCATTGTATTCGATTTCAGCCACAAGCTCTATATTTTCGCTCAGAAAGTATTCTTTAATTTGATCTCTTATTTCAGTGTTGATATCCGACTTATTAATAATACAGCACATCTTGATCCTGAATCTTTTAACCAGTTCGATCACTCTCTTTAGATCGTGTAATCCGGTAATAGTAGTTTCAGTTACGAGCATGACCAGATTTGCCCCGGAGAGCGACGATATGACCGGGCATCCTATTCCGGGTGACCCGTCGACCAGCACATAATCCAGTTCGTTTTCTCTTGCGTATTTCTTTGCGGAGTTCTTGACTTTAGCTACAAGTTTCCCGGAGTTTTCAGCTCCCGGTCCCAGTTCGGCGTGATACAGTCTTTTATTTAATTTCGTGTCCGATATATTCATTTTCCCATCATTCTGCCTGATCAGTGTTATCGCCTGTTCAGGGCATACATGAGAACAGTACCCGCAACCTTCACAATTATTCGACTCGATAAAAAATTTGTTATCCTTATTTTTTACGGCTTTAAATCTGCAGATATCATTACATTTTCCGCAGTCCGAGCACTTATCATAATCTATCACTGCTAATTCAGACGAAAAAAAATCTTCTTCCGTGATGATCTCAGGTTCGAGAACAAGGTGCAGATCTGAAGCGTCTACATCACAGTCTGCAAGAACGGTTCTCTGACTGCTCACGTAAGCAAGTGATGCTGCAACCGAAGTTTTACCAGTACCGCCTTTACCAGATATAATAACTATTTCTTTCATTTCAAGGTCTCTTTGATGTACCTGTATATTTTCTCAAACGCTGCAGTTACCGCTTCAAATTTGTCGTAAACAAGTTCACCTCTTGAATAATATTCGGCAAGTTTCCTGTCATGAGGAACTTCAGCAATGACCGGGATATTATTCTCTCTGCAGTAATCGGCAGTATATTGATTTCCAATACCTGATTTGTTGATAACAACCGTGATGCGTTTCCCGAGTTCTTTCATCGCTTTGACGATCAGCTTAAAGTCATGGAAACCGAATGTTGTTGGTTCAGCCACAAGTATCACAAGATCAGCGTCTTTCACAGATTCAACAGCGGGACAGGCCGTACCGGGAGGACAATCACAGATACTAATGTTATCTTTGAGGTGGTAGTTCATATAATCATTAGTCCGGGATATGAGAGGAACGGCCTGTTCCTCGCCGATGTCGAGTTTGGATTCTACAAAATCAAGATTTTTTGTTCTATAATGGGTAAGTGTACCAATCCTTTTCGGATTCATAGGTAATGATGATGTCGGGCATAGCTCAGAACATGCATAACAAGAATGACATAGTTCAGGGAGTATCATGATCGAGTCCTTTACTTTAAGAACAGCATGAAAATTGCATACTGTCTGGCATTTGCCGCATAAAGTACATTCCGATCCATTCCATTCGGGGATCATTTTATAAACTGTTTCACTATTTGAGATTTCTCCCCTGATGAAAAGAGCCGAATTCGGTTCTTCAACATCAAGATCGACCAGTGCGGTTTTTTCTTTTTCTGAAATATATGATGCAAGATTCGTGGCAATAAAAGTTTTGCCGGAACCGCCTTTTCCGCCGGCGACAGCTATCTTCATAAATACCTTAATCTAATGTGTGCAATTATGACCGTGATCATGGTCATGATCATGTCCGCATGAGCTGTCAGTAGAAATCAGTTCTTTTTTAAGATATGATCCGACCAGTCTGACAGGTTCAATGGCATCTATACCTGTGAATACCTCGATGTTGTTCATCGCGAAAATATCTCTGGCTTTCTGTCCCATTCCGCCGGCGATAACAGTACTCACACCCATATCTGACAGGAACTTAGGGTATAGACCGGGAATGTGTTCAGGAGGTGTCAGATATTCTTCTCTGATTATTTTATCATCTTCTATTTCTATTACCGCAAATTTTTCACAATGTCCGAAATGCTCGCACAGTTTTCCGTTCTCCGTCGGTACAGCGAATAATTTTCTCATTTTTCACCTCAGTTTCTTGTTTTATTTTTCTTTTATTCTTCTCAGTCTTTTCTCAAGAGACTCCATCTGATCTTTCAGTATTCTGATCTCGTTCTCGAGAAGAGTTTTTTCTGATACGTCAGCTGATACGTGGTATCTGCCGTATCGCCGACCGCCGCAACTCCTGCCGCGACCGCGACCGTTCATTCTTCCGCATCCGCTTCCGGTTGTATAACCAGGTTCATCATATCCGGCGCAATATCCCATACGCCTACCTGTCATAAGTCCCGCATCATCCGGGCCTGTTCTGTCTCCTCTGGGCATTGTTACCTCCTTTTTCCGCAGCATCTACCATGTCCGAATCCGCCTGCAAGGTTAAGCAATTCACTTGAACCGCAGGATGGACATTTTTCTATTTTGATTTCTATATTAATATTAAACATATGACCGCAATGTCTGCATTTGATAATATTATGTCTGAAATGAATATTGCCGCCTTCGATGATTAGCATTTTACCATCTACTATCATCTCCATTACTTTTTTTCTTGCAGTTTCAATAAGTCTTGTGAACGTAGGTCTTGATATCTCCATTTCGTCAGCCGCTCCCTCCTGACTCATACATTCAAGGTCAGATAATCTTAGAGCTTCGTATTCGTCCAAAGTAAGAATGACAGTTTCTAAAGATCTTCCGGGGATACCGGCAGGTTTAAACTGGGTGAATACCGGAGGTTCTTTGATTATCCGGTTCTTCTGTGGTCTCGGCATAATATCTCCTATTACCGTTTACAAAAGAAATGTAATGAACATATGTTCAAAACGCAAGTGGAAATTATAACATAAATGTGTTATATTTCCTCCTGAATTTGCAGGAGAGAAAAATGATACTTTATATAGACGGGGACGCATTACCGAACTTGCTCAAACCTATTATCATCAGGTCTGTCGATCGGCTGTCAATAAATACGGTTGTTGTTTCAAATAAATCTGTAAAGGTAGGAAGATCAGAGTTGTTCTCATACATTCTCGTGGGTCAGGGACCTGATGAAGCTGATAACCGGATAGCAGAAATGGTTTGTGAGGGCGATCTGGTGATAACATCGGATATTCCTTTAGCTGACAGGGTGATAACAAAAAAGGCTTATGCAATAGATCACAGGGGAAAATTTTTCGATGCCGGTAATATTAAAGTACATCTTTCGCTGCGGAATTTCATGCAGGATGTGCGTGACAGCGGTGAGGTTACGAAGGGACCTGCGCCTTTCACACGAAAAGACGCGCACGAATTCGCCAACAGGTTCAATAATTATCTTTCAGGATTGCATGTCAGATGAATAACTGGACTTTACTTTCCTGAGCGTCGTTCAGGAATGTTGCTACTCCGCAGTATCTGAGTCCGGGGTAATCTATCATTTCCTCTTTTTTGAATCCCATCAGGCCCATTGACATTTCACATATGCTGATCTCAACTCCAAGATCAGCGGCCATTTCTATAAGCTCTTTCAGGTTCGGAACCTTCTTTTTCTTCATCAGGTTCTTAAGCATTTTTGTACCGAGACCGCACATATTCATTTTAGAGAGCTTTGTAAAACAACAACCTTTCGGCAACATGAAACCGAACATTTTCGACATAAAGTCTTTACCTCCGGCGGATTTATCTCTGTCTCTCAGAGCAGCTGTAGCCCAGAAAGTAAAGAATAATTTTACTTTTGTACCCATTGCTGCCGCACCTGTCGCCATAATGAATGCCGCTAAAAGTTTGTCAAGATCGCCTGAAAACACTACTAATGTCATCTGATCCTTACTGCCATCTTTAAGGATTTGAAGCTGTTCGCTGAGGGCATTGATCTGAACAGAATAATTCTCGCTCATGTTCCGCTCCTTTTTTTTCGAATATATGTGATGTTATAAATTATTTACAGAAAAATTTTTATGTAAAAAAACTAGCGTTTCTGATCATTTTTTTCAAAATGTGTTTGATGTATCGTCATAATCTAAAATTAAATTGTGTTATTACTGCGGAATATTTATATTAGAAGACAACAAATCCGGGAGTGGACCATGAAACAACCGACAGGAAAACAGATCACGATTTCAGCATCATGTCTGATACTTGCGGTTTTACTGCTGATTGCTCCCGGTACCGGAAGGATCGGTTTTGTAGATGACTATTCCGACAGGTATTTTGAGGATACTATAACCAAGGCGGCCGTAACTTTCGCAGTGTGCAAAGTGATCAATTCATCCGTTTCGCTGGTGAAGGAATCTTCGCTTGAGCTGGAACCCGCAGGGGTCGGGGTTTCGATCGAGGCCGGACAGCTGCTGGATCCGCTTGATGATCTTGTGGAAAGGTTTTCGAATCTGCTTCTGACATCGATCGCATCCCTTGGTCTGCAGAAGATCATGCACAGCGCTTTCGTACTGATATCACCGGTTGTCATCGGAATTCTGCTTTTGGTGTGTTCAGTGCTGATGCTCATCAGGAATAAAAAAAGCGAATATTACATCAAAATGACGGTAAATATTCTGTTCATAGTGCTTGTTACAAGGTTTTTTCTGCCAATTTCAGCTTACGCTAACGGGTATCTCTACGATAATTTATTCAAAAAGCAGGTTGAAGATCTGGAACAAAAAGCCAGTTTCGAGAATATTGATTATAAAAACCTGTCAGATTTCAGGCTGCCGGAGATTGACGGCATAATGGGGACGGTAAAGAACAGCGCCGCATTCGTAGGGAGCAAGGCTTCCCAGCTGGGTGAAGCCTTCGGTGTGTTTTTCAGGAATATGGGTGGTTATATGGATTATCTCGTAGACCTGTCGGTCCTATATTTCAGCATGTTCGTCATACAGATTCTCTTACTTCCTCTGCTGATGTTCTATCTGATGATCAAGCTGGTAAAGATATCTAAAATCCTGTTCGACGCTCCTTCCGAATAGAATTGCGGAATCCCCTTTTAAAGATTATATTTGTTTGCTGAAAAGGAGGAGTTTTGAAAACGATAGAGTACATATTCACATTCGAGGATGGGAGAAAAAAGGATTTTCTGTTCGAATGGGATAAAAGTACTGTCGAATTAAAAGGCATTAAGCCTCTAACCGAACTTCCATCATGGACGGATCTGGGTTTTCATAAATGTCCCAACTGCCCTCTTCAAAGTTCCGAAGTCAAACATTGTCCTTTGGCCGTCGCGCTTGTCAATATGGTCCAGTTCTTCGACGGACTTAAATCTTTCGAAAAGACCCATCTTGTGGTTAAAATGGAAGGAAAGGAAATATCCCAGGAAACGACCTGTCAGAAAGGTGTCAGCGCAATGATGGGGCTTGTATCCGCTGCTTCAGGATGTCCCCATCTCGCCTTCTTTAAACCGATGGCGTATTTCCATCTGCCGTTATCAGATAAGGAGAACACGATCTACAGAGCGACCTCAATGTATCTTCTGGCACAGTACTTCCTTGCTAAAGAAGGCAAAAAACACGAGGTCGATCTGACAGGTCTTAATACGATCTATAACAACGCTGCGATCGTGAATGCCGCGATGGCTGACCGTCTCAGAGACGCATCGAATACAGATTCGGCTATAAACGCTATAGTCACGCTGGACATTTACGCCAAGACGGTACCGATGCACATAGACACATCTCTCTCCAGTCTTAAAAACCTCTTCTCATCGTATTTAAATTACGATATCATAAAGTAAAAAAAAATCTTGACAATTGTCATATAATAAATTTTATTTATCACCTTTGAAATAGTGAAAAATTCTAATAATTAATTATAAACCGGAGACGGATAAATGGAAAAGAAACTCCAGGAACTGACAGAAAAGATCTATTCCGAAGGCATCGGGAAGGCTAAAGAAGAAGCCGAGAAGATGATGGCGGAAGCAAAAAAAACGTCCGATGACATAATCGGAAAAGCTAAACAGGAAGCTGATAAGATAATTGCGGAAGCAAAAAAGAAAGCGGACGAGATAATCAGGAACGGACAGTCTGAAATGAAACTGGCCTCGAATCAGGCTATAAGCGCCGTTAAACAGAAAATAACGGATATTATTACCGCAAAGGTAGTGAAAGATTCTGTTTCACCTGCCGCCGCGGATAAAGATTTCATGAAAAAACTCATAGAAATATCGGTTAAGAATTTCTTCGCTGACACTTCAAAAGGCATGGACCTTGCACTTACTCTTCCGGAAAAGGAGAACGGCGAGCTTGAGAAATACCTCAAAGCTAATGCTTCAAAACTGCTTAACGGTGAACTTAAGATAGAATTTTCAGGCGAACTTGAGGACGGATTCAGGATAGGACCTGCCGACGGAAGCTATAAACTCAGTTTCACGGACAATGATTTTGAGAATTTCTTTAAACAGTATATGAAACCAAAGACAATCGAGTTTCTTTTCGGAGGAAAATAATGTCCCGTAAGTATTACACTCTGGTCGCGGGACTCCCGAACATCAGTCTTGAAGATTCCAAACTGTCTTACGGATCCGAAGAATTCCTTAATGATCTGAAAGAGTTCGTTTCAAAAAAGGATTTTATCTATTTTGAACTCTTCAAACTGAAGACGGATAATGACAACATCTACAAGACTCTTGTCGATCATGAACATAAATATATACCGGGCGGAGTTTATTCCGAAGAAGAGATCGATGAAATACTTGAGGAGCCTGACAAAGCTTTCAGTTATCTAAGAGAGTATATTGAGGAATACAATTCTGAAGAGTTCGATGAAGAAGTCGACAGGAAAAGACTGACCGTTTTGTACTATCAGTATCTGCTGGATTCGGTTAACGGTATAGTAAGAAAGTGGTTTGAACTTGAGCTGAACTCAAAGAACATTTTCGCAGCCCTGAACGCACGGAAATACGGGCTGAACGTCGAAAAAGAGATAATCCAGGCGAACGAAACAGCCGAATCTGTGATCAAAAGTGGCTCCAGGGATTTCGGGCTTTCGGGAGATATTGACTACATTGAAAATCTCCTCTCCATTTTCGAGACCGCGGATCTGATCAAGAGGGAGAAAGCTCTGGATATATTCAAATGGGAATGGCTCGACGAAATGACTTTCTTTGAGTATTTTACCGTCGACAGGCTGATCTCTTATTATATCAAGCTTAGAATGATAGAAAGATGGATAACTCTTGACCCCGACACCGGAAAAGAGTTGTTCGACAAATTCATTGCTGAGCTGCAGAAAGATTACGAAATGCCTGAAGAGTTTCAGAAATAATAAATTTTAATAAAAAGGGTAGAAGATGGCTACAAATGGAAAAGTAACAGGGATAATTGCCAATCTTGTGATCGTTGAGGCCGACGGACCGG
>QKDR01000042.1 GCA_003252515.1 Candidatus Delongbacteria bacterium | reverse complement strand
ATCAGTATCGCAGGGGAAAATCGCATGTTCACCTCGCTTTTCATAAAGGTTATTAATTTATCTATTTTAGTCAGTTTTATCAAGTCAAATATTCCGGAGTTGTTTTTTACTTGCTTAAGATGTATTTTTGCATTATTACTTAACTGTAAAACAATTCCGGAGAAGATCATGCTCACAGAAAGTTATTCGATTTATAAAAAAATAAAAAACAATATCCTCAAAGCCTTCAAAGGTGACAGTTTTAATGTCGATCTGCTTATGTTCGGATATTTCACCAACGGACATATTTTGCTTCAGGACCTGCCGGGGACCGGAAAGACTACGCTTGCAAAATCACTGGCAAAAAGCGTCGATTCGGATTTCAAGAGGATCCAGTTCACACCGGATCTGCTGCCTACAGATATAACGGGAGTAAATATTTATAATCCGGCAGACAGAGAGTTCAGGCTCCAGAAAGGTCCCGTATTTACGAACATACTTCTGGCTGACGAAATAAACAGAACTACTTCCCGAACTCAATCCGCTCTCCTTGAAGCTATGGAAGAAAAACAGGTGACAATTGACGGCGGAATATATAAATTAAGTGATGACTTTTTCGTCGTTGCCACTCTCAATCCGGCTGAACTTCAGGGGACATATCCTCTGCCGGAATCACAGATCGACAGATTCTCAATGAGATTCTCTCTAGGTTATATTCCGAAAAAAGATGAGATGTCGCTTCTCGATCTTAAAAACCCGTCCGATCCGCTTGCAGAAATCTCAAGCTGCGCTACACAGGAAGAAACTCATCTTGTCAGAAAGAGCCTGAAAGAAATAGTTATCACTGAAGATATTAAAGACTATATCGTCGAACTGGTCAGGCGTACGCGCAACTATAAAGGCGTTCTGATAGGTGCAAGTCCGAGAGCTTCAATTGCCATTCTGAAACTTTGCAGAATAATGGCCGTATCGGAAGGATCAGAGTATGTCGTACCCGAATACGTTATAAAACTGGCTCCTTTTGTACTCGGTCACCGCATAATTCTCGATCAGCATGTTGCTGACGGCGAGACCAAACAGAGCGATATCATTTCGGACCTGATCCGGAACACTCCGGTACCGAGATAATATGAAAGCCGCTTTTTTTTACAGAACTTATGTAAGAATGTCAGACCGCAGTAAGAAAGTAAGACTGCTGATCACTCCTTTAGGTTTTTTTACAATTGCCGTCTGTCTGTTATCGGGATTAGCGGGACTTAATATTTTCGTTTCTGATCTGTATAAGCTTTTTTCGTTCTCTTTCTCGCTGATACTTATTTCATACTTAAGTAGAAATAGAAAAAAAAATGATTTAGAAGAAGTTGCGGTCAGAGTTCTGTTCGGCAATCGATACAACGCAGGAAATGAATATACTTATTCGATCATTTTACTGAACAACAGCGGAACAGAAATAAAAAATCTTGAACTGATACCGTCAGCAGGTTCAAATATTCCGAATGAAGCCGATTTCCTTAACATTCACGAACCGGAAGAGGAAAAAAGAAACTTCTGGGACAGAAATATCTATTATTTCAGGTGGATTTGGCATGTTTTCAGACTTTATAAGATCGAATTCCGCTCGGTACCTACAGGTGTTGTCAAGCCGGGATCTTCAATTAGGATAGACGGGACTTTCAGAGCTGTAAAAAGAGGCAGAATAGATATAAGCGGCTGTTATATAATTAAAAAAGACATATTCGGGATATTCTCTGCATACAGATTCCAGGAACTGAACGACCGTTTTTTCATATATCCGGCTAAATCTACAGTTAATAAACACGTCAAGAACAGTATCATGACCGATTTCGAACGGAAGTCCAGATCGCAGTCAGCAACGACGATGAAATACAAGACCGGTGACTTTGTCGGTCTTCGAGATTACATTGCGGGTGATCCTGTCAGAAATATCCATTGGAAGACATGGGCAAAAAGAGATAAACCTGCTGTTGTAGAGAAAGGGATTGAGACTATAAAGGCTATAACTTTTCTTTTTGTCAATTCAATATCTGAATCTTCTCAGATACCTGATTTTGAAGATTCGCTCTCTTTTCTTTACTCAATGATAAGGGAATATGAATCGGACAATTTTGAAGTCTCACTTTTTTATTTAGATTCTGAGGAGCGAAAAGAAACAAGAACCGCTGAAAATGAGAAAGGTAATTTTCCTAAGCTGTACGGTGTCATTTCCGATATGAGCTTCTTTTTTTCTGACCCTTCAGGACTCCTTGCGAAGGCCTCAAAAGTACTGAATATAAACCAGACAATTGTGATCTCTCCTGTACATAATAAGAAAATCGAACGTTTCTGTGAAAAACATAAACTGTTGCTTTTCGTACCTGAGAACGAGATAAAAAAGGATAAGCGTATTTTCAGCTTTCCAAAAATAAATAATGAAAATTATCAGATGAACCTGCCATGAAAGATTTTCCGTTAATATCCGCAGCCGCTCTAATCTACTGGGGATTAAACACCGGTAATCTTACACTGTCACTAATATTCGCTATACTGTTCGAGACTGCAGGATTTGTCAAATTCCGATTCGATTTCAAAGAAAATGATTTCAACAACATCTCTATTATAACAACACTTTCACTTGCCGGATTTATTATGTATTTCATCAATTCAAATCAGAATACAGGTGTTATATCAGCCCTTATAATGTTCCTTCCGGTTTCACTTTTACCTTTGAATTTCTTCTTTCTGTACAGCACTTCACCCACGATCAACGCCAAACGGCTTTTTCTGCTGTTCGTGATCAACAAATATTCTGTTGTAAGTTCATATATGAGGAATTTCAGACCGGATTATCTTTTTCTTGCTTCTTTAATCTTAGGCGGAAGCGTTAAGATGAAATCCGGCAGCATATATTTACTTTACACAATTATATTACTGATTATATCCAGATTCAAATCAAAAAATCATAGTTATACGCGTTTTTTGGTCCAAAGTATTTCAGTAATTATTCTGGCAATAATAGTACAGACGGGAATATTCAGTACTTATATCCTGATGAGGGACGTGTTGGCAGACATATACATCGAGCGATTCATGAAGTTCAGGTCGAAAAGTATGAATGTAGGCAGCATAGGGAAAATGAAAGACAGTTATATAATCGATGTCCGGGTAAAGAATTATGATCCAAGACCCTGGGGTCTTCTTATCAGGGACAGAGTCTTCAACGGATACATGAACGGAATATGGACAGATTCGGAAACCGGGAAAAAAGAACTGACATTGTATAATGATCTGTACAGTAATCAGAGTATGGACTCTCTGAGAATTTTCTTTTTTTCAAAAGGCAATATAAACAGGATCAGAATGCCTTTTGGTACTTTCGATTTCGGAGGACTTGAAGTGAACAAACTAAATCTGAACTCTCTCGGGAACCTTACTTACGGATATACTCAGTACCTTATCGATTATAAGACTTATGTCAGGAATGATTCGACACTGAATATTTTCGGAGATCCGGATGAAAATGATCTCAGGTTCAACCGTAAAGATTCTGTTTATACTGACGGACTTATTGATTCTCTCGCTTTAAAAGGTATCGATCCTTCGTCTGTATTCAGAATATTAAGTAATCATTTCATTTCTGAATATACATATTCTCTTGACTATATTTTTCTGAAAGACAATGAAAAAATGAAGCACTTCGCAGAAACAAAAAAGGGTCACTGCGAGCTCTTTGCGACTCTTACAGCACTGATATTCAGGCGTCTCGGTTATCCTTCAAGGTATGTAACCGGTTACCTTATTACAGAATACGACTCATTCGGAGGCGTATATCTTGGGAGAAGAAAGGACCGCCATGCATGGGTACAGGTCTGGGAGAAAGGGAAAGGATGGCTGGAACTGGACCCGACACCGCCGGATATTTCGGGATCATTCGAGAATAGAAGCATATTCGGTAAGGTATATGACATATTTTCAAATATGTATTTCAGTTTCTTCACTTTCAAAAAAGAGAACTCAGAACTGTATCAGAAATTACTTCTCTATTCACTGATTCCTCTCGGACTGTTCCTGGCATTCAGAATATTTAAAGATGTGAAAATCAGCAAAAGCAGCCGTGAAGATAGCCCCGATATTTACGGGAAAAGTGAAGAACTCAGGATAATCGAGGAAAAGCTGAGACCGTCAGGTAATAAACCCGGGAATGAAACTGTCGGATCATGGTTCATCAATATTATTAAAAAGCACGATCATCTGTCGGATTCGTTCAGTATAGTTAAAAAGTTGTATTACGGAAAGAGATATGGGAACAAAGAAATGAATGAGCCCGAAAAAAAAGAATTTAATGATCATACAGACAAATTTACGGATATCAAATAATATCTAATGCAGTTCTCTCACTTTTTTCTTCATCATAAATACAGGCGTAAAACCGGAACTGACAAGAAGCATCGAGTCTATCTGCTCTTTAAAATATTCGGCAGTAATCAAACCTTTGGATTTTATCTCGTTAAGTACTGTAATAACAGCTTCTCTTATCTTCCAGTTATCGTGATAATAAAATTTCCTAAGCTTATCAATATCGTCTTTTTCATTTATATAAACCGATGATGCCAAAACTGAGTTGAGCAGTATTTCGAAGTTCCTGCATCGGAGAAGTCCGAAAACTTTTTCTTTGATCTTCTCGTTATCCGCCGATCCCGACCTGAATATTCTTATAGCTTTAAGAGCTTCAGAACAGACTTCCCAGTATTTATCGTCAAGCGCTGAGTAGATATCGCTCTCGACAGTATCGTTGTATATCCCCGTTTTCATATAAGATTCTATAATATTTCTTCTAATAAAACCTTTTTTTTCCGAATTGAATATCCTGCTCAGAAGAGGTATTTTCGTTTCATCTCTCAGCAGACCGCAGATCTTAACTCCGATATTTCTGATATTCCAGTTCCCTGAAACAAGATAATGACTGGCTCTGTATGCTAAATAACTGTAGTATTCAGACTGTTTAATCTCATCTGAAGAAAGTTTTCTAAGTGAGTTGTGGATCCCTGAAGCGTTCATATCGGCATAAGGATTTTTTTGTTCCTGAGGCAGGATCCCGCTCTTGTGAGATTTCCCCTCGCGGATATCCTTTATAAAATTGTATATCTCATCGTTTGCATTCCTGATTACTGATGCGTATGACCTTTTTGACATCTCGGACAATTTGTCTCTGTTGTTAAAATAATGTATGATCTTCTCAAAAAGTTTCTTTCCTTCGACTTTAATGAACAGCTTCTCTCCCTCGGGCATAACTTCTTCATAAAGGATGTCTGAAGCTCCGGAATTCCGCATGCTGATAGCGTTCATTACCTGATGATCCCCCGAGAGATTGGCTTTTGGAATAATAAGTGAAGGTGTTCCTGAAACGGCGATCTCATTAATCGTACCTCCGCCTCTTGTAATGATTATATCGGCCGCAAAATAGTAATCTTTTATATTCTCTGCATAATCAAGGCGTTTGTAGAAAGAGAGTTCACTTTCTTTCAGTGCGTTCTTTTCAAGCCTTTTAATAGTGTCAAGTATTCCGTTATACTCACCTGTTCCTCTGCCTGTAACATGTATAAGTTCTATGTTTTTTACCTCTTTCAGGTGTATGAGACTATCCGCCACCGCCCTGTTTATTGTTCTGGCCCCCTGCGACCCTCCTACAGCGAAGACAACGAACCTGTCATCGCTTATTCCGAGTTTCGAACGGGAATCACTGCGGCTGCCTTCAAAGAATTCCGATCTTACGGGATAACCTACGAATTTCCCGTTATCCGGAAAATCTTTCAGAGAGACGGAATATGACACACCTACCCCGTCACACATTGGTCCCGCAAATTTTACGAGTTTCCCGGCCTCTGCGTTCGCTTCGTGTAAAAACATCTTCGTCTTAGAAAGTTTCAGCTTCCTAAGAATATGTCCTGCAAATACAGGCGGTGCAGATACGAAGCCGCCCGAACCAATTATCATATCCGGTTTGTAGATCAGTATAATAAATATGCTTTTGAGTGTCCCGAACAGTATCTTTATGGCAAAGCTGATCATAGCGAAACTGAATTTCCCGACCGGCATTCCCATAGAACTTATATATTTCATTCTATAACCTTTCGCTGGCACTATTTTCGCTTCGATATGATTTTTTGTACCGACATAAAGGAAATCCGCATCAGATTCGTTCTTTTTTATCTGTTCCGCAATCGCCAAAGCAGGATACACATGCCCGCCCGTTCCGCCGCCCGTTAAAACATATTTCACTTTTCTATCCTGTTTATTTACTCAATAATTCTATATTCTTTTCAAGGACCTTTCCCTGCATCAGCTCGGTAAGCGACTCCGTAACCAGCTCAACTGTAAATCCCTCGATCCAGCTGAGACTTATCAGTTTTCTGACAATCGCGATATTCTGCATTCTCGGATCAGATAACTTGTCATCAAAGACCTTTACAGCTTCTCCTTTCCTGCCGGCCACTGCTATATCTATATCTTCCGGTTCCGGATATTTGAACTTTCCCAGCCTGTTCCCTATTGTCTGATATTGCGCGTCATAATAAATTATCCTGCCTTTATCGTCCAGCATTTCCTGCGCTGCTCTGGCTCCCTCAAGCCTTTCAAGCGCTATAATAAGATCCGCTTTCCCCGGTGCTATCAGAGGAGTATGGATCTTTTTACCTATCCTCAGGTGTGAAACAACGGTTCCGCCTCTCTGAGCCAGACCGTGAGTATCGACACCTTTTACGTCATATCCTGCTTTATGACAGGTTCTGAGCATCAGTTCTGCAAGCAGACCTATTCCCTGACCGCCGACACCGCACATATATATGTTCATATCGTTCATTGTTAAGACTCCTTCTTAAAATCTATCGCATTCACCGGGCAGGTCTGCCTGCATGAACCGTCTCCGATACAAAGATCGTCATTTACCGTTATTGTTCCGTCGTCATTTTTTATAAACGAAGGACACCCGAAATCTTCTATACATACAAGATGCCTCTTACATTTTTCCTGTGATACAGCTACATGTTTCTGAACAAAATTATCCCTTTTTCTCTGAGCTTTCATGAATTTCAGCATACAGGGATGACTTGCGATCACAACTGAGAAACCTTTATATTCAAGAGCATCTTTTATATGACCAGTAAGCTGTTCCTGCTGGTATGTGTCCACTCTTCTGACGAATTTAACACCAAACGCTTCAAGAACTTTATCGATCGATATTTTTTCGCCTATTTCTCCTGAGCCTGCATGGGGCTGGTGTCCCGTCATAGCTGTAGTTCCGTTCTCCATTACAACGAGTGTGAAATCATGGTTGTAGAGAACGGCATTTATTATTCCCGGCAGTCCTGCATGAAAAAAAGTAGAATCCCCGATGAATGCCAGAACTTTTCTGCTGTCATTGAAAAGCGAAAGGCCTGCTGCCGTTCCGCTTGAATGACCCATTGAAAGAAGCATCTCACCCATATTGTACGGTTCGAAAAACCCGAGTGAATGACAGCCGATGTCGCCTACAGTAATGTAGCCTTGGGGAAGAGCCTGTTTTATTGCATGGAAAGCTGATCTGTGACCGCATCCGGGGCACATCTGCGGAATTCGCGGATTGTTAAAAGGGATATTTACATTCTCGATTTCTGTATGGAATATATCACTCCAAATACCTGAAAGTATCTTCCAAGTTCGTTCAGTACCAAGTTCACTCATGAGGTCTTCGGGATCTTTTCTTGAATGTATCTTACATTTGATATTCCTGTCAAACGCAATCGTTTTGATCTCAGATTCCATAATTCTGTCAAGTTCTTCAATGATAACGACTTCATCGTGACCGTTCAGGAACTTTGTAACGATCTCTTTTGGTATCGGATAGCTGAAATTGATCTGAAGGAGATCAACAGGTTTATTCGCTTTGTCGAGATTCTCCAGAATCGACAGAACCGGCATGGAGGAGGAAATAATCCCATATTTCTTGCCATCTATTTCTTTCAGTCCGAAAGGTGCGTGTACAATGTTGAACTGAGAATTCTCTGACTCTTTTTCTATCTCTTCAAGCCTTTGAAGCGCTTTTCTTTTTAACGGGAACACGCTTTTCGTTATCGGAAGGTACGGACCGTTCTTCGTATCGAATACCGGCATTTTACTCTCGGTTTGCTGTTTTACAGTTCCGAAAGAGATATCCTCCTTTGCGTGACATACATGAGTCGTGAGCCTTAAAAATACCGGAATCAGATATCTCTT
>QKDR01000152.1 GCA_003252515.1 Candidatus Delongbacteria bacterium | reverse complement strand
AAACTTGCATCTTCGAGTACATCGAGGTGTTTTACAACAGGGAAAGGAGGCATTCTTCTATAGAGTATATGAGTCCGGTTGAGTTTGAAAAGAAGGGAGATAAATGTGCTTAGCAATGTCTACAATAAATCGGGTATACTCCAAGATAAAATGTGAACCTTTACATAAAAACTTCAATTGCCAATTTCGGTAATTTGATTATATTTAAAGCTGTTATAAACCGGAGAAGAGTTGAAGTCACTTTTATTCCCTACAGGACTTAACGAAAGAGAGAAGAAAGCTTACAGGCTTCATCTTACGGCAGAGCTTTTAGAGGCGTTCTCAATAGGGGCGATCGGTCTTACGGAGTTCGTGTTCCTCAAAAGTCTCAACGGATCATCTTATCTGGTCGGCGTGATACTTCAGGTAAGTCTTCTAGTGATGCTTTTCAGCGTCGTGTTCAATCAGCTTATACGTAGAACGGGGGACAAGAAAAAACTTTACATGATATCGATCTGGGTCACAAAACTACCTCTCTTCCTGCTCGTACTTTTTACTCCGGATACAAGGGGAGGGCTTTTCTTCCATTATTTCTTCATAGGAATTTATCTGGCTTATTCGTTCACGAAGCCGATGATGATGCCTTTAATGAACATGATGCTCAAGCAGAATTATTCCGGAAAGAACTTCGGCGACCTGTACAGTAAAGTGGCTACTCTGAACAAACTGACAGTGGTCGCGGCAACTTTTATCATCGGAAGCCTTCTGGACTTTGATAATTTCTCATTCAGATATATTTATCCGTTCACTGCCGTACTGAGCATGATCGGAGGATATATTTTTCTGAAAATACCTTATGACGACAAGGAACCTGAAATAAAGCAGAGTCTAATGAAGAGCATCGGCGGATCAATATCAAGTATGACAGTGATAATTAAAAAGAATAAACCTTACAGGGATTTCGAAGCAGGATTCATGTTCTACGGTTTCTCGTTCATGATAGCCTGGCCTGTAATGACGATCTTTTTCAACGACGCGCTCGGCCTTAATTATTCTTCAGTCGCGTTCTATAAGAACCAGGCGACCTTAATGTCCCTTATAATTCTTCCGTTCATGGGCAGATATATAGAGAATACAGATCCGCGGGAATTCGGAATGCTTACTTTCACCTTTCTCGGCCTTTTCCTTCTGTTCCTCGGGATCACGGAGTACTGGACGGCAAATTTCGAGCTGTTCGGGCTGCAGATGTACTGGTCGCTTCTGATCGGGCATACTTTTCTTGCCGTGTTCTTCGCCATGATGCTTCTTCTCTGGAATATCGGGAGCGCGTATTTCTGCGGCAGCGACGATGTAAGCACCTATCAGTCAATACATATTACTCTGACCGGCGTAAGGGGGGCGATAGCGCCTCTTATCGGTGTAGGGATATATAAAACGATCGGATATTTTAACACGTTCATGACAGCTTCTGCGTTTGTTGTGATCGCGGTCGTGTACTTATACTGGTCTATGAAGAAATATCCTGATCATAACGGAAGCGGTGAATAGATGAGAAAAATTTTGATCATAATATTCTTTTCTGTTTTTTCTGTTTACGCATCGACGGTCTCCGGTTTTGTGAGGGACGCTTCAACGAGCGAGGTTATTTATGACGTTAATGTCTACATAGATGGTACTTCTATAGGGACAGCGACGAACATCAACGGTTATTTCGTTCTGTCCGGATTAAAAGCCGGCAAACATAAACTGGTAGTAAGCTCCGTCGGCTATGTTACGCACAGGGAAGATGTCGTTCTGCTGTCGGATGATTCCAAGAAAATGGATTTCAGGCTTGAACCTGAGACGATGGAACTTCAGGAGGTGCAGGTGAGCATCGAAGCCGACGAGCTGCCGGACGAAGTGATGAACATAAGGGCGGGGCAGCTTAAGCTCAAACCGAGGGACATCCGAACATCGGCGACATTTATTCAGCCCGATCTGTTCAGGTCCATCCAGACCCTGCCGGGCGTCGTGTCTGTTTCGGACTATTCGACCGGGTTGTACGTGCGCGGCGGCAACAATGACCACAATCTCATCCTGTACGACGAGATACCGGTTTACAATCCGTCGCACCTGTTCGGCGTGTTCTCATCGTTCATAACAGACGCTCTCAGGGACTCGAAGCTGATCAAGTCAGCATATCCTGCAGAGTACGGCGGCAGACTCGGGTCGGTGCTGGACATAAGGAGCCGTGACGGTAATAAGGAAAAGTTCGAGGGTAACATTTCGGCGTCGCTCTTCGCGGGGGAAGGTGTCGTCACAGGTCCGGTTTACGACGGCGGTTTCCTGATCGCTGCCAGAAGAAGCTATATTGATCCCATCCTCGACATGCTCGGGGACGAATATCCATCATACTATTTCTGGGACGGTCAGGGTCAGGTATATCAGGATCTCGGAAGGGATGACAGGCTTATATTCAGCACTTATGTCGGATCGGACGATCTGTCTTTCGACGATTTCAAGATGGACTGGGCCTGGGGCAACAACACATACGCGCTCAGATACAGGCATATATTCTCACCCAGACTTTATTCGAATTTCAAGCTGTCCTACTCGAGTTTCTTCATTGATATGAACATGTTCGACTGGTTCAGATACAAGAACGAGATAGCTGATCTGAGTCTTAAGAATTCGAACGAATATTTCTACTCGAACGATTTGGTGTTCAAATCCGGGTTCGAGGTTCAGAGGTTCTTCATAAAATATAAGCAGTCTCTGGGCGATACGAAGTTCATGGACATCGACGGAAGCTACTACATCTATTCGCTTTTCGCCGATATGACGAAGACCTGGAACTCGAAATTCACTTTCAAGCCCGGGATAAGGTTCGAATATGATCCCATTCTCAACGATGATTTTAAACTTACAGCATCACCGAGACTGAGCCTCAAATATATGTTCTCCGATTTCAGCTCGGTCACTTTGAGCGGGGGAAGGTATTTCCAGAGCCTCTTCACTGTACAGCAGGAGAATCAGACGCTTCAGATAGTGGACAACTGGTTTCCGATAGATGATTCGGTCGATCCCGGTATCTGCGACAATTTCGCGCTGGGGTACGAAACAACAAGGCGCATCGGCGGAGGTAACTATAAATTCACAGTAGAAGCATATTACAAATATATGCAAAACCTTCAGAACTGGAAGGAGACGACTTCATCTACCGACGATGTGATAGAGGATATGGAGATAGGTAAATATTTCGTGAACAGCTACGCTCATGCTTACGGAATAGAGTTCATGGCGGAAAGGCAGTTCGGAAAACTGAACGGAAACATTTCATATACTTTCGGTAAAGTCAGAAAAACGATAGACGATCCTTTAGAGGACAATGATACCTTCGACGCGCACTGGGACATACCTCACAGCTTCAAATCGTCTGTAAATTACAATCTGAACAGGAAATGGTCATTCGGCAGCGTGATAACTTACTCAACCGGAAGACCGTATACTGAAAATATAGGTTATTATGTTCATATTGACGAAACGGGTGAGGAGCATATCGTTGCTATACCGGGAGACAGGAACAGAATGAGATATCCCGATTATTTCAGATGGGATATAAGCGCGAATTATACATGGTATTATAAGAACGGATCGAAACTTCTTCTCAATCTCAGTGTCCTGAACCTGACGAACAGGGAGAACGTTCAGTCTTTCATTTACGACGAGAATGATGAGGACAGTACGGTCGAAAAGGATGTTTTCCCTATGCTGCCGATACTGCCTTCGGTCAGGCTGAGTTACAGTTTCTAGGAGGAACGATGAAAAGATATTACATAAATATATTTGCGCTTGCGGCAGCGGCAGTACTGATGATGTCCTGTGAAACAGGCACTTCGACCAAGTACGACGAGATGCTCGCTCTTTACTGCTACGCCAAAGCCGATTCCACGATAGACAGCCTGTACCTCTCGCGGACGGGGGACGTCAACGAGTCGATCTGTTTAGACAATCTCGGCGTTTCCGGAGCGACGATCATTCTGTATGAAAGATCGCCCTCGGATAGTGATTATACGGTTATAGGAACACTTACAGAATATCCCGAACGGAAGGGTGTTTACTATCTGCCCGATACGGATTTTCCGACAGGGTTCAGGACGGGATACTCATACAGGATCGGGGTTGGTCACGACGATTATGACGCGCTTTACGCCGAGGCCGTTTGTCCGCCCGAACTTCCCGGAATATCGGTCACGGATCCCCGCACCGGACTGGCGATGACCTCAATTGCCGAGGACCCCGCAGTCGTCGATACTCTGTACTACCGCAGGGGCGAAAGCCTGGATGATATAAAACTTATGGACTGCAGATTTGATTCTCTGCTGATCCTTGCTGAAGAAAGAATGGCCTCTTTCAGGATAGTCCCGGATGAGATATGCAGGATCGACACGTCTTTCTGGCTCGAGGACACTACTGAAACAATCTGGGAGGATTATCCGGTCGAGACCCGGATATTCAAGGATAAAGAACGGTACGGTAAAGACATCGGAGATTACTACCTCAGGAGTATGCCTCTTTACTGGTACATGTTCTATCACGAAGGACTTCAGACCGTAATATTCTCAGCGACCGACAGAGTATTCAGAAGTTTCATGGAGTCACTTTATGGAGATGAGAACAGATATACCAACGTGGTCAACGGACTGGGGCTTTTCACTATATCTAATTCCTCCGCCGAAAGAAGCAGATACAGGATATATGTAAGGTCGCTTGAGAACAAATACCCCTAAGACTCAGATATTAATTAATATTAAACGAATTGACTAAGACAGTTAAAAGTATTATATTTACCGCGCTTTAACAGCAAAGGAGACGTGGCCGAGCGGTTTAAGGCGCACGCCTGGAAAGCGTGTTTCCGCAAGGAAACGTGGGTTCGAATCCCACCGTCTCCGCTAATGGGAATGTTTTTGTACCCATAGCTCAACTGGATAGAGTACCTGGCTACGAACCAGGCGGTTGGGGGTTCGACTCCCTCTGGGTATACATAAAAAAGCAGGCATCAGCCTGCTTTTTTAATGCTGTTTATTGACTTCGCATTTCTGCGTCGCTTCAATATCTTCGTCATGTCGCTTAGGTGCTCCATTTGAATATATATGAAGCTCCTTGAACTGCTCGTCACTAAATCAGCCTGTCAAGTCGTAAGAAGTTACCGTATCGGTGAATAATTCAAGAGTTAAAGAGTGTCAGCTTCTAACCTTCTTCGGTCGTGCCTCCGTCTTCCGTATCGTTATAAGCGGCATAGATCTTGAATGAGACAAGCAGGCAGATAGCGGCCGAGATCCCGCCCAGACCGAAAACCGCGTAATATCCGAAGTTGAACCATAAAAATCCGGTCGTTACCGGAAATACTATCTTGGCTGCGAAAATAAGCCTGTCGTAAATGACCATGTTCGATCTCTGCTCGTTGGGAGTCGCGAAGTAGGATATGAAACTTTTAATCGCGTTGTCGAAAAGAGTGGTCGTTCCGTAAAGTGACAGGAGTCCCAGAAGCACGTATTTCATGTATGAATCTTCAGGAACATAACCGCTTGCCGAAAAAAGCAGAACTAAAAAAAACATCAGACTTACAATATAACGGATCTTCATTGTCAGATCTTCACCTTTATTCTTCATTATTTCGGTAGCTTTGCTGCGTAAAAAGAAAACAAGTGCGGAGTGAAGAAGAAATATTAGGCCTATAAATCCGAGACCCATATGAAATTTATCTACAAGGAAGAAAGCTCCGAAATATATCATAATGATATTGACGATGGCCGTGAAAAATGTCAGAATATAGAAGTTGAAGAATTTGCCCCTGACGATAAATTCAATGTTCTCTTTCAGGGCTTTCGAAGCGACCGCTTTCTTGGAGCTGAAAATACCGATCAAGATCATCGGAAGACCGATCACCGCGTATAGAATATAATAAAAATAATCGAATGAGAAGAATCCCATTACTGTGACAAGAAAGAATCCTGAAGCGGTACCAAGCAGACCGTAAGCGGTGATCTTACTTATGATAACCGGGGTGTCGGCACTGTCGGTACTGTGCTTGACAAGAGATTCCTTTGAAGCTTCAAAATATTCGTAACTCAGAGATATTATAAAAGCGAATATAGCCATATTTACGGTAAAACTGTTTATGTATTTACCTGACAGAGCGTAGACAGATGATAAAATAGGATTTTCAAAACCGGCGAAAGCGCACAAAATTATCGCTGTTCCGGCCATTGCCACAAGTATTCCGAGCAGCCTTGATTCTGATATATATGCGAGAAGTATCGATATTATGAACCCGAACAGGACAGCTGTTTCATTGACAGAAAGAATGAAGCCGAAATCAAAAGCAGTGAGGCCGAGCTCGGATATTATAAAGTTCATGAGTGAAGCGATCCATCCGGCGGCACCGAAGCAGGCCAGGAAAGATAAGTTCGCCGCGATTCTGATCTTAGGGTCGGTTCTGTCATTGAATTTGAAAAAGCTGAACATGCTCATATATCCGCCTTGTAAATTATTGTTCGTCTTCCTTTGGTTTGAAGATTATTATTTTTCTGCTCTTATCATCGTGGCCGAACTCAAGAGTGGCCTGATCCGAGTATAGTTCGAGTTTTTTCCTGAGGATCCCGATATACTTTCCAAGTTCAGCTGTTAATCTCTCTATTTCGGTAAAATTCTTTTCAGCAGCAGCAGCAGAAAGTTTTGCATACAGATCGTCAGCGGAAAGGACCGGATAATCGAAATCAGTATGGACTGAATGGATCATTGTGATGATCGTTTCGACCACAGCAGTTCTTTTTACTTCTCTCTGGTTCTGTAAAAGTTCCTGATTTCTTTTCTCGAACTCCTTCTGGCTTTTAAGAAGCTCAGTGGTCCTCATTGAGTTCTCAAGCTGGAGCTCATACAGTTTTTTATATTTGCTCGATTCATTCGCCGCTCTAATAGAAGTTTCGCCCAGTCTTTCCGCGATAGTCTTTCCCAGATTCTTCTGAATGCCCGGAATAATCTCATAAACTTTATAGAAATCATTGGTGTTTATAAAAATGATCTTGCATACCGCACTGAAACAGTATACGTTAGCGGCTCTTTTTTTGTTGCTTACGAGAGCGAGTTCACCCACGAATTCATTTTTACTGCAGTAATTGAGAATGATCTCCTTGTTCTCATCGTCTTCAGTCGTTTCTTTCATCGTAGATTTCTTGATAACCACCGAACCTTTCAGGATCAGATATATTCCGTCGGGGTCCGCATCCTGTTCGATAATGAGATCTTCTTTCTGATATTCCCTTACCTGGAAAAGACAGTCGTCAAGCTTTTGAAGTTCTCCGGAGTCAATGCCTTCAAACAGAAGGTTTCTGCTCAGATATTCCAGTATTTTCGGTGAAAGCATATTAAACTTACCGCCGCATTATTTCAGTCTGTAATAAATTAACCAATTAGTTTTAAAAAATCAATATTTTAATTTCACTACTTTCGTATTCTGACAAAAAGTCTTAAATTATATACTTGAACATAAATCGGAGGGGCATGAATATGCTGATCGAATTTTTCCACTGGATAGAAGACACTCTGGGAGTTACTCCTGTAATACAGCAGAAAATATTCCATTCCCTTATAGCGGTAGCTATCGTATATATACTGAGCTTCCTTCTCATAATCTTCATCAAGAAGCGTACAGACAGCACTAAAACGGTCTATATGTGGAGCAAGACCCTCGGATATATCAGGATGTTCATCCTTCTCATCATTATCGGGCGCGTCTGGTTCGAGGGTGTCGGAGAAGTATCGACATATCTTGGACTTCTTTCTGCCGGTGTGGCGATAGCGTTGAAAGACCCGCTGGCGAATTTTGCGGGCTGGGTGTTTATAATCTGGAGGCGTCCGCTTGAGATCGGAGACAGGGTTGAGGTCGGCGGGAACAAGGGAGATGTGATCGACATAAGGATATTCCAGTTCACGCTTATGGAGATCGGGAACTGGGTAGACGCGGATCAGAGTACGGGAAGGATCATTCACATACCTAACGGGATGCTTTTCTCAACACCTCTCTCGAATTACAACAAAGGATTCGAAATGATATGGAACGAGATACCGGTTCTCATTACTTTTGAAAGTAACTGGAAACTGGCGAAAAAGGAACTTGAAAAGATCGCGGACCATATTAACCCCGGAATGGAGGCTAAAGCCAAGCAAAAGATAAAAGATTCCGCAAGAAAGTTCATGATATATTACAAGAATCTTTCGCCGATAGTATATGTAAGTGTAAAGGACAGCGGTGTATTGTTGACACTCAGATATCTTTGTGAACCCAGGAACCGCCGGGGAAGCGCGAACGATATCTGGGAAAATATTCTTGAGAGGTTCGCTGGTCATCAGGATATTGATCTGGCGTACCCCACTACAAGATTCTATGATAATCTGAATGAAGGCAAAGAAGCTAAATTTAAAGAAGGTATTAAAAAGTGAAAATAATTATTGTATCAGTTTTAACATTTCTATGCCTGCTTTCTGCCGAAGGCGTAAAGACCTACTATAATTACTACGAGAATTTTAATTATGAACCTCCTACGGCTCTGTCATCTCATACAGGCGCATACCTTTTCGATTTCGTGCCGCTGGACCTTAATGATCTTGATATTAAAACGAAATTCATGTTATCGTTCTCCCCGTTCGTCAAACAGCTTGGTGACGGTTTCGGGGCTGACGTAAAAAGCGCAGAGAATATCGATCTTGTGAAGAATTTCTGTTTTCTCTATAATTATCAGCGCGAATTCATGCCGTTCATTTCTTATTCAACGCCATATAAATCGGTTCTCAACTACGATGATGAAAGAGAGATAATAAAAAAGAGGGATGCCGTCTCTCTCGGTATCATATCGGATCTCAGAAGGCATCAGGTGGGGCTGTCGTTCGATATGCTTATGTCCTCATACTACGACAGACAGATAAACAACGGCGGAGAGTATCTTTTCAGAAGAGGCGGGTTCTCGGCGAGGATGACTGTGAACCTTAAGGTCAACAAGCGGTCGTCGATGCTTATGAGCGTAGTATCGCCGGTATTTCTTGATTTTGATATCGACGATAACGCCAACGGTTCCGAAAGGTCATATTTTGACCAGTTCCAGTCGTCAACGGGATTTCATTACATTTATAAGAATTTTTTCGGTACTTATACTGTCGTTTATAAGAAACTGGACGTCCGGTACGACGACGATGACGGTCATCAGCTTACTTACCCGTGGCTGATAGAAAATAATTTCATTGCAGGATATAATTTAGATAAAAATGTCAGGTTCTCTCTGGATTATCAGCTTCTTCCATCCGTCTTTACCGAGAATATGCCGGATATAGGAGATATATTCAGGCATACCGTAGGAGCTTTTTTATCAGTAGACCTCGGCTCTGTGACCGTCAACGCAAGATATTCTGACAGCAGACTGTTTTCCGATGAGAATATCGGAAGAATCTATTTTCAGGCAGACCTGATTTACATATACAAATAATAATCCGGATACTTATATGATTGATACAGCTAAGATAAATATAATCAATACAGGTGAGTCAATAGAGATCCCCGCAGGTACAACTCTTTCTTATATTGCGGACAAGACGAAGCACGGCCTGAAATATCCCGTTATTGCCGCTCTTGTCAACAACACTCTCAAAGAACTCTCTTTTCCGCTGATAAGCGAATGCGACGTGGAATTCATAGACCGCACGAGCGGGAACGGTCTTAACGTCTATGTCAGGTCACTGATCTTTGTACTGTGTAAAGCCGTGGACGACCTTTTTCCAGGATCGAAGCTGTATGTTCTGCACACAATATCCAAAGGCTACTACTGCGAACTGACCGACTACGAAGGCAATGATCTGCTGGACTCTCAGAAGATATTCGATCTGAAAACCAGGATGAAGAAAGTTATTGAGGATAATTATCCTTTCGAAAGGCACAAGCTCAGAACTGAAGACGCGATCAGACAGTTTTTAGCTCAGGGACTTGATGATAAGGAACTTATCCTGAGGCAGAGGAACAGGATATATACTTCAGTTTACAGATTCGACGGGATAATCAACTATTTATACGGTTACCTTGCTCCTTCTACCGGCAGTCTTAATGTGTTCAATCTGGTGAAATATTACGACGGAATGCTTCTTCAGATACCTTCCACTTCCGAGCCGGATAAGATAGTCGAACAGACACCGCAGAACAAACTTTTCGAGATCATAAACGAGCACAGCAAATGGGTAAAGCTGCTTGACACGGAAAACGTGGGAAAGCTGAACCAGCACGTTCTGGATAAAAAAGCCGGAGAACTTATAAAGATCGCCGAAGCTCTGCACGAGAAAAAGGTCGCATATATATCCGACAGGATCACCGAGAGAAAGAATATCAGGCTCGTGCTGATCTCAGGCCCTTCATCTTCCGGCAAGACGACATTCTCGAAGAGACTGAGCATACAGCTTCAGGTATCGGGGCTGAAACCGCTTGTGATATCGCTTGACGATTATTTCGTTGACAGGGAGCATACGCCCAAAGACGAGAAAGGCGAATACGATTTCGAATCGCTTGATGCGATAGATATTAAACTTTTCAACGAGAATCTCCTCAGCCTGTTCAAAGGCGAGGAGGTGGAGATACCCAAATTCGATTTCCATACAGGGAAAAGACTTGCCGGCCCGAAAATGAAGTGCGGACCCGAGAATATCATTCTGGTCGAAGGCATACATGCGCTGAATCCCGGACTGACCCCTCTGATCGAAACCGGTCTAAAATTCAGGATCTACGTATCCGCGCTCACCCAGATATCAATCGACAGGCATAACAGGATACCGACAACGGACAACAGGCTTATCCGCAGAATAATCAGGGATTACAATTACAGAAGTCATTCGGCTCTGGCGACTCTCAAAAGGTGGCCCAGTGTGCGCGCAGGAGAGGAGAAGAACATTTTTCCATATCAGGAGGAAGCGGATATCATGTTCAATTCAGCGCTTTTGTACGAGTTCAGTATTCTAAAGCAGTACGCGGAACCGATAATCAAAGAAGTCCCGGAGAATGAAAAGGAATACTCTGAAGCTCAGAGACTTTTGAAGTTCATGTCGTTCTTCCTGCCGATAGTTAATGAGGATATCCCGAACACTTCGATCATAAAAGAGTTCATAGGCGGAAGTAGTTTTGAATATTAATAGAGGGAATTATGAAAAATAATATTCTGATATGTATTTTAGCGGTGTTCTGTATATTGAATGCTGATCCTTTTATAAAGAAGTCAGACCCTGTCACGCACGAAATACAGAATAAAGAGTTCTACAAGAATATTATCGCGAATATTAAACACGGCGACTGGCTTATCACCAGAGGGTATCATATTTCCGATCAGATCGTTTCTACGGCAACATGGTCGGATTTCAGCCATGTGGTCATTTATGACAGCCTGAAGAATCAGGTGGTGGAAGCTGAAGGTCAGGGGATACATACGACCCCGCTTAAAGAATTCGTAGACAAATCACATCAGCTTGTGCTTATAAGACCGAAATGGGCTGTGAGTTCTCAGGTCAGATCGGAAGCGGTAAAGAACGCGCTGGATAAAATCGGGAAGAAATATGATTTTTTAGGCACAGTAGGAATTAATGACAGCGAACGATGGTACTGCAGCGAGCTTGCAGTATACGCATATAAGAAATGGTTCGCTCCGGAAGATAAAATGCCGCTTGTGCTTTTACCTTCAGAGATGACGGACTGGGGCAGTGTAGTATACGATTCAGGAGCGAGGGACAGAAAAAATGAAGATAAACAGACCGAAGTAAAAAGACCTGAAAAATGGGCGAAGCCGGTTTATCTTGAAGGAGTTCCGAATCTGCACAGGATCACCGACAATCTGTACCGTTCGGCGCAGCCGACAAAAGAAGGAATGAAAAATCTTAAAGAACTTGGAATAGAGACCGACATAAATCTCAGATCGTTCCACTCCGACAGGGATGAGCTTTCTAATACCGGGATATCTTATGAGCATATTTACATGAAAGCCTGGCATCCGGAATTCAAAGAAGCAGTCAGGTTCCTTCAGTTAGTTACCAACCCTAAGAATCAGCCCGTACTGTTTCACTGCCAGCACGGAGCCGACAGGACAGGCACAATGTGCGCGATCTACCGTATAGCTGTTCAGGGATGGACAAAAGAAGAAGCCTTAAAAGAAATGCGCGAAGGCGGCTATAATTACCATGAGATATGGATCAACCTGCCCGACTGGATCAGAGATCTTGATGTAGAGAAACTCAGGAAAGAAGCCGGTATATAACCGGATTAACGTATTAAATCTTATTTAAAATAATAAACTAATTCAAAACCATAATGTTTATTGACAGGATCAGGTTCCAAATTAAAACTGATATTTTCATTTTCTCTATTAAGCCCATATGCAGATATCCCGGCATGGAGAACATCACCTATCCACGAACCTAAAGCGATCACCGCAAGAGTAGTACCTATCTGGTCCCTCGTTCTGCTGTCGTTGATTTTATCAAAAGCGGTAACAGCGTATACTATCGGAGCAGTTCTAGCCGCAAGATAAGCCAGACCTGTTTTATGATTTCCGAGATAAAAATGACCTCCACCCGGTATGACCACCGACAATAATACTGTCATACCTTTAGTCTTTGGAGGTTTAACGATCCTTCTGTAAGGATAACCTGCATCAGTAGAATCAGTTACTATCTGAGCAGAGACTATAAATGATAGTATGAGCAAGAAGTGAAGTATAAATTTCAATTATTATCTTCCTTATTATGATTTTTCTTCTTTGATCTCATTTTACCTATAACTATCCACGAAATACCCAGTCCCATAAAAGCAATACCCATACCGGTTGATTTCCTGAGAAATACTATTCCAATAGCTAAGAATGAGAATCCTAGAGGAATAAATGCTTTATGATCTGTTTCTTTTTTATCCATTACTTACAATTTAATCAGATGCAGTATCAAAATCAATCAGAAATCAACAGTATAGTCATCGTTTTCGTTAAAATTATAAGTTAATCCGATTGAAAATTTGTGAATTGTAAACGCATCAAGAGGCTCAATGTTCCAAGAGAATTTATCGCTGGACTCTTCAATTTTCTTATAAGAATAACCCGCTTTGAAACTTAAGCCCGGTTTATTATTGAAAAACAGAACTGAGAAACTGTAACCTCTCCTCGAATACTCATCATATTCAAAATCGATACCGGAAAGTTCGACATTATTTAACATAAGAAAATCTATGCCCGGTCCAAAAGCTACACTATATTCCGGATGACCGTTCTTTTCAAGCGAAAACTCATATAGTAACGATGCACCGTATGAAAATAGAGTCGAAGTGAAATTATAACTGCCGGGTTCATAATCATAACCGTAGAAAGAATCGAAATAATAATCTTCTTTCCCTTCCAGTGTGCCAAAACCGATTTCAGGGCTGAATCTGAAATATCCCGCAAGTATCGGTATATTGAGAGCAATATCTACGCTTTTACCGTTCTCAATGATGCCTGTAGAAGTATTGAGCCACGAACCTTTCAGATCAACACTTTGTGAATTAAGATGATAAATCAGAATCAGAATCAGGACCAACAAATTTCTCATTACTGTATATTCCCCCTTTGATTTTTAAAAACTGACCAAATGTAAGGTTTGAGATCAGTTTAAGCAATAAAAAACCGGGCTGAATACCCGGTTTTAATTTATCTGTCACGCCGTTTGATGCCGCGCATGTGCTGTTTGATCTTCATGAATCCGCGTTTTTCCTTCTCGAACGCTTTTTCGAGGAATTTTTCTCTCTGCTTCGATCTTTGTTCAAAGAAAGATGTTTCACGCTTGAGCTTTTCGTAATTACTAAGGCGTTTGACGGAGAGTTCGCCGTTGTTAACAGCTTCACGTACTGCACAGCCGGGTTCGTTCCCGTGAGAGCAGTCGCTGAACCTGCACTGTGACTCAAGCGCGACCACGTCCTCGAACGTGTTCTCCAGCGCTTCCTGGGAAGCCACAGGCTTCAGGTCGCGGATGCCGGGATTGTCGATCAGGATACCTCCTTCTGGGAAGAGCAGCATCTCGCGGTGCGTGGTCGTGTGCCTGCCGCGTTTGTCCGCCGTTCTGATGTCAGACACGAACATGACATCCTCTCCCATTAGGGTGTTGATTATGGATGATTTACCCACACCGGACGATCCGATGAAGCATACCGACTTGCCCGGTTTCAGGTAATTAAGAAGGTCCGCGATCCCGTCGCCGTTGACCGCGCTGACCGGATGGACGGGCAGGTTTCCCGCTACCGTACTGATGCGTTCAAGATAAGTTTCAAGGTCGGGGCAGATGTCCTTCTTGTTCAGTATTAGAACAGGTTCCGCTCCGCTTTCGTTGAGCATCAGTATGTAGCGCTCGATCTTTGTCAGGTTGAAATCCCTGTGGTCGAGCGAGGCCACGTAGAACACCGTGTCGACATTGCTGGTGATGATCCTGATCCCGCCGTCACCTGCTTTTTCGAAGTTGCGTCCGAAAGTGTCCTTACCTTTCCTGATCAGCTTAGTCTTTCTGGGCAGCACACCTTCAATAAAATGCTCTTCCGCTCCATCGGGCTTGTTCACCGCTACCCAGTCACCCACGACAGGAAGCTGCTCTCTGGCGAAAGTATTCATGAAGAATTTTGTCGATACCAAAGCTTCTGATTCTCCGTCCTCCGTCATCAGCCAGAATCTGTTCTTAGTTTCTTTCGTTACTCTTGCCGGCCTGAACCCGAGTTCTCCGTATGATTTAAAATGCCCTTCAAAGAATCCGTCCCAGCCGTAATCATTAAGTGTATTCATTTATTTTATGTCTCCATTATTATTGTTCCGGGGAGACGTTCTGTGCGTTATTCGTTCCCCGTTCGGGTTTTAGGGTTTACCGTTACATGTATCATACTGACCTCCTGTGAAATTAATTAAACAGTTCCGCTCTGACGCGGTGTAACAATATTTCTTTCGGGATAATTTCGGAACGGCTTTAGACAACCGTAAAAGTCCTGAACGGACCGTTAGTGAGGAAAATAAATTGCGTAGCAGGTAAAGCTATCTTCCGCCTTCCGAATTACCGTAAGTTCCGCTTTGTTTCATACTTCCTCCTTCTGTTGGGTTATTGTTCAGACGAATTATACGAATAAAATACCTGAATCGCAATATTTCTTATCTGTAGATCTCTATTTTTCTGGAAACAGTATTAATTACTGCGGTTACATAGAAAAATTTCTCGTTGATCTCTTCAGTCATATCGAACAGAAGATCAAAATCCTCAAGACCGTTTTTGTGCTTACATTTGCAGTTGTCTTCGATTATCAGCGTATTCTCACACACTTTGATTCCCCCATAATAAATTTCGAAAGTAAAATAGCCTTAACGAAACTAATATTCTGTGATTTAAGTCACAAGGGAGAAAATTATTTTAAATCTCTTCTTCCGCGATCTCTTTGTGTATATCGTTAACAGCCATGAGCGCGGCTGATCCGTACCATTCTCTGAGTTCCATAACGAGTGATCCGCAAATTATCGCCGGATCGGTATTTGTGAGTTCTTCGGCTTCCTCTATAGAGTTTACGTTGAATATGTAGATGCCGCGAATATCTCCGTCGTCAAGGAAAGGTCCGGCTATTACGAGCTTTCCGGCTTCTGCCATTCTGCCGATATTGTCCAGATGCGCTCTCTGAAGTTCATTGGATTTATCAGGGTCTGACGGTCTGTTCGGGCCTCTTTTCAGGAATGCCATGACATATTTTCTCATTCCATACTTGTCGGCGCCGTACTTATCAGCTTTTTCTTTATCAAGTTCCGGCATAATATCTCCCGAGTAAATACTGTCAGTAATTATTCACGAAATATAAAAGAATGTCCTCGAAGCCGGCGTTCGTTCTGTTCCTGCTGAGGTCGTAATAGTTGTTGATAACGGAAAATGCTATTCTGCGGTTCTTTTTCGTGTACAGATAGCCTGAAAGAGCGTTGACACCGGTCATTGATCCGGTCTTTGCGAAAAGCCTGCCCTGAAGGTCGGGGTGGGTCATTTTGGATTCGAGAGTTCCGTTCGTGCCCGGTCTGGGGAATGAAGATATATAGGATATAAAATTGTCATCTTCAAACATCGTTGTTAGGACTTTCACGAATTTGTCGGCTGAAAAGAAGTTCATTCTAGAAAGACCGCTCCCGTCGCTCAAAGTAAAATTATCAATACCGAATAATCTCTCATAAAGGTCGGAGCTTATTTTAAGAAGATTTGTATAAGATGTGTTAAGATGTTCGAGTGAATCTGTCAGAGTCGTGTCTTTAGCGAAAACTTCCGCAGTTTCCCTGAATATCTGCTCTGCGTAAAGGTTGTTGCTCTCGCCGACGCATTTGTCTATAAGCCTGTACAGGCTGTCGCTGTAGAGCGTGAACAGCGGGAACCTTGCGGTATTCTGCACGACGAGATTTTTATCCATGACCGAGATGCCGTTCCTTCTCAAAAACTCCCTGATGCTGATCTCGTAGAATTTGTGAGGATCGTTAACTGTGATAAATCCGTGAGAATATTTTTTAAAGTCATATCTGATAACTAGGGAATCTGTGCCGAGAATGCGGTTAAATTGAGCTTTGCTCATGTCGGGGACAGTGTCTCTTTTGATCTTGAACGGATAGAAAGGGATAACTTCCGTATTGCCGTTATTAACTACTATCTTTGTAAGATTTTCATGGAAAGTGAGAGGGGAGACCGGAGCTGCGTAGTAGCTCGGAAGATCGTCTATATCCCAGCCTTTTCCATAAGCTTCATCGATCCTGAAAATGTCCGAAGCGGTTATGTGGCCTTCAATAAAATCTATTCCGTGAGAGAGTCTCAGTGAATCAATAAGCGGTGTCAGTTCCGGAAGAGAGCAGTCTTTCAGATAATTACCGCCTGTTGAAGGATCGCCCGTTCCGGATATATACAGATTGCCTTTCAGCAGGTTCAGCCTGCTGTCGATATGCCCGTCAATGCTGAAATCCGTTCTGAACCTGTAGTCCGGACCCAGGATCTTTAAGGCCGCTGCTGTCGTGATCAGTTTAAGATTCGATGCCGGCAGGAGGTTTTTATTGCGGTTGTATTCGAAAAGAATATCTCCGGTGTCAAGGTCGTAGAATTCCACGGACCATAAACCGCTCCTCGGATCCGTTATCACTGAAAATTCTTTAGACAGACCTGAAATGTCAATATCTTTTACAACGACCCTTTCAACGGTCTCGACCTTGACTTCTCTGACGATCTGTTCGGGACCCGAGCAGGAGAAAATAAGAAGTGAGATCAGAAATATGTTTAATAATTTAATCATTAAGATCAGTTGAACATCTTATAGAAGAAAAGTCTGAACCTTGCCCAGAAACCGACACTTGTATCAACTCTTATCTTACCTTTAATTACAGGTTTCTCAACATTCTGCACCGTAAAGAACTCCGAAGTTCCCAGATTTCGCGTTTTCATTATTGCATCAATATCGTCCATTTTTTTTTCGACCTCGATAGCCTGCATCTGATATTCCGTCGGTTCAAGAACGAAATCAATGACCGAGACCGAGTCTTTCTGTACCAGCACACCTCTGGCAAAATCATCTGTATATCCGATATGCGAACACCTCAGGAGATACCTGCCTTCCTTTATTCCTCTGATGACGAACTTTCCCGTTTCATCCGTCGCCGATCCTAGTGTAGTTCCGATCACGATTATATTCGCCTCGGTCAGAATAGTATTCTCACTGCTGACCACGGTGCCTTTTATGATCCCGGATGAAAAAACGGCCTGTAACGCCGTCAGTAAGGTTATCAGCATTATATTTTTCATATTAAAAACCCCGTTTTTAGATTATTACTAAATTTAAGCTGTTTTGTTCTTAAAACAAAATAAAAAAGCGGGAATTTATATTGATTTTTCATGATATTCATCATTATATTTTAACTGCATTTTAACTTGAGGAGGGGAGAATGCACGAAAAACAGCTCATGGAAACAGTGCTTAATTATCTGAAAAGCAACGGACCTGCGACGGTCTTCGATGCTCTAAAAGATTCATTAAGTGAAGCTGAAGCGAGAGAATACGCCAGTGAGATAGAATACGCTCTCGAAAGGAAAAATCTGATAGATCTCAGAACTCATGTGTCGGGGAAAATGATAGCCGAGATCACAACGAAAGGGAAGATGTACCTCGACGAATAGATTATTTTATATCGAATAAAGCTTTAATGAACATATCGCCTTCGATCAGTCCGTAGTAGCCTTTTTCTACGGATTTTTCATTATATTCATTTACACTGTCCGGTTCTTCACCGGGTCTGTAAATTATAAAAGGTACAGGATCATGAGTGTGTGTCCTGACCGAACATGGTGTAGCATGATCAGGTGTTATTGCTATCGCTACGGGTTCGTCGAATTTCGCGGTCTCTTCAACGATATATTTAACGGCTCTTTTATCAAGATATTCGAGACTTTTTATTTTAAGATCAGGATCGCCCTCATGTCCGGCTTCGTCAGTGGCTTCAATATGAAGATATACCAGATCGTGAGTCTTGAGAGCTTCTACGGCTGCTTTGGCCTTTCCTTCATAGTTTGTCGTGTAAAGTCCTGTCGCGCCTTCGACATGGATAATATCCATTCCCGCATATACGCCGATACCGTAAAGCAGATCGACCGCCGAAATGACGGCTCCTGTTTTTCCATAGAGTTCCTGCAGGGTCTTCATTTCAGGTTTGTAGCCTGCCGACCAGAACCATATCGAGTTGGCGGGATCTTTTTCCTCCGCGATCCTCTTTAAATTTATGGGATGATCCTTCAGTATTTCCTGAGACCTTAAGATTAGATCGTTAAGAAGCTTAGAGGTTCCTTCAGCTTCCCGGATCTCCGGAACAGGCATAACATCTTTGAACGGAGTGCCGGGCACGTCGTGAGGTGGAGTGAGCTTGACCTCCTTTCTGCCGTTTTTAAGAACGAACAGGTGTCTGTAGCTTACTCCCTTGTGGAATTTAACAAGATCGTCACCGAGCTTCTCGTTCAATGTATCTATCAGTTCGTGGGCCTCTTCCGAAGATATATGACCGGCTGAATGGTTCTTTATCTTTCCGTCCTGAACGCAGATCAGATTGCATCTCATCGCCAGATCGTCTGAGTTCAGTTTGACTCCCATACTGGCAGCTTCCAGAACGCCGCGTCCCTGGTATAATTTTCTGACATCATATCCGAGCACGGCCATATTAGCTACCTCGCTGCCCGGCGGGAGCTCGTCCGGCACTGTCCTGAACAGTCCGCATCTTCCTTTTTTTGCCAGAGCATTGATGTCAGGTATGTCAGCGGCTTCAAGCGGAGTTTTCCCCCCGAGCTTTTCGACCGGATAGTCGCTCATTCCGTCGCCTAGTATGATGATATATTTCATTAGTCCGTATCCTATTTGTAGTTTTTTGTCAGGTAAGATTTGAAAGCTTCGTAGTCAGCCGTGATGCTGTCGTACTGTTCCTCTTTATGTTCTATCCCCTCAAGGCTCGGAGGCAGTTCCGGGTCGAAACCTAGCAGATCAATGATGTGCTCGGGGAATTTGGCGGGATGCGCGGTCTCGAGCGAGATATAAAGTTGCTCTTTATCATCGCCGTGCTCTTTTAAATATTCGTGCAGACCCGCCCAGCCGACCGATCCGTGAGGTTCAAGCAGAAGTTCGTGCTCTTTCCAGGCGTTTTTGATGGTTTCTTTAGTATGAGCGTCGTTTATGCTGACAGCCCATATCTCCTGTTTCATTTGTTTCATGTCCGCTTTTTTTATGACAGTACCTTTTTCGCTCATCACGCCGCCGTAAAGAGCCACGAGTCTCGCCATATTGCTCGGGTGCCCGACGTTCATCGCACTTGAGATACAGTTCTTGGAAGGAACTATAATATCGTAATCTTCGGTCTTTAAGAACTTCGGATATTCGTCGTTATCATTGGTCGATATGATGAATTTCTTAACGGGGAGTCCCATCTTCATGGCTATCACTCCGCCCATCATATCGCCGAAATTACCCGATGGTACCGAGAATATCACTTTTTCACCTTTTTCTTTTTTCAGTTTAGCATAGGAATAGAAGTAATAAACAGTCTGGGGTATAAGCCTTCCGATATTGATTGAATTAGCAGAAGACAGGTTCAAATGATCAAGGTCAGTATCAGCGAAAGCCTGCTTGACGAGAGCCTGACAGTCGTCGAATTTGCCGTCCAGAGACAGTATCTGAATGTTCCTGCCCAGTGTCGTCATCTGTTTTCTCTGCCTGTTCGTAACTTCTTTTTCCGGGAACAGAACTAAAGCTTTGACATTATCGAGCCCGTAATAAGCGTTCGCGATAGCGCTTCCCGTATCTCCTGAAGTGGCTGTCAGTATCAGAAGTTTTCTATGTTCACGCGACAGATAGTAGTTCATCAGCCTTCCCATCATTCTCGCCGCAAAGTCCTTGAAGGAAGCAGTAGGCCCCTGATCCAGTCTCATTACGAATTTTCTGTCGTATCCTTTCTCAAGCGGCACATCAAAATTATATGCGTCTCTGCATATTTTTTTCAGATCGTCAGCAGGAATATCGTCTTTCAGAAATTTATGTATTACAGTGTATGCGATCTCCCAGTACTGTTTGTCAGAGAATGAATCAATCTCCTCAGCTGTGAGTTGAGGTATATGGTCCGGCATGAAAAGTCCTTTGTCGGGAGCGATTCCTTTTAAAAGAGCTTCTTTAAATGAAACCGGTGCAGCTTTAAGGTTCGTCGAGTAATAAGTGATAGGTTTTGTCATATTGTCCCCTTGGATTTTTAACAGCCGAAAATTATGAAAAAATGATCTTTTTGGCAATAAATTTGTAAATTATGTTCTTGATATTAATCGAAATTGTTTTTATTTATCTAATCGGTGTAATTAAAACTTATGAATTTAAAATAAATCAAACGGAGGGGACAATGAAGTACGAGCTGTTATCTGCAAGAGACAAAAAGGCGATGGACGCGCTGAAAAAATTTCACGGAGGCGCGAAGAAGATCAACGATACAATAGCCTACAACAAGAAATTCGAGACCAGAAAAAAAGTGCTTAAAGAAAAAGGTTACGGTGAAATGATCGCCGACGCGGAAAAGCTTATCAAGAAATTTCCGAAACTCGCTGATTTCGAAAAAGCGAATAAGATCAAATACAATAAAAAGCTCGGTATAGCCAAAAGTCAGGTGTCAGGTTTTCAGGGTGCAAGTGTAACTCACAATTTTATGAAAAAGGTCGTAAAGACCGCAAAAAAAGATCCGGTATTCATACCTGCGGAATTTATTTCGGTAGTTGCACTGACAGACCATTATGTTTATTCAGGTGATCTGATGGCTACTCTGTGCATGGCCGAGAATATTATGGGCGCACAGAAGTTCTGCAGCACTAATCTGATCGGGATACCGCAGCCTGAAAAAAGATTCAAAGAACTTGAAAAAGTAACGGGTGAGAAATTTGAAAGAACCAAAGTAGACAAGACAAATTCGGCTCTTATACTGAAGAATCAGGGAACATTTTTCGGCAACTTCGGGGGAATTGAAGTAGCTAACAGCAATCATCTCGTATACCTTGACGGTGTTACAAGAACAGCTATGGAAACAGGCGGTGATTTTTACCTTAACCCGAGCTGGAGTACCATCGTCGCGGCCTGCTATTACGCTAAAGACATACCGAACCTGACTTTTAAAGTGTCAATGCTTCTTTCAACCCAGACTACCATGCAGTTCAGAATGCTTCTTAATATCATCAGCGAATACATCAGAAAAGACGGAACTACACCGATATATGAGATCAACATTGGTAACGGAGCTGACCCCGATACTTTCATAACATGTGCGAAAGAACTCAAAAAAAGCGGTATCAAAGGCATCAGCCTGGCTGCTCACATGAGAATAAATCCCGATCTTGGTATGGCAGGATTTGACTGGACGAAGAACGCTCACACAGTTCTCGAAAGCGGAACGGATATCACTTATAAATACGAAAGTGACGGAACGGCGAGAGAATTAGACACGATGGCAGCTTACTTTGTTTCCGACGAAGAAAGGAACAAGCTTGCCGGTAAGATCGGCGATGTGATATATTATAAATCACTTAAAGCTACTAAGGACGGTATGGATTTTATGAAGAAAAAAGGCATCAGGACCCAATTTGGTAAAGGCAGCCTTTAAGGAGCAATCATGATTAAGAACTGGAGTAAGCGTTTTTCGGAGAACGCCGTTTCTTATGAGGGATATCCGATAGGGAAGACCCTTAAGCTTCTCGCATCGAATCCGCAAATTATCTCTCTGGCGGGGGGACTTCCTTCGCCTGACGTTTTCCAGAAAGAGGAAGTCAGGCTTGCGACAGAAAAGGCGCTAAATGGCGGTAAGATTGATCAGGTGATGCAGTACTCGTCCATCCCGGGTGAAAAAGCTCTTTTCGATGCCGTAATCAAATATCTGAAACGCGACAAGATAAACATCAAGGAAGACAATCTTCTTATCACTACGTCGGGACAGCACGGGCTTGATCTTGCCGGAAGGCTTTTTCTGAACCCCGGCGACACGGTTATGCTCGACAGACCGACTTTCGCCGGCGCGATCGTTGCGTTCGACCTCAACAGGCCGAAATACATCGGAGTCGACATTGAGGAGGACGGATCGAACGTGAAAGGTTTCCGCAAAAAGCTGGAGGCTATAAAGAAGAAGGGCGGAAAGATGCCCAAGTTCATTTACGTCGTTCCGGATTTCCAGAACCCGACAGGCATCTCAATGAGCGTGAAGAAAAGGGAAGCCCTTCTTAATCTGAGCTACGAATACGACATCCCCGTGATCGAGGACAGCCCGTACAAAGACCTGAGGTACTACGGAAAGATACCGCCTTCGATATTTTCGATCGACCAGAAGAAGTATAAGGGAACGAACGTTATAGGGCTTTACACATTCTCGAAGATATTCTGCCCGGGAATGAGGGTCGGTTTCAACATCGGTCCCGCAGAGGTCATCAAAAAAATGTGCAATATCAAGGAAGGGAATATCCTTAACACTCCCAAATACAATCAGGATATTTGCGCGTCGTACCTGACCGAAATGGACCTTGAAAAACATTTCGACAACTGCAGGAACTATTACAGGGAGAAGCTCAAGCTGTTCCTGAGTACCATGGATAAGTATTTTCCGAAAAACTCGGGCGTAACATGGACGAAACCCGAGGGAGGGCTTTTCCTGTGGGTTACGGTGCCTGAACATATTGATACTGAAAAGCTTTTCTATGAAGCTGTTGAGAAATATAATGTAGCTTTCGTGCCGGGCTGGCAGTTCTATGGCGGGAAACCGGCGAAAAATCACATGAGGCTCAATTTCTCGTATTCATCAAAGGGACAGCTCGTGGAGGCCATAAAAAGGCTCGCGAAATGTATTAAAGACCAGAAGTAAATTAAAAAGCCCCGGAATTCCGGGGCTTTTTTTATTTCTTCTCTTTCACTATATCGAAATCGATCGTCAGAAGTTCTCTGCTGACGCCTTTAAGTTTGACCGTCAGCTCTTTTCCTACGAAGAGTTCGTCTCCGCTGCGCCTCCCTTTGAAGATCTTTCTCGTATCGTCATATTCATAGAGGTCGGTGTGCTGTTCTCTGGCGCGTACAAGCCCCTCGACAGGCCATTCCTGCATTCTGACATAGGTTCCGTACGGCATTACCGTTACGACCACGGCTTTGTATTCCTTACCGATCTTGTCTGTCATGAACTCAATGATCTTAAGGTCTCTTGCTTCATATTCAGCTTTGATCGCCTTGATCTCGCGCTCGGATGCGAGCATACAGAGGCCCTGAACGACGCGTTTGTTATCTCTGGCTTTATTTATCGAAAGTTTCTTCAGGTGTTTCTTGATAAGCCTGTGCACCATAAGATCCGGATACCGCCTTATAGGTGAAGTGAAATGCGTGTAAAGGTCGAACGCGAGGCCATAGTGACCGATATTGTCCGTCGAATATTTGGCTTTCATCATCGTTCTGAGAAAATTATTAGCAAGATAATCGCCGCTCGGGGACTCTTTGATCAAAGTAAGCAGTTTCTGCATATAGAAGTGATCCGTAGGATCGGCTGTCGGTGGAGCCGTAATTCCATTTGCCTGGAGTTCCTCGAAGAAGTCGGCGATCTTGTCCAGTGACGGTCTGTCGTGGATCCTGTAAACTCCAGGGAGCTTATCTTCTTTGCCTGAGAGAAAATGCGCCGCGCACCTGTTGGCAGCAAGCATGAAGTCCTCGATAATATTATTGGATTCGTGAAGTTCATAACGGTGTATATCTACGGTCTTTCCGCTCTCGTCCACTACCACTTTGATCTCCGGGAGTTCGAACTCAATGCCGCCTTCCTTAAATCTTTTCGTTCTAAGAATATCTTTCAGTTCTTTAGACCAGACCGCTTCCTGCCTGAAATCATCGTACTTCGGATCAGTCTTTTCGCCTTTCAAAGCAGCGTCAAGCAGTTCCTGATACTCCTTGTAGTTGAAGCGGAAAGCCGACTTCATTACCGTTTCCCTGAAGTGATAGTTCGTGATCTCTCCCTCTTTGCTGATCCTCATGAAGCAGGAGAAAGCAAGCCTTTCTATGTCCGGATTGAGACTGCAGAGATAGTTTGACAGCTTGCGGGGGAGCATCGGGATCACCGATGACGGCATATAAAGAGATGTTCCCCTGGAAGCGGCCTCGATGTCCAGCGCGCCTCCTTCAGGGATGTATGACGACACGTCCGCGATATGGACTCCGAGGTCAAAAGATCCGTCGGGCAGCTTTGTAATGTTTATCGCGTCGTCAAAATCCTTTGCGTCGGCCGGATCTATGGTGAAAATCTTTTCATGTCTGACATCTGTCCTGTCAGGTATTTTATGCGTGATGAATTCCTGGGTGTACTGGTCAAGCTCATCCTCTACCTCTTTAGGAAATTTGTCTTTGAATCCGTGTTTTCTCGCAATGGCTGTCAGCGAAACATGCGGATCCTCCTTGTCGCCCAGAACTTCGACAATATGCGCATTGACCTGATTACGCCAGTCGTCAACGTCGATAACGACCATAGTTCCTTCCTCAAGCTCCTGGAATCTCTTTTCGACCTTCCGTTTGCTCAGTCTGACTTTTAACCCGTTATCACAGATAACGTAAAGGGAATTATTAATGTATTTTATCTCGCCAACGAATTCCGTATTTATTCTTTTCAGCACTCTGACTACTTTCCCTTCGATATCCCAGTACTTCGGGGAAGGAATGAGTACGAATTCCACCTCGTCACCGTCGAACGCGTCGTTGGTAAAAATCCTCGGAATAAAAATATCGCCTTCAATTTCAGTCGAGACTATCTTACCGTTACCGTTCTTCCGCATCTGAATAATGCCGGTATAGGACTTTGTGGTCTTTTTGATCTCGCCGAGGACAGCCTGCGGATCGCGCTCCCGCGAATTCCTCTTTCCCGATCTTTTGTCCTTTTTCATAAAAAGTCTCCGAAAAATTTAATTAGGAAGGTATTTTTTTTGAGAATATTTCTTCGTCTATCTGTATGTCGGCTGTTCCTCTGAGCTCTTCAGTGAATTTATGGATCTTGTGATTGACGATAGAATTGACCATGCTCTGTTTCAACTGGTCTTTGATCTCGTTCAGCTCAAATTTTCCGCCTTCGCGTTTGTCGGTCACTTTAATGATGTGGTAGCCGAACTGGGATTGTACAAGGTCAGATATCTGTCCTACCTGTGTAGCAAATGCCGCCTGTTCGAACTCCGGTACCATCTTACCTCTGTCGAAGAATCCCAGGTCTCCGCCGTTCTGTCCGCTCGGGCAGGTGGAATGTTTCTTGGCGTGCTCAGCGAAATCGGCATCGGTTTCCGTAAGTTTTTCATGTATTTCAAGCGCTGTCTCTTTATCGCTTTCGGCAAAGAGAATATGAGAGGCTCTCACTTCTTCGCTTTTATTGAACCTTTCGGGATACTGGTCGTAGTATTTCTGCATGTCTTCGTCGGAAACTTCAGTGCTGTCAAAAAATTTCTTCTGAACGAAATTCCTCAGTTTAAGATTTCTTTCGACTCTGTCTCTAAGGGTGTTAAGATTGTCCCCGGTTTTGGCCAGTATAGCAAGAAATTCCTCTTCGGTCTTAAAGTTCTTTTTTATATCGGAAATCATTTCTTCAATATCGGAACCGTTTACCTTGATGTTCTCGTCCCCGGCGGTCTTAAGCATCAGCGCTCCGTCTATAAGAATATCCTTAACTTCCTCGATATCATTTTTTTCAAGAGTCTTTTTTTTCAGGACATATTTTCTTTCCTCTAGAGCCATATCGAACTCTTTTTCCGTTATTTCGTACCCGTTCACTTTGATCATTGTTCTCTCCGGTTGTTTTTAAATGGTCATATTATACAGATGATAAGAATTTATGGATAATATTGCAAGGAACTCATTTTGCCGTCTCAGGCACTTTTACGAACATATTTATGAGAAAAACCGATATCCCTATAAAAATGAAAAGAACGGAAAAGGAGAAATTGTCCGCGATGAACCCGAAAAGAGGAGCGAGTATGATCGTAAATATCCCGGTCATCTGGTTCTCGACTGAAAGAACGGTCGCTCTCTGGTCTTTATCCATCAGATCGCCGATAACATCTACGAATATAGGTCTCCGCAGGTTCTTCAGCACGAACAGAAAGAAAAAACTGATCACTACCAGCATAACGAGGTCGAATTTTACGGAAACCGCGATTATGAAGCATGTAACTCCAAGGATACCCATCGTGGATCTCATAAGCAGAGATGAAGTCCTTTTCTTATTGAGTCTGTAAACGTTCCTTGAGGCGAACGCGCTGATTATATAGATTGCCGTGTATACGAGAGCAAGGCTTATTTTTAAGGTCATCTTTTCATTAAGTTCGATTATTGTCCTGAAAGTATATGCTGTCAGAAGGCCTGCCAGTATAGGTTGTATATAATCTTTTATGCTTCCGAATATTGCATCGAACACTGAAGAAGAAGTTATTGTTTTAAGAATGGCAGAATCTTTTACAACTCTTTTAAATTCGTTCATGCTTATTTTAAAGAATTCTCTGAAACTGAACTCTGTCTTTCTGATCTCGTCAAGACTGTCGGGATATGAGAGGATCAGTATTATTTCAGCGATATACGGCACGACCGAAATAAGGAACAGAGCTTTCAGCGCTTCGATTTTGAACAGGAATGCTATTGAAAGCAGTGACGAAACGGCCGATCCGATCATCGAGAACGATCTTGTTCTTCCGTAAACGAAATTTTTCTGTCCGAACCATCCTTTCTGTTCGAGATACGAATAGATCATCGCCTTGTGAGTACCTGACCGGAAAGCTTCTCCCAGCCCGAAGAATATCATAGCGAGCGCAAACATCCAGAATCCTGATCCGAAGAAGAAAAGTATAAAAGAGACAATGTAGAACGAGAAACACCATGTCAGTTCGCGTTTTTTACCGTAATTGTCGGCGAATATACCTGAAGGTATCTCGAAAATAAAGGACATAGTTTCTCTTATTGAATAAAGTAAACCCACCTGGAAAAGGTTAAGCCCGGACTGCATAAGAAAAATTATCAGAAAAGGTTCGAAGAACTTCAGATCTCTCAAAAATCCGTAAGCGCAGAATTTCCATATCTGTCCGTCTTTCTTGATTATATCGTAAGTTTTTTTCATTATTTAAATATCTCACCGGTTTGTTTGTACCAAAAAAGCATGTCCAAATGATCAGGCGGTATTTTTGATTTATTTGAGAATTCCAGCAGTTTCTTTTCCAGGTCAAGATAAGTTTTTTCATTAATGGATTCAGGTATTTCATTAATAACACCGTATTTGACCATATTCTTCAGAATATGTCTGTCAAGTATGGCAATATCCGATCCGAAACCGATATTTCTCAGGAAATGACCTGCTTCTTTGAAGCTGTAGCCTTTAATATTCGATACGAGCCATTTTCGGAGTTTCGGGATGTCGTTCACATTATCAAGAATGAATTGTTTGAAGTTCATAGAGTAGAAAAGTCTACGGTTCGCTTCAATATACGCGCTCTTGTTATTATGGAACCTGACTCCGGCAATATTCTTACTGAGAACGTCCTTTCCGGCACTGTAAAGAAAACCGGTATCTTTAAGGTGTTCTATCGCTTTCCAGCACGATCTGGCTTTTGATTGCGGAGTAAGGGTGCAGAAAGAAAGTTCGGAGAAAAGATCGTCATCGGTCATTTTATCGAAGTTCGTTCTGAACAGTTCGAGCCTTTTTTTAATTTCAGGTCTTATATCTCTGTAGAGTATCAGCAGTTCTTTAAGATCGTTTTTCATAACAGTCCTTTTTTGTGTATTAAAGATATATTATTTATATGAATTAATTAACAAAAATTATTTGTAAAACCGTGAAAAATATATTAATTTCAACTTAGATGGGGAGTTAAGCCCGGGGTGATAATATATAATATCATTTAACCGCTTGGGGAGTTTTTTATATGAAAAGGATTTTAAAAAAACTTGTCGGAAAAGGTAATGAATTTACAGAATCCGATAACCGCGGTACGTTTCAGGGGAACCTTAAAGCGGCAACGGATTACTGGAACAGAAGGAAAGCTCTCAGAAAGTTCGAACCTTTCATTCTTTACGAATTCACTGACGCCAGCGAAGCAGTTGCAGGGCTTATGAGCCTTGATTATATAAAGATCGCTATGGATTCGGAGGAGCTGATTTGCCTGAAACCGCTTATATACGGTTACTACGAACTTGAGAACGGTAATTATGAAGTGATCCTGTGCGGGGAGAAACTCGATGAGAAAATGATCGCAAAAGCTGAGCAGGTGTTTAAAGAAAA
>QKDR01000059.1 GCA_003252515.1 Candidatus Delongbacteria bacterium | reverse complement strand
AATGAAATATTTTCCGAGTAATTCAATTATGCTATCGCGTTCGTAAGAGAATGCATTTTTTTCATATGTAGATGTATAACCTGAATCTCCATCTAAGTTTGGAATTTCCTTTATTTTTTTATATAAATACTCCAAAGTCTCATCTTCCAAATAATACCAAAAAGAAGAAAGAAATTTATAGCACTTTTCATTGTCAGCCTTAATATTATTTAAATAGTTTTTAAGCTCTGGTCTTACTTTTTTTATGACATTGTCATATCCAAATATATTATTTGCAGGAATAATACAATCCTTGAATCTTTCTGTATTGTTGTTATAGTATTTGTCAAGAAGAATTTGAAACGAAAGCAGGTTATCCTTCACAAAACTTTTATAAAAAAAATAAGTCGATAGATTTTGCTCGGGTATTTTAACATAACCATAATCGATTGCAACCAGTTCCAGTTTTTCTAAAATATGAATTGAATCAACAAAATCATTATAATCAACTTGAAAGTCAGATAACATAGTCTGAGTTAATTCTTTATTGGTAAATGGTACAGCTTTAAAGAATGCAATTAATCCCAAGCATTTCAGATTGAATTCTTTCGAGAATTCGTCGCTGTCTTTTAAAAAAGTTGTAAAGTACTGCTCAAAGAGATTGGAAACTTTATATAATGCAGATATATCTTGCTTCTCTTTTGCTAAAAAAGAAGCCATAACTGCTATTCTTGGATTACCATCAGCGATTTCTGTAATTTTCCTTTGAAATCTTGAGTTTAATATTTCTAAAGGCACTTCTTTAATTAAATCACATATCTCTTGATCAGTTAATTTAGCTATATAAACAACTTGAGGCTCAAATTGTGCACAAATTGATTTAACTTTGTCTATTGCATAATCTCTAACTGTTAATAATACTTTAATTGAGCCTTTGTTATGTGATCTGTAAAATCCTGTTATTTGTTCTAATTCATCAATACGATTTGCATCATCTACAAGTAAAATTGAATTATCGTCCTCATTAATATGTGTGTAAAGGTCTTCAAGTAAATTACTTTTTTTATAGGATAAGCAAAATGGTTTGTAATCAATGTTTTCTGATAGATATTCAGATATTATTTCTAATGCTAATTTTGTTTTACCAACACCTGCTGTTCCAGTTAGAATTATAAAATCATGGCTTGATATGAGTTCCTTTAACTTTTCTTTTTCTTTTTCACGATGTACAAATGTGTTATTTAATGGTGTAGCAATACTTTGAGATGCTTTATTATACTCAGTAATAAATTTCTTTATTGAAACAATTTGACCTGTATCAAATGGTAAACCTAAATAATGTGAAACTAAATCTTTATGTTGTGAATTAAGCTCAAGTGCAATTCTATCTAGTGACCAAAAAGAAACAACAATATCCTTTTTAAAACTTCGAGCAACTGAATATACTTCATCAAGTAATTCTTGATCTCTGTTAAAATTATAACAAAGAATTATTTCTTCGATTTTTTCAATGTCTATCTTATTTTTCTCAACATCAAAACAAGCTTTCACATCATTTAACAGTTTACTTTCATCTGATACATTTGTTGTAAACTCAATAAAGATAAAGTTCCCATTTGGTAATAAATAAAACGAATCTGGAGTTCCTTTTATGGTTTTTTGTTTTCCAGTTTGGCTACCTCTTCTATTTAGTGCTATACAATTTTTATTTAACCTAGCAAGTAAACAATCACATAGCTCTTGGAATACAGAGTCATTGATTTCTACCAATTTATTTTCTATTGTTTGTAATCTGCCCACAATATTCCTTTTTTTAATATTCCCCTACTTTCCCTCCACAATTCCTACTTCTTCTTCATTCAGCCCGTAAAGCTCAATGACTATCTTGTTAAATTATTACTTATAAAAACTTCTGAAATAAAGACATAACTTTCCGCACTCCGTATATTGATATACAGAAATTAATGAAATACTATGTATAAAGCAAAGGGAAAGTTAAATTTGTTTAAACGCTCAATTTCATTATCTCATCGATCTTCTGTTTGACCCTTTCGCCTGATCTGCCGTCAAGGCAGGTGAAGAAGTAGTTGCGGTACTGTTCAAGTTTGGCTTTCATTTGGTCAGTGGGGTTGAGGGCCTGTTCGACGCAGGGGAGAAGGTCGCCGGGGCTTTTCATGTGGGGGAACGCTCCGAGCAGCCATTCTTCGGGGTCTATTGAGAGGACGGGCATGCCGTCGGAATGATTGAGTTCGTTATAGGGAAGTTCGTAAATGATGCCGTGCCTGCCGAGGGCTAAGAATTCGTTGACTACGCTGGAAGTGTCGCTTATCATGGTGTCGGACGCGTACATGTAGGGATAGATGTCGTAATCCTCTTTACCGATCAAAAAAACGCCCGGTCTTTCCTTGGCGAGCTTCTCGTAGTACCTGTGCTGAGAATGTGACGCGTACTTCCCGCCCCAGCTGTACGGGTGGAGCTTGACGATGAGGTTGTACTTCGGAATAAGGTCGGCTATCCTGTCCTTTATGAATTCGATGCAGCTCGGTTTATATGAAGGCGCGTAAAGTACGGTCTTTTTGTCCGGGTCGAGCCCTGTCTTTTTTATCAGGCTGTCCCTGTCGTAATGGTTTTCCCAGAAGAAAGGGTCGAGTTTCGGGATGCCCATGACGTAGAAGTCGGCTTTGTCCTGCCAGCCTATGCTCTTTATATAGTCGTACCAGTACTGCCCCTCAAGGAAGACGTGATAGTGAAAGTCCTTCTGTTTGACGATGTTCCTGATCCTGAGGGTCTTGATGCCTACGCCGTGGTCGAGGTGGACTCTTACGCAGTCTCCGTACTTCTCCGGATCTTTAAGCGCGTCCCCGCATACTACAAGGTCGAACCCGGCAGTCTCGTCAGTCAGCCTGTAGCCTTCCTTCTCCATCCACTTCGCGATACGGTTCTTCTCGTTTATCAGAAATATCCACAGGAAGCGTTTGTGGTCCTTGCCGATGCGGAAGTAAATGTCATAGCGGTCATCTTTCGCCATCTCCCTGTAAAGAGGGTAGAGGGAATTGAAATAATATTCCTTTTTAAGATCGAAAAGCACTTTTATCTTTGACATAACCTACCTTATGATTTCTTTTGAGACGACCGAATCCTTTACCGTTTTAAAGACCATATACCCGCCCAGAGCGCTCATTTCCGAGCCGTTGACGTAGATCGTCCGTTCATCCTCCCTTTCTACCTCGGAATCGTATCCCAGAAGCTTCTGTACGAGCGTGCTGACGTCGAAGTGGCATCTTACCATGTCCTGACCGTTGTCGGCGCTGTCGGGAGCGTTTATCGCGAAATAAAGATAAGGCACGTTCCATATTTCTTTCTCGAACCATCCGTGGCCTTTCTTGCCCTTGACCTCGCCGAGCATCTCCCCGTGGTCGGAAGTGAAGATCAGATAAGTTTCCTTCGGGCTGTTCTTCTTCAGATAGTCGTATATCCCGCTGATAACATAGTCCGTGTAGAACACCGAGTTGTCGTAATAGCCGTCGAACTTCTGGAACTCGTCCGGATACAGCCTTACGGAGGACGAATGCGAGCCTCTTTTGTGAAGTATGATAAAGTTCGATTTATTCATGTCGATGCGCTCAAGTATTTTCAACAGGTCGCCGTCGAAATATGTTTTCTCGCCCAGCGCTTCGGCGATGTCACCGGAAGACATATATTCGTCTATGCTCTGCCTTGAAAGCAGATTATCCACGATCTCGAGCTGGCTGAACGAGTGCTTCGATATGAAGTGCGTGGCGAACCCGTTCTCCTTCGCGAGTTTGAAAAGGTTATTCGTGTAGCCTATGAGCTGCCGTCCGGTTCCGGGATATTTCATCCTGTTCAGAAGAACGGCGAACGACGTACGTGTCATCGTTCCTCCCGCGAGCACGGTACTGTGCGTGAACGGCTCTGTCCGCGCGATCGAGTCGAGCAGGGGAGTGGTCTCTTTGTCATATCCGAACAGGGACAGTCTGTCCGCGCGCAGCGATTCGCCGATCACGAGGATGATGTTCCTGTCGGGATCCTTTATCATTACCGAAGGCGCCGGAAGTTCGGGAAATTCCACTGTCTTTCCTGAAATGAGCTTCGGAACGATCCCCGTCATAAAGCAGTTTACGCCCCTCATGAAGTTCTCGAAAGAATGCCTGTTCGGTCTGGGATATATAAATCTTGCTGTCTTCTCCGGAAGTTTCTCCAGCCCGGAATTAAGGTGATGCGATATTATCAGAGCGTGAACGACCAGCGCGCCGAAAAAGATGACGGGTGAAAATCTGAAGGTGAACGTTCTGTTCTGAAATTTCCTGTTGACATACACCAGCGCCCAGGCGGTCAGAACGCTCAGCACTAAAGGCGCGATCATGGACGGCAGTTCCGGGATCAGCGAGTCGAATACTTCGCCCGTGTTCATGAAGAACTGCATGAACGCCACGGGCTGTATCAGGTTGCCGAAGTACTGTATGTGGAACAGGTGCACAGCCGAAAGCGCCATGATGATAATGACGAGCGTGTTCCTGAATTTCAGGCTTCGTATCAGTGACAGAGACAGGAAGATCGCCAGAGGATAGATGATGTTGCGCTTGTCCGGCATCAGGTAATAGTTGCGGTTGAATATCATATAAAGCATCTCTCCGGCGAACATCACCGCTGTCGAGATGAGGATATAATAAAGACTGTTGAGATATTTATTTTTCATTTGCCGGGAATATAGTATCTATTAATTTCGATCTTCTGAGGTACTGCTTAATGAGCACGAGGTCGGGATGGAAGTCGAGTTCGCCCCAGTCGTCGGCTTTGCAGAGCGAGAAATTGACGGGATAGCCCTTGTTGATGATCTGCTGTATCGCCTTGAGATAAAATGCGTTCATGTTCTCCTCGTCGCGCACCATCTCCTCGAGCGTGTCGATGTATATCTGCCTGCCTTTACCGGTGAATTTGATTATTCCGACCGATTCTCCGTTCGCCTCTTCTAAAGGGATTTTCTTGCTCACTTTCTGGACGAGTCCGTTATCGTGCACCACCTTCATGTCGTCGTCGTCGTATTCGGGCTTTTCGTCTATCACCATCGTGATATTGCTTTCGCTCTTGAGCAGGTTCTCTATCACTACCGGCTTGAAGATGTCGTCGCCGTTGATCGTAATGAAATCCTCCTGCATGAAATGTCTCGCCATCCACACGGAGATCAGGTTGTTCGAAGTATCGTAAAAGGGATTGTAAACGGTGTTTATGTTGAAATCGTTCGCGTACTTCTTTATTTTAGCCTCGATCTGCTCCGCTTTGTAGCCGACTATGATCGTCACGTCCTTTATGCCGTTCTCTTTAAGGCTGTGAAGCTGGGATTCGAGCATCGTGATCCCGTTGCCCACCTCGATAAGGCTTTTAGGTGTGTTCTTCGTTAACGGGAACAGCCTCGTTCCTTTTCCCGCGGCTATGATTATCGCTCTCATCAGTTTACCTCATTATTTACAATGGCTTTATCGTCCTTTTTGAAATCGTATTCTTTGACCGGTGTTCTCCAGTCGCTGTAGCGGTAGGTCAGGTATTCGTCGAATTTTTCCGGCACGCTGTAGCCGTATCCGTCGAAATCGCGCTTCGTCAGGTCCTCATAGAAATGAGCCGGAGCCGACTTAAGCACGGGGCTTTTGATACCCACCGTCCAGTAATATTTGTCTTCGACCTTCTTTTTTACAAAGATGTCTAATAGGCTCACGCCCTTGAAGATCAGCCACCGCGTCTGTATCTTGACCAGCCTGACCGATCCTTTCGGAAAATGCGGCATCTCCTTTTTCGACTTCCTGATCCTCGTCCTGTAACCCGCAGTCCAGAACTTCCAGCGTATCTTAACTAGCTTATCGAGATGTTCGTCCGATATCGTCAGGTCCATGTCGTTATCCCACGGAAGAAGCCTGTTCTCCCTTATGATGCCGAGCAGCGTTCCGCCTTCGAGCGTATAGGGGATATTATTTTCGTCGAGTATGCGGCACACGTCTTTGAGCATCTTTCGCGCCGTCACTTCGAGCTTCCCTTCAAGTTTTAAATTTCCCGCCATTATTTCAAATGCCCCCGTCTAAATTTCTCATGGTACAGTATCCGCAGTTTTCTGAACAAATTCAAAGGTTTTTTCTTATGCGGAAGTTCGTTGTTGAAAATTATATTTTCCAGCGCGCTGAAGACCCTGTCGGCGATCCTGCCGTCAAGATAAGGATTGACCTCGTCCAGATTACCTTTCCTGAGGTTGGAATATTCACCGGGATCGCTCAGGCATCTGTCCAGCGCCGGTCTCAGCTCGTCCGGCTGCAGAATGTTTATCCCCTTATCCGTCCTCCTGAGGGTCCTGTAGGTCACCACCGGTTTGTCCAGGGCCATGAACTCATATATTACCGATGAAGTGTCGGAGATCATGACGTCGGCGATGTGAAGGTAGGGAGTGATATCATAAGTATCGATTATGCGTATGTTGTCATTTTCATTCTTCGTGACTGATTCGATCAGTTTCTTATCCATGAACTCGTGGAATTTTATCAGCCATATTTCGTTGTCTCTGACCAGATACGGTATTTCCGGCAGAAGGTCAGCCGCCGACTGAAGTTTGTCTGAGAATGTGGGCGCGTAAAGGATAATCTTCTTGTCGGGAGGATAACTCGCCCTGCCCCAGAAATTGTCCTTGGGATAATTGATAATGTGATCCATCTTGGGCCATCCGGTTTCACGCACGAGAAAATACCCGTATTTTTCCTGAAGCTCATTGAATTTTTCCGTCACTATGGGGCCGGATGTGCAGTAGACGTCAAAGAAATGCCTGATCTCGTAATGGGAAGGTTTCTCGATGCCTATTCCGTGGAATATCTCGACTTTTATTCCGGGCAGCCTGAAATCGACGTAATTCCCGGGGGAGATGCAGAAATCGGGGTTGAAGATCTTTCCGTCCGAGATCAGAGTCGTAACTTTCTTATCCTGCCAGATATTTTTCTCTTTCAGCATCCTGAAAACTTTTCTTGATACGAGGATTATGTAATCGTTCTCCTCTCTTAGATCAAGCCAGTCTATAAGCGGCTGGATTATAGTGATGGAATAGAATTTCGATATGTAGAAAAGATACTTCATCAGCTGCTTTTAAGTCCGTTCTTTATTTCAGTCGTCGATATGCCTTCGGTCCTGGGCAGATATACTACTTCGCAGTGTTCCTTCAGAAAGTCGAACTTTCCCGTCCAGTCGTTCCCCATAACGAAAATATCCACTTCATTTTCTTTTATGTCGTTTATCTTCTGTTCCCAGTTGTTCTCGGGTATAACTTCGTCCACATATTTTATGGCTCTTACTATCTCGGCTCTCTCTCCGTACGGATAAGTGCATTTCTTGCCCTTGAGCGCGTTGAATTCGTCTGTCGATACCGCTACTATCAGGTAGTCTCCGAGAGCTTTCGCCCTTCTGAGGATGTTCAGGTGCCCGATATGGAACAGGTCGAAAGTCCCGTATGTTATAACTTTTTTCATTTTACTCTTTATTCTCAATTAGGTATTTGTTAAGCTCGACGAATTTATCGAACACCATCTCCGGAGTGATACCGAACGTATTGTCCTTCTTCGCGCAGAAATCGAAATTCCTGAGATGCTTATGGATCGGAAGATGCCAGGCCGTCCATTTGAGCGGATGTGTCTTCGGCCCGAATATGGCGATGCTGGGAGTATTCTGCGAGACGGCGAGGTGGATTATGCCCCCGTCGTTGCCGATGTATATGTAAGTCCGCTGAAGCAGTGCTCCGGCCTGATTGAACGATGTTTTGGGAGCGATGACGGGCTTATTTTTCATAAGCGAAGCCATCAGCTCGACCTTCTCAAGCTCGCCGGGCCCCCAGAGCAGCACGATCCCGACATCTGCGCTCTCCTTTATCATGTCCGCGACTTTCGCGAAGCGCTCAAACTCCCACTGCTTTTTGTAGACGGGCGTGACAGGGGAGAAGACAACAAGCTTTTTCTCTTCGAGCCCCGCTTCCTTCAGCCAGCTGTCGATGTAGTCGAGCGATTCCTGTTTGACGTTATAATAGATGTTGTCGTCCGTTTCCTCTATACCGAGCGGCTTCAGTAGCTTGAACTTGGCTCTGGCGGCGTAGATCCTGTGGTCGCGGGTCTCCCTGTAGTTGTACACCCAGTTATATCCCTTCAGCCACGTCCACGGTTTGACCTTGTTCCAGCCGAGTCTGTATTTCGCCCCGCTGAAAAAACTTATCTGAGATGATCCGGGGCCTCTGATCTGATCGATTATCATGTCGTATTTAAGGCTCCTGACCTTCTTTATCGTTCTAAGCCGTTCCATATAGTACGCGAAAGTCTTGCCTTTCTTCTTCTCCATGAGAATCAGGTTGTCAATATTAGGATTGCCCTCCAGGATTATCCTGAATGGTTTCTGCACAAGATAGTCGATCGTCGCTTCAGGGAATTTCTTCCTAAGCGCAGGCAGATATGCGGTGTTGAGCAGCACGTCCCCGAAAGGCTTGTACTGAACCACAAGTATCCTTTTTATTTCCTTAAGCTGGTCTTCACTCAGCTTTCTTCCGACGGCTTTGGCCACTTATTTTCTCCGCTTATTTTTTCTTATAATCGACGTATTCCTTTTCTTCCACCAAGTCGGAATTGTATCTGAGGTTGATCTCTTTTTTTATCTCGGCTCTTACGTCGTTCGTGAAATATACCGATCTGGCAAGTTCGATAAAATCATTATCGAATTCTTTTTTCTGCTCCTTGATCCTGATGTCGTCCTCTATGTGCCAGAGCTTCAGATTCACGTCCTTGAGATCTTTGAACTCTTTAGAGTCTACAAATATACCTGCCAGATTCATCGGTACGGTCAGAATATCAAATTCCTTCCTTACGTTGGCTTTTTTAACCTCGTCTCTGAATTTTTCGAGTTTGATGGCAAGTATCGTTACCTTGTCGACGAGTTCGCCTGTTGAGATGTCGATCTTCATTCTCATGCTCCTTTATTTATTAAATCAGTCATAATGTCTGTTAAGTTCTTGGTAAGGTACTTAAAGCTGTATTTTTGTATCTCGTTCATGTCAGGTTCCGCATTGGCAGTTCCGTTCTTCCATGCTTCATAGAATTCCAGAATAGTGTCTTTGATCCCTTTCTCGTCGTTTATTCCGACCGTAACGCCTTTTCTTGCGGATATTATCAGATCGTCGAGGTTGCCGCCTTTTTTATTCAGAAGAAGCACCGGCCTGTCTATGTTCAGATATTCAAGTATCTTGCCCGAATAAACCCCTTCGGTCTTTTTATCGTCCGCAAGCGACATGAGCAGAAGACTGCTGTCGTAAAGCCTGAGTATGCTTTTTTTGTGGGGGAGAAAACCGAGATGGTTCAGAAGTCCCCTGTCGATGAGCCCTTTAAGAGATCTTCTTACGGCTGAAATATCCATCGGGGTCGCTATATTAAGGTTGATCATGACCCCAGTTTCATCATAGATCGCGCAAAGCGCTTTTGCGACCGGTTCGAGTGGAACCATTTTGCTGAACGTTCCGTTGTATCCTATCGAGAAATGTTGTAATTCGGAGCTTTTTCTGAAGGTTCCCGGATCAGGGAAGTCCGCGGGGTCGAACCCGTTCGTGATCTTGTATATTTTCGAATCGGGATAGAGCGATCTGTACTTTTCCGTAATGAAAGGCGTTACCGTAGTTACGGCCGAGGCGTGCGCAAAAGCTTCTTTCTCAAGTACTTCGATGCGCTTCTTATATTTTTCAGGTTTATCAATGTTATAGTAATTGAATGAGAACGGGTCCCTGAGATCAAGAATGACAGGCACTCCGAGCAGTTCTTTGAGCGGTTTTATGAGGTGCATCAGAGAAAAGCTCTTGCAGGTGACGAATACGGCATCGATCTTTTTTTCGGAAGCGATCTTTTTTATCGTTCTTAATGCGAACGGGCACCATATTCTGAAGCTGTCGGGGAACAGAAATTTTCTTTCGATCCCTTTGAAAAGTTTAGCTATATCTCCCGGCACGATCTTCCTGTAGTCGTAGTAGAACGGTCTGTGTATTTCAAGTTCAGGGCTGAGCTCTTTCAGCATGGAAGGATCTTTTTTGCTTCTGTCGGACCATACAGGTATAGTGACCACGATAGGATCATAACCGTATTCGGGCAGATATTTACAGAATTTGGTGACCCTCTGGACGCCGATGCCTCCTGAAGGAGGGAATTTCGTTGTTATTATCAGGCAGTTATTCATTTTTTTCCCGCCGTCTCTCTGAACAGTTCGAGAGTTTTTTCGTACATTATATCCTCGGTAAATCCCTGTCTGACCGTCTCAAGCGCATTTTGGGAGAATCGTTCTCTCAATTCAGGATCCGCGATCAGTTTTCTCAGAGCGTCTTCAAGCTGCTTCTGATCTTTACTGCCGATAAGAAATCCGTTATGTCCGTCCTTAACTATCTCGGGAACTCCTCCGACTTTAGTGCAGACGACAGGCTTGCCGCACGCCATGTATTCCACGACGGTGTTCGGGAAGGATTCCTCGAAAGACGCGAGCACGGCGATATTGTACGAAGCCGCTGTAAGCATTACTTCGGTCGTGAATCCGGCGAAGTGCACCTTGTCCGCGAGTCCGAGTTCTGCGACAAGCTCCTTAAGTTCGTTCTCATAATTACCTTTGCCCGTAATGACCAGTTTTATGCCGCCGAACTCCTTTGCCAGTTCTGAAAAAGCTCCGATAAGTATATCGATCCCTTTGAACCTGCTGAGCCTGTCTGAGATCCCTATGACAACAGTATCGTCCTTAACGTTCCATGCATTTCTTTTAGCGGTTATTTCTTCTTTTGAGAATTGCGGTATCTTCTTGCCTGTGTGTATTACTTCCGTTTTTTCGGGATCAAGCCATTTGTACTGTTCAAGCGCATTTTTTCTTGAAGTCCCGCAGACGAACAGTTCTCTGTCGACGTACTTTCTTTCGATATTTCTGCAGTCCCTGAAATCTTTTTCGTTCCCTATCCGCCTGATCACCGGAACTCCGAGCATTTTAGCGGGCAGTCCTCCCGATATCACCTCGCGTTTCGTGTTCGTGATCACCAGATCGATCTTATGTTTTTTAATGAACCTTTTAAAGAACAGCAGCGTAAGCGGGTTATAGTTGAACCCGTATTTAAGAGGTGTTACGTTAAGGTCGTCCGGGCTGTGCTCCGTGAACGCTGAGCTCTTCGCCGAAACGATATAACATTTGTGGCCGTCAGCTTCGAGTTTTCTGGAAATGCTCACGTACCAGGTCAAAACCCCCGCCCATCTCTTCTTTGCGCTGACGAATAATACGTTCATTCGTAAAGTCCGGCGAATTTTTTTATAAAACTGTCTTTTGAATAGTTCTTCAGCATATAATCTCTCCCGTCGGTGTTCAGCCTGTCCGATCCGAGAATATCAGCAAGATTATCAAGCGTGACTTTGTTAGTGTGCATGAAAGTCTGAGAATACAGGATGTGTTTTCCTTTGAGTAATGATTTCAGCACCATGTTCGGGAGACCGTCGTGTTTTGTATTCCTGATATAAACGAAACATTCGTCAATATATCCGTCAACGTTATCCACCCATCCGGTATAACGGATATTCTCTTTTTTTGCAAGATTATTACCGGAGTTGCCGAGAACGGTGAATTTATGTCCGGGGAACGCCGCGGCGGCTTCAAGGATGAACTCGTACCCGTAAAAATCCTCTTTCCCTTCAGGAATATATGTCAGAATGGTTTTTTCCGCTGGCATTGAAATGTTTTTTTTGATCTCGGTACCTTCGTAATAAAAAGGTTCAAGGAGCTTTACGTCCGTAATATTGTTCTGATCCAGTTCTCCGATGAGATGCTGCGATACTGCGAGTGTTTTAAAGGATCTTTTATGTACATATTCCGCTTTCCGCTTTACTTTATCTGATCCGTTCTGTACTCTCATTACATCAGATCCGATGTAATGATTTATGAATCTTGTACCGGTAAGCCTGCAGGAAATAATGTCGTTGTAACTGTTACGTGCCCAGAAACTGTGAATGTAATCATATTTTCGTGTCAGTGATGTTCTGGATATAAGTCCGAGTTTATTCCATACTTCAAACGGGATAATGTTAAATTTCGGAAAAGAATCTTTGAGGCCGTTGTAAAGATATGACATAAAAGGAACGTAAGATACGAAAAGAATTTTTCTGTTGTTCCTGAATTTTGGAGTATTGATCTCGATCCCCGCCATAATTATATTTTAGCCGTAACTACGATAGTGCTTCTGAAACCGGGGTACTTTTTCAGTATGAATTTATTTATCTGTTTTTTTATGTTCAGCGGCTTACATCTGAATCTGGAAAGCTCGCAAAGAAGTATTTCGTCGACTTCAAGGTCCGCTTCAGCCATCACTTTTGATATCGTAAAGGGAGTGAACCAGTATTTGTGGTCGGAATTGATCAGTTCCCGCTGCCTGAACGTGTTCATAAAATTATTGAAGCAGAACCCGTTCGGGACGGTGATCAGGATCTTTTCCGTCACCCCGCGGTAAATATCCCTGACGGATCTGAGAAAACTGACAGGATCTGCTATATGTTCAAGGACTTCGCCAAGCAGTATGTAGTCCCATTTGCTGTTCAGAATTTCAGGTACTTTATCCTTTGTAATATCAATGCAGTGAACGTTCGGAATATTCAGCTTGTCTTTCATGTATGAGATGCTCTCCGGATTCAGATCGATCCCCGCGCATCTGCTCGCATTGTTCATAAGGATTTCATGAAGCCAGGTATTCTTCTTTCTTTTCTTTTCGATCAGTTCTATATGGTCCGCACAGCCGACATGAATGACACTTTTGTTCTTTGTGATCTGCCTGATCAGAGTGATCCTGTCCGGTACGGATGATTCTTTCCCCGCAAAAACGAATTTTATGCCTTTTGAGAACTTCGAACCGTTCAAATAATCCTGTACGTCTTCATTCAGCTTCATATATCAGAACCGCCTCCGTTGAACTGTATCTCGTAAAGTTTTTTATATGTTGCATTCGTCTCGATCAGCTCTTTATGTTTTCCCACGCCTGAGATCCGCCCGTCATCAATGACGACTATCCTGTCGGAGTTCAGTACTGTGGAGAGCCTGTGGGCTATTACTATCACGGTCCTGTCCTTCGTAGCCATTTCGATGGCTTTCTGGACGTTCTGTTCGGCTTCGGAATCCAGTGAGCTCGTAGCCTCGTCGAAGATCAGTACCGGCGGATCTCCCACTATCGCTCTCGCGATACACAGTCTCTGCTTCTGTCCGCCGGACAGGTTCGAGGCTTTCGGGCTGAGAACCGTATCATAACCGTTCTCAAGCTTCTCGATAAATTCGTCGGCGTAAGCGATCTTCGCGGCTTTTTTCACGTCGTCAGTCGTAATATCTTTATTGGAACCGTATCTTATATTGTTTCCGACCGTATCATTGAAAAGTATAGACTCCTGCGTGACCGTTCCGAAAAGATCGTGAAGGTCTTTGAGTTTTATGTCCCTGAGGTCCGTGCCGTCTATCTTTATCGATCCGTCGGTCGGGTCGTAGAACCTTTCGATCAGGTTGACCAGCGTCGTCTTTCCTCCTCCGCTGACGCCGACTATGGCGATCTTCTCGCCCTTGAATATCTCGATATTGATATTCTTGAGCACTTTCTTTTCGTTGTAACTGAAGCTGAGGTTCTCGATCTTAAGAGATGTCAGGAAGTCTTTTTTATATACCGGGTCAGCCGCTTCCGTGACAGTTGGTTCCATATTGAGTATCTCGAATATCCTTCCGAGCGATACGAGAGCCCTTCTGATCTCAGTATAGTATTTCGTAAGTTCTTTCATAGGATGCAGTATCGAGAATACGGCGAACAGAAAAGCCGTGAAAGCCCCGAACGTCAGTCCGGAGTCAGCGTCAAGGACCATCCTGCCTCCGATCAGGAGCACGATCACACCCGTAAGAGTGCCGTTGAACTCGGAAAGAGGAACGTTGACCGACTGATAAAGGTGCGATTTCAGCCACGAAACGTAAAAGTTGTGGTTCTCTCTGCCGAATCTTTCCATCTCATGGTCTTCTTTGGAATATGATTTGACTATCTTGATGCCGTTGAAGACCTCTTCCATCTTTGAGTACAGGCTTGAATATGTTCTCTGTATACGCTTGGAGTATTTCTTTATCTTACCGCCGATATAGGAGATCGTAAAAGCGAAGACCGGTACTATGATCACGATGTATAAAAACAGCTGCGGGTTGATGAAAAGCGCTATGAAAACATAAATCATGATAAGCGTGAAATCCCTCAGGGACCCGAAAAATGACTGAATGAACAGATCACTTACTATAGTTACGTCGGAAGTCAGTCTTACCTGAAGATCCCCGATCTTATGGTCTTTATAAAAGCTCATTGAAAGATCAAGGTATTTCCTGAAAAGGATGTTCCTTATGCTCTCTATCGTTCTTCCTCTCAGCGACACGAAGGTGATCTTATTGATGTAATAGAACAGGTTTTTTGTAACTATCAGGATTATCATACCGAAAGAAATGACCATCAGCAGCAGGTAAGGATCCGTGACCGAAAGAACGTTTTTGAGCGAATCGATCAGAGTGTTAAAATGACCTTTTTCAAAAAGTCCCGGCAATGTCAGTTCCGAGAAGAAATTCCCGAACGCTCCTGTTATTCTGTCGAAGAAGATCGAAAAAGTATTGATCTCGTCGGAGACCCGTTTGGAACCGAAAACATAGTCGAAAAGCGGCACCGCCATAGTTATGCTCACCCCGCTCAGAAGCGCGAAGATCAGCATGGTGAAAAGCCCCGAGACCATCAGTTTCCACTGCCGGAGCATTATCTTAAGAAGCTTTTTTATATCGGACAAAATGAATTCCCCTGCCTGCAATTATTAATAAGTTATAAATATAAATAATGTGAAGGTTTTAATCAATTCTAATCTTATGACTAATAAGTTTGTTATTATCAATACAGTTGATTATATTTACGTGGTCGCATTTGAACAGACACGTTAATAAAAATGAGCTGCGAATGATACTGACTAACTACCACATGCACACGAATTTCTCGGACGGGAAAGCGGATCCTGAAGAATATGTTAAAGCGGCGATTGCAAAAGGATTTGTTTCGATAGGTTTTTCAGAGCACGGACCGACGAAGTTCAGAAAACACTGGGAGCTTCTGCCGGAAAAGACAGGTGAGTATTTCGCGGAGATCGCAAGGCTAAAGGATAAATATTCGTCTGATATCGAGATCTACTGCGGGCTTGAACTTGATTTCCTTCCGGGGATAAAAAATAATGATTTCTATGAGCACGACATTGACTACAGGATAGGATCTGTCCATTATTTCTTTGATGAGGAAGACATTTACGGGGTCGACTGCAATTTCGAGGAGTTCAGGAAAACCATTTTCGATTATTTCAGCGGAGATGTGAAAAAGATGGTCGGCGAATTCTATTCGAGAGTGATCCGGATGGTCGAAAAGTTCCGGCCGGAAATAATAGGGCATTTTGACCTGATAAAGATCAACAATTTCAACAGGCAGTTCTTTGACGAGGAAGAGGCGTGGTACAGAGAGGAGGTCATGAAAGTGCTCGAATATATATCCGGAAAAGGGACAATGCTTGACGTGAATACGGGCGGTATTACCAGAGGATATCTGACCGAACCGTATCCGAGCGCGTGGGCGCTGAAAGAAGCAGCCCGTTTGAAGATACCCGTGACATTGAACTCGGACGCCCACAGGCCGGAGCATATCGACGGGAATTTCAGTCCTGTTACGCGGATACTCAAAGATGCCGGGTACAAAGAAAAGATGATATTGAAAAAAGGTATCTGGCAGGCGGCTGAATTATGAACTCCGTTATACTTTTTTTGTTTTTAGGCGCGCTTCTCGGATATTTTATAAGAGAGAAAAAAAATATTCTCAGGCATTTGGATAAGGTAACTTTCTGTTCGGTGCTCGCGCTTCTTTTTCTGCTCGGATCCTCGGTAGGCAGGAACCCCGTGATCATTATGAACCTTCATAACCTCGGAATTCAGGCGCTGATCCTCAGCGTAGCGGCAGTTGCAGGGAGCGCTGTCATTTCCCTCGCAGTATACAGACTCTTTTTTAAGGATAACGGTATCGATGAAAAGTAGTATCGTCATAATAATATTTTTCGCGCTGGGGATATTTCTGGGTTATTTCGTTGATGCGGAAATGCTGAAGTCCGATGATAAACTCAGCACATATGCCCTTCATTTTCTGCTGTTCCTTATAGGAATAAGCATAGGGGCGGACCTGAAAGTGTTCAGGATAATCAAAAAACTGCATTACAGGATATTGTTCGTGCCTGTGTCAGTAATAGCCGGTACATTTATCGGAGTGGCGTCGGTATCATTTCTTTTTGAAAGTATTTCTCTGAACGAATGCCTGGCGGTCGGTTCGGGCTTCGGATACTACAGCCTTTCGAGTATTTATATTACCGAACTGAGAGGGGAGACGCTCGGAGTAATAGCGCTTCTTTCGAACATTATCAGAGAGGTGATCACTCTTATCGGATCACCGTTCCTGACAAAATATTTCGGTAATCTGGCCCCGATAGCATCGGGCGGAGCAACTTCAATGGATACTACTCTTCCTATAATAACCCGTTATTCCGGAAAAGAATACGCTGTAATAGCGGTATTCAGCGGCACTGTTCTCACGATAATCGTTCCGTTCACGGTAACTTTATTTTTGAGTTAGTATCAGTCGGACATCTGATCAAGTTTTAATTCAATATATGCTTTGGAGCCGAATTTATCGGGGAATATCCGTTCGTTCGTGTCTGAATAATACGGAACGAGATCGTTCATTTTACCGAACAGGAATCTCAGGTTCAGGTCCGATATAATGGACCTGTCGTCGATCTGGAACGCAAGCCTCGACATAGCGGCCGAATCGTCTTCTTTTATAAAAGTCTGGTCCTGAGTGAACCCGTATTTTGTCACTTTTCTGAGCACGTATTCAGGATACTGTTTTACAGACAGGGGACTGTCGTACGCGAAGACGGACCTGCCGTCAAGTTCGATGAAGATATTGCCGTCCGTATTTATAATAAGCCCGGTCGAGCCCCATTCGTCCTGCATGTCGGCGTAAGGCTGATAACTTCTGAGTTTCCCGCTGAAGACGAATTTGATATTATGCTCTTTTCTGTCTGTTCCGGTGAAGTTCCTGTCGAAGGAAAAGAAGAAAGAAGAATCCTGCCCGTAATTCACTATGCAGCTGTCCGAGAAAAGCATTACTGTATGCGTGTTTTGTGAGCGTAGTTTCTTAATAAAACCTTCAGACCTGTCTCTCAGGTTCTTTTCAATTTCTTTGACGGTCCCGCTTTTTTTATGTTTTTTCGCAAATTCCTCAAATTCAGGTATCAGACAGGTAGTGTATTGCGGTGGAAAGAAAACATTGCCGAACAGTTCCGACCTGAGTATCCATGCCTGTTCAGCGAGCTGCGGGTCTTTATCTCTGATCAGAAGATCAAGAACCGACCCGGCTTTCCCGACAGCTCCCGAATCATAAAATTCCTTTGCCGCCAGCACTTCCTTATAAGTAATAGTGCTCATCGTCTGCGCTGACAGGAAAAGTGCCGCGGTCAGAAAAAAAACAGATATTATCTTCATTTCATCCCCCTATTTCTGAATTCTATTTTCTGAGATATTATAAGTACCGGTTTTTGTGCCCTGCCTGATAATATAATTCAGGAATCCCGCTATGTTTTCCTGCTCCGGGCCTGATCGCGATATTTTATCAGCGGTGTTGAACAAAAATCTCAGTTCAAAGCAGAATATACCGGTCAGGTATTCTTTATCCGGGTTCTCCGATGCAGCGGTTTTATCGACCTCGGACACATCGGATATTTTATTTACCGTATTGCGCGATATCTGAAAGAATTTGGGCATTTCATTTTCGTAACTGCTTGTGAGAGCAGTGCATAAATTGCCCGACATCGTATGTTCTTTAAGGAGGGATGATATATTGTCGGGTGTTACATTGGCAAGCGGATCGGTCAGCAGTAAAATATCTCCATTGATACCTGACGCCCATTCTTTTGCAGCATTCACCGACGCGGCAGTTCCGTGATCCTCGGGACATTCGATCAGTACAGTTCCTTTTGATACTTTCTTTTTCAGTTCTCTGAACGAAGCCGGATCTGCAGAAACAGCGGCCGATTCGATCTTGTTCTCCCGCCCAGACCTGTTAAGAAGTTTATCCGGCCATGATCTTGATGTAACAAGTGCGTACACAAGCCTGCTTGAGGAAGTGAACTTAGTTCTGTCTTTTTCGACGAGTACCCTGTTTATCATGCTTAAGATCATAGAAAAGAAAGTCAGGAAAGATATTACGGACAGAAATATCCCTATTCCGCCTGAAGCAGTGATAAATGACAAAGTCTTTTTATATTCCGGTCTGTTGTTCCTGATGAAGAAATCGAGGTCGTTGTATATATCTCTCTTTTGTCTGTCGTCGATCTTTGAACCTGTTCCGATAAGGATCATACTGCTGTCGGGTGACAGTATTCTGACAAATGAAACGAGACTTTTGTTTTCGTTCGGTTCGGTCCTGAACTTGATATCATTCACATGATCAAGGTATTCTTCATTGACAGTAAGAAAATAAAGCTTAAGATCATATTTCCCGATAATAATTCTTCCTTCGGTTTTCGAACCGAGGATCAGAATCCTGTCGCTTCCGTAATAGAACAGGATCATACCTGTTACAAAACATATAATACTGAGAACGATCACATAGACCGACCCGCTTTTATACCTCGCCATTGATCTCTCCGACCCTTTTTCTGTCGTTCCTGAGTATATCGATTATATCTGAAAGCTGATATTTCTTCGTATCGTCGTTCCTGCTTATTTTCTTAACCGAATATGAATAATACTCTGATCTTACACAGTAAAGGATGTTCCTGCCGGCGCTGACCTTATATGAGCAGGCATTGTCCTCATCTTCATGGACTGAAATGAACTTTTTGAGTTCGATGTCTTTAATTTCGGGGCATTCTTCGGTTATTACCGCTATATTGCCTTTGAACCCTAACAGTGAGCCTGCCGATTTGAAAGCGTCGTCCCCGTCCCCGAGGCTGTTCTCAGTGGCGATGTACTCAATTTCCTCACCAAGTAATTCTCTGCAGATATCAAGGTTACTGCTGTCAACTACTATGCAGGCTTTTTTTATACCAGCAGACCGGACGGTGTCGTACAGATTCTTCAATCTTGCGGGACTGAATGACACGGAAGACAGAATGACCGCTGCAGTATTGCGGACTTCCGATTCCGGAGAAGCAGTACGGGCCGCGGTTCGGGTAACCGGCGTTTTCGCTGCGGGTGATCCTGAGACAGCCTGGAAAGTAGTTATATTGGATTTACTCTTTGAATATGCTTCGACGATTCTAGCGAGTTCTGTGCCGGGTTCGAGTTTTTCAGCCATCTGTAATATTTTTTTTGTGCTTAAGCAGAGAAGTTCTTCATAAACTTCGGAAGACTGTTCGTTATCATCTTTTCTCTCTTTAGATTCGGATATTTTCACTACCCGGTTGGCGACATTCCTGATGATCTTCCCGTAAGGTATTACTTCATCTTCAGTAACGGATGTCAGTATCGTGCACTCGCTGTAGTTATCTTTATGCGACGCGTACATGCTTCCGATCTGTGCAGCGCTGAGTTCAGGCATTATACCTGTCTGGATCATAACGTATCCGTTAAATCCCTGCAGCCACGCCGATGCGGCTGATATTATTTCCCCGCTTGTTTTGATCCCGTTAGCAGTAATATATTCAACTTCGTTCCCGAACCTGGACTGCAGATCCTTGATCTGCCTGCTCTCGCATATCAGAGCTGTCTTCTGAGTGTCCGGAGTCTTAAAGATATCAGGTTTTATGACAATGTTGGCGTCAAAAGCAGGTATGATCACTCTGAGAAGTCTTTCCCGCGTATCCTGCAGTTCTTTAGCTTCAGACTTTTCTTTGCTTTTTTCCTTAACTTTTTGTGCCGCTTTAGCGATTTTTTTTGAGATGTCGACCGATCCGGAACCAATTTTCTTCCACGGGATCTTTATCGGCGGCACGTTCCTGAAATTTGCTGTCGCAAAGTAAGCTGATCCTACCAGCAGGATCAAACCCAGAAGTCCGTAGAATTTCATGAAGTAGAATGAATCACCGAAATCCCTCAGTTCCCTGTTCTCAAGAAAATCGTTCAGCTGTTCGTTCAGAGGTTTCATGTCTTCGTAAGTGATGCCCGTATCTTCATATTTTATTCTGTGATCGTAAGTAGTTGTAAAAAAAACTATCTGGGAGGTCTCGGTACTGTCCTTTTCCATTTTCGTAACCAGTCTGATATTAGTTACCGGAGCTACTGTCTTTGAATTGTAAGGGAACATATACAGAAAATTGTCGCTGAAAGTGATCTCGACCCTGCCGTTATCTTTTTTTATTCCGTTTATCGAATATCTGTTGAATCCGCCTGCGATCATAAATACGCTGATAATGAATACAACTAACGAAGTGTAGAAGAATACTGCCGCTCTTTTTTGACTGTCCAGAAATAAATTTATCATAATAAAACCCGCGTTATTTACATTAACTGCAATTTAAGTGATTTGTATGACATAAATCAATCAATTTTTAATTTTGTTTTTCTGCAAAGGGAACGTAAATTAAAAGAACTGACGGAAAATCAACTTTCATGAGGTGTATTATGAAAAGAACAGCCGTACTACTATTAGTTCTGACGTGGATGCTTATGGTGTTCGGGCAGGAGACCGGAAAGATAAAAGGTGTCGTACTAAACGAAACCGGACAACCGTTATCAGGGGCAAAAATCACTGTTGTAGGTACAACGTGGAAGGCTGAAACTGATAAGGACGGATATTATACTATTATCGGGGTCAGAGCAGGAACTTATACTTTAAAATGTGAATATTCCGGTTATGCTCCAAAAGAAGTAAAAGATATTAAAGTGGAAATTGGTAAAACAACAACTCAGAATTTTAAGATGAGGCCTGAAAGTATAGAACTTGAAGAAATCGTAGCTGAAGTAGTAATGGAAAAGAAAGTTGATAGAGAAAAGACTACTTCTGCCAGAACAGTTGATATGGATATGATGGCAGCTCCTATGATGTCCGTCGCCGGAGGAATGTCATACGAAAATGAGATCGAACATAATACAGAGGAGTACTCGACCATAACAGAGAACAATTTCAAAAAAGTGACTGATACTCCGGTCTCTACTTTCTCGATAGACGTTGATGCTGCTTCATACGCGAATATGAGAAGATTTATAAATCAGAACCAGATGCCGTATCGGGACGCTGTCAGGATAGAGGAGATGATAAACTACTTCGATTACAACTATAAGTATCCCGAAGGTGATGTTCCGTTCGAGATAAATACCGAGATATCCGAATGTCCATGGAATAAAGAAAACAAACTTGTGCATATCGGTCTACAGGGCAGAAAGATGGAGCAGGGAAGTGATATCAGGAGTAATTTCGTATTCCTGCTTGATGTGTCAGGTTCTATGAATCAGGCTAATAAACTTCCTTTGCTGAAGAAATCTTTCGGTCTGCTGATCGAGGCTCTGAAACCTACCGACAGGATCGCGATCGTGGTTTACGCCGGTGCCGCTGGAGTCGTACTTCCGTCGACGGAGGTAAGCGAAAAGAAGACCATCCTTGATGCTCTCGAAAAACTTCAGGCAGGCGGTTCGACCGCGGGAGGAGCTGGTATAAAGCTCGCTTACGATATCGCCGAGAAATATCTTATCAAGGACGGGAACAACAGGATCATCCTCGCGACGGACGGGGACTTCAACGTGGGAATATCGAGCACGTCAGAACTCGTCAAGATGATGGAGGAGAAGAGGAACAGGGGCATCTTCCTTACCATTCTCGGATTCGGGATGGGAAATTACAAGGACGGCAGGATGGAGGAGATGGCGGACAAAGGCAACGGCAACTATTTCTATATAGACAACATACTTGAAGCCAAAAAAGTCCTCGTGACCGAACTTGCGGGAACTATGTACACAATAGCGAAAGACGTTAAGATACAGATCGAGTTCAACCCCGCCAAGATCGAATCGTACAGGCTGATCGGATACGAGAACAGGCTTCTCAACAAGGAGGACTTCGAAGACGACAAGAAGGACGCCGGAGAACTTGGTGCGGGACATACCGTTACTGCTCTTTATGAGATCGTTCCTATGAAAGGCGGGGTCGTCGACAGCAGGGGAGGTCTGAAGTACCAGAGTGTCAGCACAAAAAACGACGCATATACGACTGATGAGATCATGAACATCAAGCTCAGGTACAAGGAGCCGAAAGAGGATCAGAGCAAGCTGATCGAGCATCCGCTGAAAGGCAGTGACGTGAAACTGGATCAAAGCTCGAATAATTTCAGGTTCTCTGCAGCCGTCGCCGAGTTCGGAATGCTCCTTCGTGATTCCGAGTTCAAGAAGAACTCTTCATACGATCAGGTGCTGGATCTTGCCAAAGGCGCACAGGGCAAGGACAGCTTCGGCTACAGAGCTGAATTCATCCAGCTTGTTGAGAAAGCGAAACTGCTGAAGAAATAATATGTTCAGAAAACTTACTGCTTCAGATAAAAAAAACTTATACGATTTCCTCGAAGAGGACAGGTCGTTCAATCTTTTCATATACGGCGACGTTGAGAACTACGGTTTCGAGACATCTTTTCAGGAGCTATGGGCGCAGATCGAGGGAGATGTCTATATCGCCGTCCTGCTCAGGTACAAGAACTTCGTTATAGTGTATTCGAAAGGGAAGTTCGACGCTCAATGGTTCGCGGACAAGATCAACAGTTATGAGGGAGTCGAAGGTATTTCAGGCAGAGAAGACATAGTCGATGCGCTTAAAGACCTCGTACCTTATAAAAAGATCAGGGAACAGCTTCTGGCGGAACTGAACAACGTTTCGGATATTCCGGCGGAATTCCTTTCGACCGGTACGATAAGGAAAGCTCTGCCTGATGACGCCGACGCACTTTACGTTCTGGAGTCACAGATAGATGAGTTCAATGATTTTCCTTCTTCCGCGAAGAACATAAGGGAAAGCCTGAGCAACGGGAAATGCAGGACCTATATCATCGAACAGGACGGCCTGATCGTTTCATCTGCTACGACTACAGCGGAAACGGACGACACGGTGATGATAATCGGAGTCTGCACGCATCCGGACTACAGGGGCAGAGGATATGCTTCGTTCTGCACGGCGAAGCTAAGCGCGGACATGCTTAAGGTCGGGAAGAAACCGTGCCTGTTCTACGACAACCCTGATGCAGGCAAGATCTACAGGAAGATCGGATATAAAGAGCTTGGAAGGTGGGACTTGATGGTATTGTAATGGAGATCAAATGAAAACCAGATGTCAGTGGTGCGTGAACGGGGGAGAGATATACCTCGACTATCACGATAAGGAATGGGGAGTGCCGGTGCATGACGACAGGCATTTTTTCGAGCATATCGTGCTCGAGGGAGCTCAGGCGGGTCTGTCGTGGATCACTATCCTGAAGCGCAGGGAGAATTACCGTAAGGCTTTCGATAATTTTGATGTGAAAAAAGTGGCTAAGTACGGTGAGAAAAAGATAGAAGAACTGGTCAATGATTCCGGTATTATCAGGAACAGACTTAAAATAAAGTCTGCGATCAATAACGCGAAAGTATTCATTGATATACAGAAGGAGTTCGGATCGTTCGATAAATACTTCTGGAGCTTTACCGGCGGGAAGATCATCGATAATAAGATCAAGACCATGCGTGAAATTCAGGCAACGAGCAGGCTGTCGGATACTATTTCGAAAGATCTCAAGAAGCGCGGGATGAGCTTTATCGGTTCGACCATAATCTACGCTATGATGCAGTCGGTAGGGATGGTGAACGATCATGAGATGTCATGTTTCAGGTATAAAGAATTAAAAGATAAATATTAAGTAAAAAAGGTTTTTTATGGAAAGGTTTTTTTCGCAGGAATACTGGATCGGTATAGCTAATCTGCTTGTGGACTGGACAATTAAGGAAATACCCGTTCTGCTTCTTATAATACTGATGTTCATCATAATGCTCCGACTGGAGAAATTTCTGGTCGTTAAATTACGGAACTTAATGCTTCACAGGGCAAGTCACTACGAAGGGGTCATGAAAAGCGAAGCTGAAAAAAGGATCGTGACCTTAATGGGCATAGTGAGAATGGTCGGCAAACTTGTAATTTGGATAATATTCGTTATGATCATCCTCAGGCAGCTCGGTATAGATATCGCTCCGATCCTGGCGGGTGCGGGTATAATCGGTCTTGCGGTAGGTTTCGGCGCCCAGGAACTTGTCAGGGATTTTATTTCGGGATTTTTTGTGCTGCTCGAGGATCAGATCCGAAAGGGAGACTACGCGATAATCAACAGTGTTGGGGGAATGGTCGAAAAGATCGAGCTCAGGACGATAACTTTAAGGGATATGACAGGCACAGTGCACATTTTCCAGAACGGAAAGATAGATACTCTGTCTAATATGACTAAAGAATGGTCCGCGATTGTGCTGGATATCGGTGTGGCTTATAAGGAAGACGTTGACGCTGTGATGCAGGTAATGAAAGAGGTCGGAGAGGAGCTGGCTGCGGACAAAGAGTTCGGTAAGCAGATCATGGAGCCGATAGAAATACTCGGTCTGGACAATTTTGCCGACAGCGCGATCGTTATAAAAGCAAGGATAAAAACCATACCTCTGTCTCAGTGGGCTGTCGGGAGAGAGTACCGCAGAAAGCTTAAATACGCGTTCGATCAGAAGAACATCGAAATACCGTTCCCGCACACTACAGTTTACTGGGGCGAGGAGATCAAACCATTGGATCTGAACATTAAAAAACAGGCGTAATTATGAAATCAAAATTCGAAAAACAGCTTGATAAATCAATACTGAACAATCTCGAAGGGAAACTGCTTCAGCTGGCAGAAATACTTATCAGCGACAAAGAGATAGAGATACTTCAGGATTATGCGAACACCGTCTCGATCACAAGGCTGAACTATAACGACCACGGTCCGGTCCACATGCGCAAGGTAGCTTCGAACTCGATCAAGATAATGAATATACTGCATAACGCGGGGATTAAATTCAATCTGGAGACCGAGAATTACGGCACTTTCGACGACAGCAGAATAGCGATATTCACGGCCGCATTCCTCCACGACATAGGTATGAGCATAGGAAGGGACGGGCACGAGAGAATGACGATCACTCTGACCAAGGAAAAGATAATCGAGATCCTGAAAACAATTTATCCCGACGATCTGAGAATGCAGCTGGTGATAAAATCCCTGATATTCGAGGGTATAATCGGTCACATGGGAACACAGAAGATCCACTCACTCGAAGCGGGGGTGGTTCTCGTAGCCGACGGATGCGATATGGAGGGCGGAAGAGCGAGGATACCTCTTATTATGGAATCGGGCTCGAAGATAGGCGACATACACAAATATTCCTCCGCGGCGATAAAGAAGGTCTACATTGAGGAGGGAAAGGAGAACCCGCTCAGGATTCAGGTCGAGATGAGCGAATCCGCAGGTTTTTTCCAGATCGAGGAAGTGCTTATGAAAAAGATAAATATGAGCCCGGTAAAGAAATACATTGAACTCTACGCAGGTGTGATCGGGCAGGATCTTAAAAGATATCTGTAGGAGAATTTATGGCGACGGATAAAGATTTCGCAGATTATATCATGGATCAGCTGGACGGAGCGGGAGAAGTGACCTGTAAAAAGATGTTCGGCGAGTACGGCGTTTTTTTAAACGGGAAGATGGTCGCGATTCTGGCTGACAACCAGTTCTTTGTAAAACCCACAGAAGCGGGTAAGAAGTTCATAGGCGAACCCGAGGAAGCTCCGCCGTATACAGGAGCCAAGAACTATTTCCTGATCGATTCGCTCGAAGATCCAGACTGGCTTTCCGAGCTGGTGAAGATCACGGAAAAAGATCTTCCGCTGCCTAAACCTAAGAAGCCGAAAGTAAAGAAATAATATTGAGGGTATAATGAATAAAAAATTGATCTTTGTTCTAAGCGTGATTGCAGTGCTTATGTTAGTCAGCTGCACGGCGGGCCCGAACAATTCGATCAGTCTGCTTGATATCGGAAAAGAACCGGCAGGATTCTGGTACGGTGTCTGGCACGGAATGATATCTCCCGTCACTTTTGTCATTTCACTGTTCAATGACAACGTCGGAATGTACGAGATACATAATAACGGCGCGTGGTATAATCTTGGATTCCTGCTCGGAGCAGGGGCTACTTTCGGCGGTGGAGGTTCAGGTACATGCAGAATTAAGAAATAATCACAATTTCTTATTTCTTAATAAGAGCGAACTCGTCACGACGCTGACCGAGCTCAGTGCCATGGCAGTACCGGCAAGCATCGGGTTTAAAAGCCAGCCGGTCCATGCGTAAAATACTCCGGCGGCGACGGGTATTCCCAGCACGTTATAGAATAAAGCCCAGAACATGTTCAGCCTTATCCTGTTCATCGTTATCCTGCTCAGTTTTATCGCTCTCGGGATATCGTTCAGGTCGTTCTTCATCAATACCACATCGCCGGTCTCGATCGCCACGTCCGTTCCGGAACCCATCGCGATCCCGATGTCGGCTTCCGCCAGCGCCGGAGAATCGTTTATGCCGTCGCCGATCATGGCGGTAGTACCGGAAGATCTTATTTTTTTGACCATGTCAGCTTTGTTCTCCGGCAGTACTCCGGCATAAACTTCATCGATCCCCAGAATACCTGCGATGTGGTCTGCAGCGGCTTTATTGTCGCCTGTGATCATAGATACTTTCAAACCTGCGCCTTTCAGTTTACCGACAGCTTCGACGGCTGACGGTTTTACTTCGTCTGCTATGGCTAATATTCCAAGAGCCCGGTCTTTTTCAGCAAGGATAACTATGGTCTTACCTTCATTTTCAAGTCCGGTAATGACAGATCCGTGTTTCTTTATGCTTATTCCGTTCAATTCCATCAGTGCGGAGTTTCCGAGAAAGTAATCTATGTTATCGATCACGCCTGTAACGCCTTTTCCCGGAACCGCTGTAACGTTCTTCGCAAGATGAAGCAGTTCTCCCCGTGCTTTTTCTGCGACGGCTTTAGCAATGCTGTGCTCGCTGTGTTTCTCGAGCGAAGCCGCAAGCTGAAGGATACTCCCGTTCCCGTTAAGGCTGATTACGTCAGTTACCACCGGGTGACCGACCGTAAGTGTTCCGGTTTTATCAAAAACGATGTTTTTGAGCCTGTGCGTGATCTCAAGCGAATCTCCGCCTTTGAAAAGGATACCGTGCTTCGCGCCGATACCTGATCCGACCATGATCGCGGTCGGAGTGGCGAGACCAAGCGCGCACGGACATGCTACGACAAGCACAGATACCGCTGTCATGATCGCGAAATTGAAATCCTGTCCGACAACCAGCCAGACAATAAATGTCAGCAGTGCGATCCCGAGAACTGACGGAACGAAATAAGCGGCGATAGTATCGGCGTATCTCTGTATCGGCGCTTTTTTGCTTTGGGCATCCTCGACCAGTTTAATGATCCTTGAGAGCACTGTGTCTTTTCCGATCCTTTCAGCTCTGAATCTGAAAACTCCCGGTCCGTTGACGGTCGCTCCGGTGACGGGATCACCGGGGTGTTTTGAAACAGGCAGGGATTCACCAGTTATCATGCTCTCGTCAACACTGGAACCACCTTCTGTCACTACGCCGTCGACCGGTATTTTCTCTCCGGGTTTTACAATAATTATGTCTCCGACGGCTATGTCGTCAATGTCGATCACGGACTCATCTCCCTCACGGATAACGGTAGCCGAGACAGGGGAGAGCTTCATCAGTTTTTCTATCGCCTGTCCGGTCTTTCTCTTCGCTACAGCTTCAAGATACCTTCCGAGTATGACCACTGTAATAAGAACGGCACCGGTCTCGAAATAATTGTGATGACCTCCTGTAAGAACCAGATAAACGCTGTAAAAATATGCCGCGCTCGTACCTAGTATCACAAGAGAATCCATGTTCGCAGTTCTGATCTTAAGAGCTTTAAAAGCGCTGATATACATATTTTTTGCAATATAGAACTGAACAGGTGTCGCAAGTATCCACAGGAGATATGGCTGATAAGAGAAAAGGGGAGTTCTCATGAAGAACATCCCCAGAATGAAAGCGGGGAAGGCGAAAATCAGAGAGAGGAAAAAAAGCCGCCTGAATTTTAAACTTTCATCTTTCAGAACTTTTTTTTTACGCCTTCCTCCGCTGTAATTGCTTTGTAACCGAGATCGTTGATTATTCCTGTTATCTCATCAGGACTGATCTCGTTTTCGTCATATATCATCGAAGCGCTGCCTGAAAGAAGATTTACCGATATGTTCTCTATCCCTTTCTTATTCTTCAGTGTCATTTCTATTATAGCTGAACAACTCGCGCAGTGCATTCCCTGTATGTCAATATTTATGTGCTTTTTCATGATCAGTTCCTTTTTTTGTAATATAACCATGTTATACATTGAAGAACTATGACAAATGATTTATTTTTCTTATTTATTTAAAAATACTGTTTCTTTGTGAAAGAAATGTGCTTACATCCGAAGTCTGATGCAGATAGGCAGGCTTTATGAAATAATATTTGCATGAGATTTATTTTTTGACCCTTTCCTGGAGAACAAGTTTGATTATTTCCTGTGTGGAGATGTTCTTACCTTTTTCCTTAATGACCTTTCCGACAGCCAGATTCGCATCCGCGTTCTTGTATCCGAGACGGACAAGAGCTGTGACGGCTTCAGTGTTATCCGCAGTGGTACCCATAACGGCACCGAGAGCGGAAATACCGTCAAGATTCCCTATTTTTTCCTTAAGCTCGAAAACGATCTTCTGCGCGGTTTTTTTCCCTACACCGTGAGCCTGGGATATTAGAGTAACATCAGCAGTTGCGATCGCGTTGAAAAGCCTGTCATACTTGATCTCGGAAAGTATCTGTATAGCGGTTCTTGCCCCGATACCTGAGACCGAACTCAATTCAAGAAAAAGTTCTTTTTCTTTTTTATCGGAAAAACCGTAAAGTGACATGTCATCCTCTCTTACCTTGAAGAAAGTAAATAGAGTCTGTCTGCTGCCGATATCTCCGAGAGAGGAATATGTATGAGAAGAAATGAATACGGAAAATCCGATCCCGCCGCAGTTGATCACAACTTTTCCCGGTTCTTTATAGAGAATTTCGCCTGTAAGTATCTCGATCATTTATTGCTCAGAACTTTAATTTTTGCTTTGAATTTATATGTTTGGATGAAA
>QKDR01000043.1 GCA_003252515.1 Candidatus Delongbacteria bacterium | reverse complement strand
GAACCTGAACTTGAGTTCGGGAAACTGACACCCGGCAGGGAGATCAACAAGGCCATATCGCTCTTTCCGAAGATAGAAGCTGAAGCCAAGGCTGAGAAGAAACCAGAAAGCAAGGTTCCTTCGGCCGAAACGGGGATAGATATCGCTGATTTCGCGAAGGTCGAGATCAAGACGGGCAAGATCCTCGAATGCGAAAATGTAGAAGGCAGCGACAAGCTTCTTAAACTTAAGGTAGACCTCGGTAACGGTGACGAAAGGCAGATCATTTCAGGTATAGCCAAATTCTATAAACCTGAAGATACGGTCGGTAAACATGTACTTGTCGCGTCCAATCTGAAGCCGGCTACTTTAATGGGTATAGAAAGTCAGGGAATGCTCCTTTCGGTCAAGGCGGGAAAAAACCTTAAGATAGTCGAAATTGATAAAGAACTTCCACTAGGTAAAAAGCTGAACTGATGAGCACTTCCAGGTCGGACAACAAAAAAACGGGGGACAGGGGCGAATCGATCGCCTCTCAGTTCCTCGAGGACAACGGTTACTACATAGTTCAGAGAAATTTCAGATATTCAACTTTCGGTGAGATAGATATAATAGCGAAAAAAGACGGGGTTCTCGTGTTCGTCGAGGTCAAGACCTATAAGACCGAAGAGTTCGGAGAACCGCTCCTCCTCGTCAATTACAGGAAACAGGAAAAGATCAGAAAACTCGCCCAGATTTTTATGTTGCAGAAGAAAATTAATGATATCGACTGCCGTTTCGATGTCATAGGAATCAAGTCTGCGAAGACAGGTGATGACAATTCCGTTACTCATATCGAGAACGCTTTTTAGAAGAAATCAAAAAAAATACTAACTTTTTCCGGTTTTATTTGTCATAATTATCGGAGAGGATAAAATTCTCCCGGAGATGAAAATGGAAAAGATAAGATACTTTACATACCTCGAGACGCTGAAAAAGCTTACAGGCGAACTTATTCTTTTTGACAATACTTCGGCCGGAAACGATCGGAAACTTAAGCTGATCGGTGAAAGGTACGGCAGGATATTAAAAATGTTGAAGGATAAAGGTTGTCTTGACGGCTCTTTATTTGATAGTGATGAAAGTTCCGATCCGGAAGAGCTATACTCGAATATCGCTCTGCTGACGGCGTATCTTTTGGAAAACAGAAAATAAGAATGAATATTCTAAGCCTGCACATATTGAAGGAAGTTAAGAGAGGCAACGAAAAATATTATTCGAAGCTGATGGAACTGTATAATCCCATGCTGAAAAGGCTCGCGAACTTCTATCTGAATTCGTCATACAACAAATACGCCGACATTGACGACAGCATTCAGGAAGTGTGGATAAAAGTGTTCAAATATATAGAGATACTCGACGATCTGACAAAATTCCCTTCGTGGCTGTCAAAGATTATGAAAAACTACTGTATCAACCTTCAGAAAAGGAACACGGATTTTATTAAAAAGCATATTGTCATCAATCTTGAGAACAGGCATGATTTGATCGAAAAGATAGAAGATGAGAATATTAACAACATTAACATTTCAGACCGGACAGCTATGATGAGCGTGCTGAATGAACTTCCGGAGGTTTATTCGGAGATACTGAAAATGCATTATTTTTCCGGTTTCAGGATCAAAGATATCGCTTTTACGCAGGGTATATCCGAATCGCTCGTAAAGTGGAGGCTGGTCAAAGCAAGGGAAATGCTGAAGAAAAAGACAAAAAATAAAATTAAAAATGACGGGAGGTAACAAATGGACAGAAGAAAACTGAGCAGTATGCTGAAAGAACTCAGGAATCTTGCAGAAGAACTTGAAGGAAGAGAGATGAGCGCGAGTCTGATCAGGCACTATAACAACTTTCTTTCGATAGCGAAAAAAGAAGGCTATATAGAAGACGAGGGCTTATTCTTTGAAGCTACTGACAAAACAGGCGCATCCGAGATCTTTGTTGACGCTGCTCTGCTGGGCAAGTACCTGATGGCGGCAGAAAAGGAAAAGCACTACGAAATAACTCTTGAAAGCGGTAAGCTTGAGGAGATGGAGCAGAAGATCAGGATAAAGGAACTCGAGATCGAAGAGAAAAGACTGGCTCAGCAGGAAGCGGAGCTGGCGATCGAAGCTGAAGAGCTTGAAAAACAGGCCGAGGAACTCAAGAAAAGAAAGATCGAGATCAGGATCGACAAGTGACAGTCGGAGCGCCGCATAAAAGCGGCGCTTTTTTCATAAATAACTTGATTATTTTCTCAAAATTCATAACTTTCAGGCTATGGAAAATATAAATTTCAGAATACTTATACCAGCGTACAATTCGGCACGCTACATTGATGACCTGTTCGACAGGCTGGAGAAAATGGATCTGCTTGATAGAGCGTTAGTGGTGAATGACGGCTCGGAAGACGATACAGAGAAAATATGTCGGGATAGGGGTGTCGAAGTACTCCCGCACAAGAAGAATAGAGGAAAAGGCGCCGCGCTGAGGACGGGCTTCAGATTCATGGTCGAGAATGATGTTGGATTTTTCATCACGCTTGATTCCGACCTTCAGCATGATGTAAGGTACATACCGGAGTTCATAAAAAAGTACGAAGATACCGGCGCGGACATCATAGTTGGTAACAGGCTGGGAGACACTTCGACAATGCCAATAGAGCGCGTATTCTCGAACCGTACGACATCATGGATCGTGTCGCTTATCTCCGGTTCTGAGATACCGGACAGCCAGTCCGGCTACAGGCTTATCAGGACGTCCGCTGTTAATGATCTTGTACTGACGTGCGACAGGTTCGAGATGGAGTCCGAGCTGCTCATAAAGGCCGGCAGGAAGAAACTGAAAATAGACAGCATCCCGATCTCGGCTTTGTATGAAGGCGCCCACAGTTCGATCAGCGTCTTCCGCGACACTTACAGGTTCATCAGGCTCGTCATAAGGTCATTTATAATAAAATAACCTTAAGGTTCAAATGTCGGAAAAAAATAATGTTGCCAGAATAGGGTTTATTATAACCGAACTAAATAAAAACGGATATTTTTACGCGGATGAACTTGAGGAATTCGTTCTCAACGCTACAGGTACTGAAATAAGCAAAAGCACCGTAAAAAGAACAATGAGTGACGTGCGCGAATATTTCGGTATTGACGTAGTCTACAATTTCAAGACTATGAGATATGAGGTCAGTAACGAAGGAAGGGACAGTGAGATCGCAGGAGAGTTTCTGGACAGGTATGCGGATGTCAGGTACGGCAGAACGGATTCGAACGACCTTCTGCTGTTTTACAGTTTCGTAAAAAGCATGATCAGGTCCGAGTATTATTTTCCTCCCGTAAATGTTTCGGGCGTGGGATCCGGGGGAGATGTCACAGATTACGGATTTATACTCAGAACGATGGAAAAAGCAATGGCAGGCCAGATATCGGAAAGCAGTATGGCGCTTTCGGACTGCATCGAATATCATATTTCGGAACACTTCAAATCGGGACAGAAGATAAAGTTCAACAGAATGCTTTGTGTACTGCTGGATTCAATGAAAAAGAAGCGTCTCGTAAAGTTCACATATAACGATACGGAAGTTTATGTAGAGCCGGTAAAGATCATACACTATGAAGGCAAGTGGTATTTCATGGGATATATAGCTGACAGCGTAAGAAAGGACCATCTTAACAAAGTAAGGACTTACAATCTTTCGCTTGTAAAAGATAATATCCATCTTACACCCAGGAAGTTCACCGGCGGGACTTACGTCATTCCTGACTATAAAGATTCTTTCGGGATCATAGCAAGCACGAACATAAGAACTGCGAAGATCAGGTTCTATGAAAATCTTGCGGTCAGGATGAAAGAGCTTCTCTGGTACGACGGACAGAAGACAGAGTCGGGAAGAGATGAAAAAAGAGGGAATTACTGCCAGTACACCCTTCCTTATCCTTCCAATACTTCATTCGAGCTCATATCAAAGGTTCTCAGCTTCGGCGACAGGGCTGAGATAATAGAGCCTGAAGAATTGAGAAAATCATGGATCGAGACCATAAAAAGAATGAATGATCTGACTAAATAAACTATTGACTTTTTTTGTTAAATTTCTTAAAATTGCGATTCATTCATTGGGGGTATGGCTTAGTTGGTTTAAAGCGCTAGCTCGACAAGCTAGAGATCACTGGTTCAAGTCCAGTTATCCCCACGCATTTCTATAGTTGCCTCATAAAATCAGTCAGAACCCGCTTATCAGCGGGTTTTGCGTTCCTTACGTAATATCCCGAGTTCGCCGTCCCGGCCGCAAGGCACTCTTCAAGAGTGAGTCCCGCTATATATCCGGCGTAGAATCCCGCGTTGAAAATATCACCGGCGCCGGTCGAGAGCTTCGGTTCTGGCGTGTAAGGACCGTCGGTCAGGAACGAGCCTTCAGCGGCGGACACGGACGCCTGTTTTATACTGTGGATCACTATTGCCCGTAACGGCAGATGAAGCCTGATACCCTCAGCGAGATCCCTGATGGAGTCATACTCAGAACCCGCTCCGGTGACCGCCGCGATCTGCTGAGCCTCGGATTCGTTGAGACCGAGGATCACATCGGCATGTCTGTTCATTTCGAGCAGTCTTTCCGTACACAGCTTCAGATCTTCCCGTGACCTCTTCCTCGGATCGGTCAGGTCAATATATATGGTTTTTTTCTCATTCATGCCGGAAAATATTTCAGTCAGCCGCATGAAAATATCGTTCATAAAAGGTATCATCGTCCAGTTCACGAAGGCAAAATAACTGTTATTGTTCAATAGCCCGGTCAGCTTATCCTGCCCGACAGCGTCTGTTATTGTCTCCCAGCTTATGTCAAGCACGCTCTGAGGGTAGTTGAACATGACTTTGCCGTCGTTCATTTCGAAGGCGTCGGTAATTCCCGGATCACCGATCGTGACAGACGTGACGCATTTGTCGGTGAACGGTCTGAAAACCGGAAGTATTTCTTCTTTTCCGAATGATCCTATTGCGGATATCCTGTTACCGAGATCGGCCAGAGAGTCAGCCATAATAGGACCGTTCCCGCCCATAGATGATCTTTCTTTTACTATCTCGACATTGACGCTTTTACCGGACCCGCTTCTTATCCTGTCCGCAAAAGTAACTATATCTGTCATCGGAGTGAAGCTGCGGTTGTCCTTTCTTTCCAGTACAGGTCTTAAGATATTGTCTATGAAACCGTCAAATCCTACGAAAACATTTCCTTTTATATTTGAACGGGAGAGCTTATCCGCTGCGGATTTAAATAGATTTCTGTCGGTCATAATCTTTTCCCCCGGTTTAAAGATGTAATATATTAAAAAATATCATAGATAAAAGCGTAAACTTTCTTTATTTTACAATGATTTTGTAATGTGATGAAAAATTGGAGTTTCTAATGTCCGGATTAAAATACTTTGTGATGCTGAGTATATTTCTAATGCTGATATCATGTTCTAAACCTGTCGAAGTTATGAATATCGACCTTCTTTTTACAATTGACGGAAGTTTCGAGCCTGAAACAGTTGCTGAATACGATAAAAAGTTCACTGTCGTCAGCGATATAGAAGTAGACAAGAACGGCAACATTTATCTGTTTAACCCGAGAATGGAGAGAATACTGAAGTTCGATAAGGACGGCAATTATATCAAATATTTCGGGAACAGGGGTACCTGGAAAGGCGATATGATGAACGCTCTTGATTTCACGATCCTGAACGATACGATCTATATCAGGAACAACTTCACACCACTGATGATAAGATACAGCCTTGACGGTGAATATATTGACGATTATCTTTACACCGACGGAAAAATGCAGATGGGGGAGATACTAAGAGCTGTTTCCGACAGTACTATGGTCGGGTATTTGAATTCTATGGAAACAGACAGTATGAAAGTGTCTCATACGAATAAGCTCGTGATCATGAACGGTAAAATGGAAGAAAAAGCCGTTCTGAGATCTTACACGGCAGTGTTCGACAAGGAAAATCCTCAATTTTTCGAGTTCATGACAAAATACGCGTACGGAGGCGGGAAAATATATGTGGCCGGGAACGATCAGGACGATTACAGGATCACTATATTCGATATGTCAGGAAATAAGATCGGAGAGATATCTCAGGATTATAAGGCGGTAACCTACAATGACCTCGAAATGAAAAGGCTGGAGAACCTGCCTGTAGCATTAAGGAAAGCTAAAGACGAGGTCGATACGCTGAAAGTGAAACCCTTGTTTAAAAGGTCTGTAAACGCAATTTATTACGATAAATACGGAAGGCTTACCGTATGCCCTTCGGTTAAAAGGAACGAAAAGAACCAGAATGATTTTATCGCCGATATTTTTGAGAACGATAAGTTCCTGAAGAGAGTGAAGATACCTCAGCTTAAAGGAGAGGATTTCCTGCACAGGTTCGATTCCGATATATATTTCATCGGAGACAGGATCTATGAAGTTCTTCATAAAGAAATGAAGGTCAACGTATATGGCTATTGAGATAGATCAGGCACGAAAGGATGAGTTCGCAGAAATGATAAAAGAATTCTGCGAAAATGAGCTGGATGTGGAGATAGGTAACCTCGGTTGTCTGTCATTATATGATTTTTTCATGGATAAACTTTCAACTGAAATATATAATAAGGCGATCGACGACGCGAAAGAATGGTATCAGGCGAGGCTTATGGAACTGGCACTTGACACTTCGATGCTGTATAAGGAAGAAAATAACAAATGATAGGTACGCTGGTCAATACGGGCACGGTCATAGGAGGAGCGCTGACAGGCGTCTTGATACATTCGAGGATGCCCGAGAGGATAACTAAGACGACATTTCAGGGAATAGGGCTGTTCACGCTTTACATAGGATTTACGATGGCGGAGAAGACCCAGAACGTTCTCATTATGGTGTTCTCGATCGTTCTCGGAGCGATACTCGGTGAGTGGATAGATATAGAGAGCCGTATGGAAAAGGTCAGCGAATGGGGTAAAAAAAGGATAGGCTCGAAGAACGACAAATTCACCGAAGGTTTCGTAACTTCTTTCATGCTTTTCTGCATGGGCTCGATGACCATCCTGGGCTCGATCGAGGAAGGGCTGGGCGGCGAACCGACGCTTCTTCTGGCGAAATCGTTCCTCGACGGTTTCGGTGCCATAGCGCTTGCCTCCAGTCTGGGTATAGGCGTGCTGTTCTCGGCCGTCCCATTGCTGATCTACCAGGGAGGGCTTACTCTTCTCGCCGGTCTTGTGCAGGGATATTTGACCGAACCTATTATAAACGAGGTCTCGGCGGTCGGCGGGCTCATGCTCATCGGTCTCGGTATCACGATCCTCGAGATAAAGAAGCTCAAGATACTAAACCTTCTTCCGGCTCTCGTCTTCGCGGGAGTTTTCGCATATTTCATGCAATAAAAATTTAAGGATAAATAATGGCTGACAACAAGATAATTTTTTCTATGGAGGGCGTGAGCAAAGTATATCCGCCCCAGAAAAAAGTGCTTAACAATATCTGGCTTTCGTTCTACTACGGCGCGAAAATAGGCGTACTGGGGCTGAACGGAGCGGGAAAATCGAGCCTGTTAAAGATCATTGCCGGGCTTGACAAGGAGATAGATGGCAAGGTGACGTTCGACAAGGACTACAAGATAGGGTACCTTCCGCAGGAGCCCGTGCTCGACGAAACGAAGACGGTGAAAGAGGTCGTTCAGGAAGGCGTACAGTACATCGTTGATGTAGTGAAGGCGTTCGACGAGGTGAGCGCGAAGCTTGGAGAGAACCTTTCGGACGATGAGATGAACGCCGCTATAGAGCTTCAGGGCGAGCTTATGGAGAAGATGGAGCACCTTGACGCGTGGGATCTTGATCATACTCTGGAGGTCGCTATGGACTCCCTGCGCTGCCCGCCCGACGACCAGCCTGTAAATGTTCTCTCCGGCGGTGAGAGGAGGAGGGTCGCGCTGTGTCGGCTTCTGCTCAGCAAACCGGACATCCTGCTGCTTGACGAGCCCACCAACCACCTTGACGCGGAAAGCGTATGGTGGCTGGAGCAGTACCTGCACAACTATCCCGGCACGGTGATCGCGGTCACGCACGACAGGTATTTCCTGGACAACGTGGCGGGCTGGATACTTGAGCTGGACAGAGGGGACGGGATACCGTGGAAGGGCAACTACAGTTCGTGGCTGGAGCAGAAGGCCGCCAGACTTGCCAACGAGGAAAAGCAGGAATCCAAGCGTCAGAAGATACTTAAACGCGAGCTCGAATGGTCGAGAATGAGCCCGAAAGCCCGTCAGGCGAAAGGTAAGGCGAGGCTTAACGCCTACGACGCTATGAACAGCGTCGAGACTAAGGAAAAAGAAGCGAAGCTTGAGCTCTTCATTCCGCCCGGACCGCGCCTGGGAGATCAGGTCATCGAGATAGAGAACCTTAAAAAAGGATTCGGGGACAGAGAACTGATAGACGGCCTTAATATGAGCATTCCCAAGAACGCCATCGTCGGCATCATCGGCCCGAACGGAGTAGGTAAATCGACACTTTTCAGAATGATAATGGGAGAGGAAAAACCGGATGAAGGCACTATCACGCTCGGTGACACGGTAAAGGTCGCTTACGTCGATCAGTCGCATAAAGATCTTGTGCCTGAGAAATCAATTTACGAGGTCGTCAGCCAGGGGAACGAGATACTTGACATCAGCGGTACCGAAGTCAACGCGAGAGCATATATAAGCAGATTTAATTTTTCGGGATCGGACCAGCAGAAGAAGATCCACATGATATCGGGAGGGGAGAGGAACAGGCTGCATCTTGCCATCACGCTCAAGGAAGGAGGCAACGTGATCCTTCTCGACGAGCCTACGAACGATATTGACGTCAACACTTTAAGAGCGCTCGAGGAAGCCATAGAGAATTTCGCGGGATGCGTGCTTGTAATTTCTCACGACCGCTGGTTTATCGACAGACTTGCCACACACATACTCTCATTCGAGGATGATGGAGAGGTCGTTTTCTTTGAGGGAAATTTCCAGGATTACGAGGAGAAAAAGAAACAGAGGCTCGGGGATCTGACTCCTAAGAGGCCGAAGTTCAAAAAGCTTATCTGAAAGGGATGGTCGGGAAAAAGCTGAAATATCCGCCAGAATTCAAGAAAGAGGTCTGCGAAGCAGTATTTAAGCTTAATATAAAGAACGCCTCTTTAATGTACGGGCTGAACAGCGATACTGTCGGAAGATGGTTCAGAAAGTATAAGGTCAGCGGGGAAGACGGTCTAAGATCAGAACGGAACGATACGAATAAGAAAAAACTTTCACCTGAAACAATTGAAAAGATCAGGGAATACAGAGCTTTAAACCCGAAAACTACACTTAAGCATATAAAAGACCATTTCAATCTGGACTGCAGTTTATTTTTACTGTCGAAAAAAACCGGATCTTTCAAAAAAAAACAAACCGCCGATTTAAGCGGAAGCACAAAGAACATGGCTTTTCTTGTAAGAAAAGTGTACGAGATAAAATTCAGGAATGAGATCAGTTCTCTGTTCGAGTTCTCGCTTTGTTCGTGCGAAGGCAACACTCTTTTTTCGGGATTTACTAAAACAAGGAACGCCAGGAACATCTGTCTTTTCATAAGACTGGCTTTGAATATGCTGAATATCGGGAAGAATAAAGGTTTAAGTATCAGGACCAAGATACAGTATATAAAGCGCGATGAATTCGAATCAATAGTTAATTCCGAATATAATGCCGAACTGATCGTACTGAAAGATATGAAATACGAGAGGAGACCCGGCCTGTACAGTTCTTATAAGATCAAAACGACCTCCGACGTAATATACGATTCATACAGGAAGTATTTTTCGGAACTTCCGTCCTCAGACAGTCTGAAGAATATGATATTGACCCCGCTGGTGAATTTCGACAGATACACTATTACCGATAAATGTGATATGGTAGCGCATTCTTTCCCTTCTGAAACGAAAATATCGCTGTACCGGGTTTTGAAGGATATAAAAAAAGACGGGGACAGCGCGGTTCTTGAATTTGATTTCAATAAAGCCGATAAAGAGTATGAGAAAGCTTACAGCGTTTTAATGACGGCTGAAATAAAAGACGAGGATCTTCAGCTTGAATTATTGTTAAAAAGAGCTGAACTGTTGTATAATACGGAAAAATTTCAATCGTCGCTGATGCTGTTCCGGGATTGCGCGGCGCTTTCTGAAAAGATCGGTAATCGGGGCGGTTCAGGTACGGCTCTTTTCTATATCGGTATGATCTATAAAATGTTCAACAACAGGAAAGGCTGCCTAAAATATCTCAGGCTGTCGGAAAAAGCGCTTAAAAATACGGAAGAAGATTATCAGAAAGTATTATTTTTCAGAACGAAGACCAAAGCGGATCTGATAAGGAACCGTCTTAATGACGCATTGGAGAATTTAAAAAATTATACGTTGTACGCAAGGAAAAACGGGAATACAGAGCTTATCGGAAACAGTTTGAGCCAGTACGGTCTTATTTATTACGTCATGAAAAACCACAAGAGGTCGGCATACTGGTATAAAAGAGCAATGCGTTATAATATTGAAAAAGGCAATATCTTTGACGTCTGCGAAAATATTCAGGGGCTGATAAATTTATGTGTGCTCGGCGTCATAAAAGATAAAAATAAACCTCTGGAATATTTGTCGGAGCTTAAACACTATTCCCAGAAAGCCGGTTTGAACTATATCGGATATGAAGCGGATTACAGAATGGGCATATATTATTATCATACTGGTGATAATGATACGGCGGTTAAGCTTCTCGGTTCCGCGCTTCCCGGAAATAAATTATTTTCACACGAATTTCTGTATTTTTCCAATTTGTTCTTTCTCGGAAGGGTATATTATTCCGCCGGGAATCTGAGCAGGGCCGTAAGGATCATGAACACGTTGGTCAGAGAAATATCGGCTACCGACAATGTGCGTTTTTTATTATATGCCGAAAGAATACTTGCCAGAATATTTTTTGACAGGAAAGATTCTAAACGGACGGTTTCCGTTTCAAAGAAAGTTTATTCTTCAGCCGTAAAACTGAATGAATTTTATATTGCGGGCGAGTCCAATAAAATACTCGGTATGATATATAAAGATAAAAATAACCTCTCCAAAGCCGACAGATTCTTTTATAAAGCTTTGAGTTATTATAAAGAGTTCGGAAAAAGAACAGGAACGGATATTTCGGGCGATATCAATTTTGTGTCGGATCAGCTGACACGGAGAAATCTTTCAGAATAAACCAAATCGGACAAAAATAGACATTGATTTAACTGTTTAAAATATACGGTATGTATATTATTTAGCCTCAAACAATTAAAATAAACAGTCAAACTTACACGGAGTGATGTATGAAGAGACTGTTTGTTTTGGTTGCTTTCCTGGCAATGCTTTTTGCGAGTGAGTTGAGAGCTGAAGGAGAAGAGAATCAGTACCAATACTGGTTCTGGTATAACGGGGCATGGATCTATATGGGTGACATTGATCCCGGCGATCCGCAGCCCGAGCCTCCCGGAAAGAAGTGAGCAGATGAAAGTCGGACCGCATTCTTAATTGAGTGCGGTCTGATACTAATAAGAAAAATAAAAGTAAAGAAGTTGAGAATGATACGCGAGTTCAGAAGATTAAAAGAAAGTAAAGTCTGGCATCTCAATGACAAATGCCCTGACTGGCCATTAATAGATTATGAAATATGGATCGGGAGTTTCGTACCGCCCGGCTGCGAGAAATTGTGTGATCTGTGTTATATCTCAAAAGATCAGCATAAGCATATAACGATAAAACCTTATCAAATAAGAGCTTTTTAAAAGAGCGTAAATGTTATCAATCGTTCAGGTGAAGTTTGTGTGTAAGAAATAATCAAATTGTGGGGTGTAGTGGGACCCATATATTATACCCCTTTTCTGAATCTGAAGGTTTGACCAGAAAAATGCTGCTGATCAAGTAGGAATGAAGCTGAAATAAAAAATAAGTTCTGTATGACGAGACGAATAAGGTTTTTTGTTTTAATAATATGATAAATTACGTTGATTTTGCCGATTATTTTATGTAAAATAAATGTTGGATTATAAAATCTTTACAAACATTGTCGTTATATGAAGAAAAAAGCGAAACTGTCTATCGAAGGGACCTATTGCGGTGCATGCACTTACGCGATCGAGCACGCGGGAAGGAAACTGCCCGGCGTATCCGATGTCTTCGTAGATATAGCAAGAAAAGAGATCACTGTCATATACGAAGGCGACGGCAGTATCTTAAACAGAATGATAGAAATGGTGGACAGTATCGGTCATCAGGCCTGTCTGATAAGCGAGAACGTAAATGAATGAAGAACTGAGCAGTAAAAAGAAGCAGCCGGTAATAAGATGGCTTGCCCCGATGAAAAAGGCGATGTGGGCTTTAAGTCCCGCTTTAGTGGCGTCAGTGTACTTCTTCGGGTGGAGAGTCCTCATAATGTTCGTTATCGTGAACATCGCCGGATTTCTTGCCGAGTACTTTTTTGCAAGACACTATAACGAGCCCGTATCTTCTTCAGTATTCGTCACGAATTTTCTTTTTGTCATGATCATCCCGCCGACGCTTCCTTACTGGATGGCAGTTTTAGGGATCGTATTCGCGGTCGTTTTCGGGAAAATGGTCTTCGGCGGCTTTGGAAAGAATATTTTCAATCCGGCTCTGACAGGCAGGGCTTTCCTCTACGTAACTTTCGCTTCATATATGACGGGGAACTGGGCAGAACCAGTAAAAGGTATGCTGGGCGGTCTCGCAAAATACACTCCTGACGCTATCACTTCCGCGACAGTACTTTCAACAGGCGAAGGTATAAGTACATCATTCTATGTTAACGCGTTTACCGGCAATATCCCCGGTTCGACCGGCGAGACATCGGCAATCCTGCTACTGATCGGAGGGATCTACCTTGTAATGCAGAAAATAGCCAGCAGAACGATAGTCATCTGGACTTTTATCGGGATGCTCGCAACTCAGGGTCTTCTATACTATACAGGTCTCGCGGGGAATTTCGATCTCCTTACCTCTGTCCTTTCAGGCGGGTTCATGCTGGGACTGTTCTTCATGGCGACAGATCCGGTCTCGGCTCCCAAGGAAGAGAACGCGAAACTGGTCTACGGAATATTCATAGGCGTCATGACCCCGCTTATCCGCACGTTTTCCGTCTGGCCGGAAGGCATGATGTTCGCTATACTTCTGGCCAATATGTTCGCACCGCTTATGGACATGGGAGCGAAAGAGCTGAAGAAAAGACAGAAATCCCGACAGATGAAGGCAGTACAGGAGAAATGATGGAGAAGAAAAGCAAGACGGCTTCAAGGATAAAAATGGTCGTATTCATGTTCTCGATCACCTTCGTTTTCGTTGTAGTGCTGTCATTCGTTCACTTATATACAAAATCAATGATCACAAGAAATGAGACGCTGTTCCTGAAGAGATCAGTGTTATATACTGCCGGTGTGCAGATCCCCGCAGGTGATGAAGAGCTTGATAACTATTTCAGTGAGAACGTCATTGAAACTGTGGAAAACGGTTCACTTCCCCGATACAGATTTAAGAACGGTCCGACAGTCGTATACACTATTAACGGAACGGGGCTTTGGGGAGTAATAATAGCGCACGCGGGATTTGATACGCAGACCGGGAAAATGACGGGCATTGATTTCATAAAACAAAGCGAGACGCCCGGCTTGGGAGCAAGGATCTCGGAAGACTGGTTCCGGGAACAGTTCAGGGGCAAGAAAGGACCTTTCACATATGTTCCGGAAGGAGAGAACGACGGGGAGAACCAGTTCGACGCCATTACAGGCGCTACTGTGACAACGAAAGCTGTAAAAGAGATAGTGAACAAAGCTGCGGAGATCAATAATACAACCGGCAAGAGCGGATTATGAATAAAAAGATCGGAAAAATCACTTTAGCGAACCTGGGCAGGGACAATCCTGTCTTCGTTCAGGTGCTCGGAATATGCTCAACTCTGGCAGTGACGAACGTTCTGAAAAATACGCTTGTGATGAGCATCGGGCTTGTTTTTGTCACTGCACTCTCGAACGTGACGGTCTCCATGTTACGAAAGCAGATACCGACAAGGATCAGGATGATGGTGTCGACTCTGATAATCGCTTCATACGTTATCCTGGTCGATATAGTTTTGAAAGCCTATATGCCCGATGTGTCCAGACAGCTCGGTCCGTACGTCGGTCTGATAATCACGAACTGTATTATAATGGGAAGAGCTGAAGCCTTTGCTATGAACAACAAACCTTTCCTTTCATTCGTTGACGGAATAAGCTCGGGTATCGGATATTCGTACGTGCTTCTCATAATCGCTTTCTTCAGAGAGCTGATGGGCTCAGGAACTATCTGGGGAGTTACCGTACTCGGAGACTGGTGGGTCAAATGGTCTATCATGGTCATGGCTCCAGGCGCATTTTTCATGCTTGCGGTCTTTATCTGGATGGTAAAAGGTGTTATTCTAAAAGATGCTGAGGTGGCGAAATGAGCAGTGGTATAGGAGTATTCGGTATCTTTTTCGCGGCTGTGTTTACAAGTAACATACTTCTGACGATGTACCTGGGGATGTGCTCGTTCCTTGCGGTATCGAGACATGTCAAGACTGCGTTCGGTTTGGGATCAGCAGTTATTTTCGTCATGACCGCCACGAGCGTGATAAACTGGCTGGTATATTACTATCTGCTGAAACCTTTCGGTCTGGAATATCTCATGTATATCGTCTTCATTATCGTTATCGCGGCATTCGTCCAGATCGTCGAAATGATAATAGAGAGAGTAAGCGAAACACTTTATACAGCGCTCGGGATATTTCTTCCGCTTATAACAGTGAACTGCGCGATACTCGGAGCCAGTCTTTTTATGATAATAAGAAATTACACTTTTGCACAGTCGGTCTCTTACGGTCTCGGCTCCGGAGTCGGATGGATGATAGCTATCGTCGCGATGGCGGGGATTAGAGAAAAACTTGCAAATGCCAGGATCCCGAAAGGTCTCGAAGGAGCCGGTATAAGCCTGATCATAGCAGGCATCATGTCAATGGCGTTCATGGGTTTCACCGGAATGATCGGTTTAGGGTAGAGGTAAGAATGGATTTTCAATGGATCGAACTCATACAGAGCGTCGCTGTAGTCTGCGGGATCGCGACCGTACTCGCCCTTCTGATGGTGATCGCCGATGCCACGATCGGAAATTACGGTGAAAAGAAAATAGTCGTCAATAAGGACAAAGAGCTGAAGGTCGAAGGCGGCAACTCGGTATTGACCACACTTAAAGAGCAGGGGATATTCATTCCTTCGGCATGCGGGGGAAGAGGGTCGTGCGGTCTTTGCAAACTCAAAGTCGATGAAGGCGGGGGAGACTATCTTCCGACTGAGCTTTCCTGGATAACGAAAGAGGAGCAGAAAGAGAATATCCGGCTGTGCTGTCAGCTGAAAGTTAAAAATGATCTTAAGATAACCGTACCTGAAGAATTTTTAAATATCCGGGAATATGAGGTCAAGGTTGATAAGATCGTCAGCCTGACACATGATATAAAAGGGGTGACATTCGCTCTTCAGGGCGGTGACGAGCTGGATTTCAAAGCCGGTCAGTTCGTGCAGCTCCAGGTACCTGAATACGATCTCTGCGAAGAACCCGTTTATCGCGCCTATTCGATCTCATCGGTACCGAGCGACAGAAAAAAGTTCGATCTGCAGATCAAGTATGTTAACAACGGGATATGTACGACTTATGTTCACAGGCATCTCAGGGAAGGTGAAATAATTACGATGAACGGTCCCTACGGTGATTTCTATCTGAGAGATACCGATTCAGAAATTATCTTCATGGCTGTAGGGTCGGGAATGGCCCCGATAAGGTCTATTCTTCTCGACATGGCTGAAAAAGGGATCAGCAGGAAAGCCGTATTCCTATACGGTATCAGGACCGCGGAAGATATGTTCTTATACGATGAACTGAAAGAACTGGAAAATAAATTGCCGGATTTCAGGTTCGTTCCTTCGGTTTCAAGGCCTGATGAAACTCAGAAATGGGACGGTGAGACAGGCAGGATAACAGATATCCTGCAGAAATATTTAACGAATCCGGAGAAAACCGAAGCTTATCTATGCGCGGGAGAGCGTGTAATAGAGTCATATAAGGCAAAACTGACTGAGCTGGGTGTTAAGGAAGATAAAATATATTATGACAGCTTTGGAGGAAATTAGATGAAGCAGTCACCTCAACTTGGAAAAGCCGAAGAGGCGATGAAGCCCGGAGTAATTACGAAAGAAGGATTTCTGGGCACTGACGTCAGGCATCTGGTCGAGATCCTCACAGAGGATGACGCGGAAGTCGCCAGATTGGGACTTACTCATGAAGTGGTCGCAGACAGAATGAAATATTTCAAAGAAGAAGGTTTAAAGGGAGAAGGGCTTCTTGTCGATGTCGGCGATGACTTTGAAGTGTCGGTCGAGAGCGTCAGAGGAAAACTTGCCTGCCCTTTCGGCGAACCGGGACTGATCTCCAAGAGCAATGTCAGAGTGACAAACACGAGGATCGGGAAGGCAGTGAACTACACGGATTTTCATATACACATGATCGGAGAGCACGGATTCTATCAGGGTAAAGGTTCGCCTTATCGGGTCTCTCCGAAAGAGCTGAAGGAAGTGCTGGCAATAAACTCTGAAGAATAATAAAAAAGGCGGTCAACTGACCGCCTTTTTTATTGCTTGTCTTCCTGATAATGCGTCGCGTTCTTAGAAAGCTTTCCGTGAAGCTCCTTACGGTAGAAATCATACGTCATCGGCTCAAGATCGGGATTCAGGAATTCCGCTTCCGTGACTTTGCCGATAAAAAGAGTATGCGAATCAGAATCGACGGACCTGAGAACCTCGCACTCAATATATCCTACCATACGGTCCTTCAAATACGGAGCTCCGTTCTTTCCGAGCCCATATGACCGGTTCGCGAACTTGTCGAAGTCTCTGCCTGTCCTGAACCCGAACGGTCCTATATCTGTCATCTGGCACTCGGTCGATATGATCGAAACTGTAAAGACACCGCTTTCTTTTATAAATTCATGGGTCAGGTTATTTTTTGATATACTTACCAGCATCGTAGCCGGATCGGGAGATATCTGTACGACAGTGTTCGACAGCTGGGCGTTTATCTTATCTCCTTTTTTCGAGCTTACAAGGTACATGCCGTAAGTGATCTTGAATAAGGCTCTGAAATCCATATCATTCCTCCTTACCACGCCTGAGGAACTGCACTCTGTCGTAGATAGCGTGGTCTTTGCGGCTCAGTTTACCTCTGAAATCGTTCAGGCTCTTATATCCTTTTCTTTTCATCCAGCTTTTCAGTTCGTCAAGAGATCTCTGAATGACCGAAAAAGAATTCAGGTAGAGGGTCGAAGTCATCTGAACTGCTTTGGCTCCGGCCAGGATCTGCTTGATTATGCCTTTTTCGCTGTGTACTCCTGTAGCAGCTATAAGATCAGTCTCGGCGAAATCGGAAAGTATGGCTATCCATCTGAGCGAAGTAGATATTTCGGCCGGTGAAGAATAAGCGTAACCACCTTTTATCTTTTCCGTTTCGATGTCGATATCGGGATAGAAAGGTCTGTTGAATAGAACTAATCCGGAAACATCCGATCTTGAAAGAGTAAGCAGGTCTCTGGAGAGTGTGTCCGAATAATATCCCAGCTTCAGAGTAAAAGGTATCGAGATGTGTTTTTTCACTTCACGGGATATGTCCATTGCCGTTGTCATATATGTGTGCTCGCCGTTCCCCGGATCTGAAGGCAGAAGATAAAGGTTTATCTCAAGCGCGTCCGCCCCGGCTTTCTCGATCTCGGAGGAAAACTGCACCCATTTGTCGAAAGATCCGCAGTTTATGCTGGCGATGACAGGTATGCTTACGGCAGCTTTCGCCTGCCTGATCAGGTCAAGGTATTTTCCGACCGCGTCTTTTTCCTCAAAATACTTTACATAGTCTTCAAGCTCGGGATGAGAGAACATGCTTTTCACTTCGCCCATGGTATCATAAGCGTCGCTCATTATCTGTTCCTCGAAAAGGGATTTCAGAACCACTGCTCCCGCGCCTGCTTCTTCAAGCTTCTTTATATTTTCAACCGTTTCGGTAAATCCGCACGATCCTATTATTATCGGGTTCTTGAGTTCAAGCCCCGCCGCTTTTACACTTATGTCCGTCATATCAACTCCGGATTTTAGTTTTCCCTGAGTACGTGCTGATCGTAGATCTTCTCGAACCTCAGTTTATGTTCGGTCTCTTCCGCCGCGATCTTGAGAAGCACTTTTTCTATCTCCTCTCCGGCGAATCTTTTGGCGAGATCCTCGTAAAGCTCTTTTGATTTCTGTTCTCTTTTCATCGCCACGATAAGGATGTTTTCGTAATCCATGTCGGGTGAAGGTTCTATATCGACCATATAATCCGATATCTTAAGGTCGTGTATCTCTTTTACCTCGACTTTTTCCAGTCCCTGAGTCCTTATTGTCTCAAGTGTGTTTATGTGCCCTCTCTCCATCATTTCAAGGTCTTTCAAAGTCTCCTTCATCTCGGCGAATCTGGTTTTCGTCTGAAGGTCCTGATAAAATTCAACTGCTTCCTTCTCCCTGTCCACAGCAAAATCTATTATCGCACTAAAATCATCTTTTTTCATTTAACAAGTCTCCGCGTATTTAATTTTAATAAGGCTGGGTGAAAACTTCGAAATAAGCCTGAGGATGAAGACATGCGGGGCATACTTCAGGAGCCTTTTTACCTTCGTGCAGATATCCGCAGTTAAGGCATTTCCATACGATTACACCGTCTTTTTCAAATACTTTTCCCGTTTCAAGGTTCTCGTAAAGTTTTCTGTATCTTGCTTCGTGCGCTTTTTCTACTTCGGCTATCTTTCTGAAACATAATGCGACATCCTTGAAACCTTCCTCTTCAGCGACTTTAGCGAATTCGGGATAAAGTTCGGTCCATTCTTCGTTCTCGCCGTCTGCGGAAGCCTTCAGGTTTTCAAGAGTAGTTCCGATCTTTCCGGCCGGGTACATCGCGGTTATCTCTACCATACCGCCTTCCAGGAATTTGAAAAATCTTTTTGCGTGTTCTTTTTCGTTGAGCGATGTTTCGGCAAATATTGCGCTGATCGATTCAAGGCCTTCTTTTTTAGCTTGTTTTGCGAAATAATCGTATCTCATTCTCGCCTGCGATTCACCGGCGAACGATTTAAGCAGATTCTGTTCGGTTTTTGTTCCTTTGATACCCATTTAATTATCTCCTTTGATTATTTGTTTTTCCATAGTCCGTGAAGGTTGCAGAATTCTCTCGCTACGAGATTATCGTTGTAAGGTACATAGAATTCGGCGTGAGGTTTTTCGCCGGGTTTTAAAAATTTTCTCTGGATCCAGGGTCCGTTTATAACTTCGATCCACTCGATATGATGTTTTTCTTCCATGGGATGATCGACGGATCCGACCTTAACAATTATACCAGTATCGGTTTTTTCGATCACCGGTACATGTTTTTCACCTGCGGCGTCGGTTGAGTTGGCCGCGAGTTCTTTCATAGGCTGGCCGCAGCATACTAACTGGCCGCCGCCTTCGTGAACGACCTCGACCATATTACCGCATATTTCACATTTGTAGATCTGTTGGAATTTTGCCATGATGATCTCCTTATTTTAAATTTAAACCGCAGGTATGAGCGGCACATAAACTCTTGCCGCAAGTTCTTTGTCTATCATGAACAGTCCGTTAGAATCAGCTTTGATCAGGTTTAGTTTGTCTATTATGGTTCTCGCGTTCTCCTCTTCCTCCACCTGTTCGTCAATATACCACTGGAGCATGTTGAAAGTGGCTCTGTCCTTTTCTTTTTCCGCTATGTCGACCAAATTGTTGATGCATTTTGTTATATGCTGTTCATGCTTAAGTCCGGCCTTGAATATTTCCAGCGGCGATTTCCACGTATGCGGAGGTTCGTCCAGCTGAAGCAGTTTTATTTCAGCGCCCTGTGAAAGAAGGTAGTTATAGAATTTCATCGCATGGTCCTTTTCCTCTTTCTGCTGGACATCCATCCAGTTGGCCATTCCCGCCAGCCCTATGTTCGAGAAGTGGGCGGACATCGACAGATACAGATATGAGGAATATAGTTCTTCCCGGATCTGTTCGTTCAGAGCTGCAACCATTTTTTTACTTAACATGATCCTCTCCTTATAATGTTTTATGTTTCTCTTCGAGTTTTTCTATAAGTTCATCTATTTTTTTATAATCTTCTTCTCTCGGCATTCCTTTGACCAGAACAGGCTCTATGATGTCGACATTCAGATTCGAGATAAGACCTGAAAGCTGCTCGACCATTTTGCCGCCCCATCCGAACGAACCGACAATGGATACGAATTTTGTTTTCGGGCGAAGCGCGTTCGCAAGAAAAGTCGCGTACACTGCTGCGGGATGGGCCCCGGCAAGCACCATCGGGCTTCCGATGATGATCGTGGACGCGTCTACAAGCGACATTGCCAGTTCTCCGACGTCCGTAACCGGCAGATTGAACTGTTTTACACAGAACCCTTTTTTGATCAGTCTGTCCGTCAGATAGTCGACCATGAGCTTCGTGCTTCCGTGCATTGATACGAACGGTATCAGCACTTCCTTCTTCACTTTGTCGGAAGTCCAGTCACGATACGCCTCGATGATGATTTCAGGTTTGTCGTATATCGGACCGTGGCTGGGCGCGATCATCTTGATGTCGAACTGCGTGACCTTGTCTATGTTCCTGACAATGGTCGTCCTGAAGGGCATCATGATCTCGGCGTAATATCTTTTCGCTCCGTGAACGACTGTCGGATTCTCGCCCGCGTAAAGCCCGGAACCGGCATAGTGTGATCCGAAGAAATCGCACGAGAACAGGATCTTGTCCTCTTCCAGATAGGTGACCATCGTTTCAGGCCAGTGGACCCACGGGGTCATCAGGAACCTGAGCGTCTTGTTTCCCAGTGAAAGTGTCTCGTTGTCCTTTATCACGATAAATTTATCCTCGCATATATGCAGATGATCCATTTCGAAAGCCTTGCACTTCTCGTTCGTAACGACCATCGCTTCGGGATACTTCTCAAGAAGCATCGGTATCGAGCCCGAATGGTCCTGCTCGGAGTGGTTCGTGATTATATAATCAAGCTTGTCTATCCCGAGTTCGCACAGGTTCGTTTCAAGTTCGTGCCATTTCTCGGGATCCACAGAATCGATAATGGCTGTCTTTTCGCTTCCTCTGATCAGGTAGGCATTATAGCTTGTTCCTTCAGGCAGCGGTATCAGTTCATCGAATATACGCCTGTCCCAGTGAAGAGAGCCTACGAAATAGATATCGTTATTTATAGACCTTACGGTCATGGTTATACCTCCTCGAAATCTTCTTTACCGACACCGCAGACGGGACATACCCAGTCATCCGGGATGTCTTCAAAAGCCGTTCCGGGTTTAATTCCGCCGTCGGGATCGCCTTCAGCCGGGTCATAGATCCATCCGCAAACAGTGCATTGATACTTTTTCATTTTGGTACCTCCGTATTATTGATTTCATTAGTTTTGTATAGCAGGTAATCATTAATATAAATAAGTTAGTCATATGTTCCAAAGAAAATTTAATTATTTTTTCGCGCATTTTCCGCATGTCCCGTATATATTTACATTATAGTCTTCAGCTTCGTGACCTTCTTTTTTCAGCAATTCCTGGAGATCCAGATCAGAGTCGAGATCGTATATTTCTCCGCATTTTCCGCAGACGAAATGAAAGTGAGTTTTGTTGTCGAAATCAACATGCAGCTCGGTCGAATTTACGAACCGCATCGAATTAATTATCCTGCTGGATATCAGCGAATCAATAACATTATATACTGTCATTTTAGAGATCGAAGGGAATTTCTCTTTCATATATAAATATACCTGATCGAGAGTAGGGTGAGTCCTGTTATTGTCCAGATACTTCATTATCTCAAGCCTGTGCTGAGTGACCTTGAGACCTTTCGTTTTCAGCATTTCTATATATTTGTCAAGTCCCATAATTATTCCAATAATGTAATGATTATAATTTAAGAATAATTATAGAAGAAGTCAAGCAAAAACTTATAAATATAAATTTAGACACCGGCCGAATCGGATAAAATATTTTTTATATCAAGATATTTATTTTTTTCTTATATTTATTAAAAGCGGTCGATTATAACGGATAATTTGCTGCTGAACTTAACGGAGGCAGTAATGATATGTACGCAATATCCGGACAGAACCGCTATAGTATCAGGTACAGATAAGATCAGTTACAGAGAGTTTTTTGAGAAAATAAACTCATTCGCTAAGCTTTTTGCAGGTAAGAAATATTCAATGACAGCGGTCTATTCGGAGAACAGGCCGGAGTGGATGTATTCGTTTTATTCGGGATGGAAGAACAGCTGCACTGTCGTTACTGTCGACCATATGGCTTCCGTCAGCGACGTATCCTACATTCTGAATGACTCGAAGCCCGGATTGATATTCTACAGTAACTCGACAAAGAAGAATTTTGAGAAGGTTAAGGAAAAGCTGGAATACGAAATTGATTCGATCAATCTTGACGAAGTAAAGCTGAAGAAAGCAGATGGTGAATTGAAACTTTCCGCAGACAGGGATCTGGATAAGACAGCCGTCATAATATATACTTCCGGTACAACAGGCAATCCCAAGGGAGTGATGCTCAGCTACAGGAACCTGATCGCCAATATTGACGGGGTTACGAAAAACGTGCCGATATTTACACCCGACAAGCAGACTCTGGTGCTTCTTCCGCTTCACCACGTTTTTCCTCTGGCCGGGACTATGATCGTGCCTCTCGCATCGGGAGGGAGTATCGCGATGGCGCCTTCCATGAACTCGGATGACGTCAAGAAGACCCTGAAGGACAATCAAGTTAACATAATGGTCGGAGTGCCCAGATTTTACGAGCTTCTGTATAAAGGTATAAAAACAAAGATAGATTCGAGCCTTATAGCCAGACTACTGTACAATCTGGTGAAGAGAACGGGAAGCAGGAAGCTCGGAAAAAGAATATTCAAGAAAGTCCATCAGGGTCTCGGAGGATATCTGGAGACCATGGTGTCGGGCGGGGCGGCGCTGAATCCCGAGGTCGGCGGGTTCTTCAACTCGCTGGGTTTCGACATGCTCGAAGGCTTCGGCATGACCGAAGCGGCCCCGATGATCACTTTTACCCGTCCCGGGAAGATCGTGCTCGGGTCGCCGGGGCAGGCTCTTCCGGGAGTCGAGATCAGGATCGTCGACGGCGAGGTCACCGCTAAAGGTCCGAACATTATGAAAGGATATTACAACAGGCCCGAAGAGACCGCCGAGATACTGAAGGACGGGTGGCTGTATACCGGCGACCTGGGTACTCTGGACGAAAAAGGGTTCCTGCGAATAACGGGGCGAAAGAAAGAGATCATCGTGCTTTCGAACGGCAAGAACATCAATCCCGTCGAGCTTGAGCTGAAGCTTGAGAAATTCAAGCCGTTCGTGAAGGAGGCCGCCGTCCTGATGCACAACGACAGGCTTCATGCGCTCATCGTTCCTGACAGCGATGCATTTTCGGCTAAAGGTATAAAAGACATAAACGAATATATCAGGACTGAGATACTGCCTGTTTTCAATAAAGAGCAGAGTTCGTATAAAAAGATTACCCAGTTCACAATAATCAAAGACGACATTCCGCGTACAAGACTGAGCAAGATCCAGAGGTTCAAACTTTCAGAGCTGATCGAGAACGCCGGAGGGCAGAAGAAGGCTGTAGATCATCCGGATACCAAAGAATACAAAGCGGTAAGAGACTTTCTGGAAAAACAGCACGGAGTCAATGTATATCCCGATCATAATATCGACTACGACCTCGGCCTCGATTCACTCGGCAAGATAGGTTTTTTGAGTTTTATCGAACAGACTTTCGGGGTTAAAATAGACGAGGAAAAGCTTCCGCACTTCACATCGGTAAAAGAGATCGCGGAACATATCAGGAATACTAAGTTATGGCATAAAGAGGATTTTATAAACTGGACAGCGGCATTAAAGGAGAAAGTCCATGTCAAATTACCTAAATCGTGGTTCACTCAGAATTTGTTCAAGAGTATATCCAAACGAATACTGAAACTGTACTTCAAGTTCGAAACCAGAAACTGCGGGAATCTGCCCGAAGCACCTTTTATAATAGCTCCGAATCATCAGAGTTTTATAGATGGTCTTTTCGTCGCTTCCTGCATAAGCAGATCGGTGATGAAGAACACTTATTTCTATGCGAAGAAGAAGCATGTCAGTAACTGGTTCCTGAAATTTCTGGCTAAAAAGAACAACGTGATCGTAATGGATATAGATAAAGACGTCAGAGGATCAATACAGAAAATGGCCGAAGTTCTGAAAAGCGGTAAGAATATGATAATATTCCCGGAAGGCACCAGGTCCAAGGACGGAACTCTCGGCGAGTTCAAACAGACTTTCGCGATCCTTAGCAGAGAGCTTAATGTTCCTGTCGTTCCCGTCGTCATCAACGGTGCGCATAAAGCTCTTCCTTCAGGATCGATCTTTCCGAAAATTTCCGCAAAAGTCAGTGTGGAGTTCCTTGATCCCGTCAGCCCGGGAGAAATGTCCGTCGAAGATATCGCGGCAAAAGTGAAGAGCATGATAAGTTATAGGCTGGAGTAAATATTTTATTATTTTGTTTCATTTTATAAAAAAAAAGGCTTATCATACAGTCAAAAGTTATTTGAACAGGAACTGACATGAAAAAGATACTGACATTGTGCGGCGGATTCTCGACAGAACGCGAGATTAGCATAAAAACGGGTAACGCCGTGGCGAGAGGGATAGCTGCAGCCGGATACGAAAGCCATCTTATGGATACGGCCTTTCCGTCGAAGATATATAAAGCTGATAAAAATTTCAGCTATACTCCCAAAGGAAAAGTTAAGAATACACCCGAAGTGGTCCTTGAGCTTGCCGAACAAATGGTGAAGTTCAGACCGGACAAAGTTTTCATAGGCCTGCACGGGGGAGAAGGCGAGAACGGGCAGATACAGGCTCTTCTCGAACTGCTGCAGATCCCGTTCGTGGGGTCCGGCGCGGAAACGAGCGCGATGTGCATGGACAAGAACATTTCAAAGATCATCGCAAAAAGCGAAAGAGTTCCGACGGCTAAATGGGAGTTCATCGATCCGAAAGACTATACCAGATCAGCATTAAAAAAACTGCTGAAGCCGTACGGATATCCTGTCGTCGTGAAAGCGCTCGGCCAGGGTTCGTCGGTCGGAGTGTCGATCCTGCACAGTGAAGCGGATCTGGAGAGAACCGTTAAAATGATGAAAGATGTGAAGGATAAATACATCATTGAACAGTATATCAAAGGCCGGGAGCTTTCGATACCGGTCATCAAAGGGCACGCTTTCCATTCTATCGAGCTTATACCGCATGAAGGATTCTATGATTACGAGCATAAATATACTGACGGTGTTACAACTCATGTTTGTCCGGCCGATCTTACGGAAAAGCAGGTAAAAGCTTTGAATAATTATGCGGAAAAGATATATAAAGCCATAGAATGTAAAGACTATGCCAGGATCGATTTCATCCTTTCGGAAACTGACGGCAAACTATACTTCCTTGAGATCAACAATCTTCCGGGTATGACGGAGCTGTCTCTCGTTCCCGAATCGGCAAAAGCCAGCGGGATTAGTTTTCCGGAACTTATGGATCTGTTACTGAACGATTAAGTATATCAGAAAATAAAGTAGTAAAAAAGGCTCCGACGGAGCCTTGAAATTTACAGGTAGAAGTTGATACTGCCTTTGATCACGCTGAACTTATTCGTTTCATCACCGTAATCGTTCTCAGGGGTCGAGACATATTTGTAATCGACGTTGAAAGAAAGGGGGATCATCGGGAATTTGATCTGCGCGCCTGTAACGAAATGAAATCCCATTACGGTCACTTTTTCGATATATTCATCCACGTCGAACGCTATTTCAGTACCGGGTGTCATACCGGGATAATCCGCATATTTTTTCTCAAGTTCGGACTTTATAAGTTCCGGGCTTACTACCGGAGTGATAAAATAGAATCCCGTTCCTCCGCCCACATAGAATTTAACTGTCTTTACAACAGGAGGAAGTGAGAAAATATACCATTTCGCGGTAATATCGACACCTATTTTCGCAAAATCGAACTCCTCGTCATATGCTTCCGCCGGATAGTCGTAACCGACGAACTGAAGCGGAAAGTCGGTATAACCGGCAGGCGCAGTAAGAACGTTATCACCTTTCCAGCTGTAAGTCGCCCACGCACCTTCAAAACCAAGTTCGAACCCGATCGGAACGACCGGTATATCCAGGTATAGTTGAGCTCCGAGTGCCAGAGGGTTCTTGATCTCTTCTCTGGAAAGTCCGTACGTATAATCAACTCCGGCCATATTTACGCTGAACGCTGTGATAGTTTCAGAATCTACGCTGGTGTTGTCCACTCCTATATGTCCGCCGACACCGAATATCGCGTACGCCTGCCATATCATTGCGAACACTGATGCTATAATTATTTTTTTCATTTTCAGCTCCTTTTAGTTGAACTTCACAGGTTAAAATAACTCTCAATTCCATTAATTTCAAGTAAATCTTTTTCGTTAAAGCTAAAAACCTCCGTTCTTTCGCCGAATTCATCCTCTACGGCAGCTTTCATATTGTTTTTCAGAATGCAATAGAAGTCTTCGTGCGATGTTATACCGGCAGTTTCCGAAACTGTCGCCGTCTTGGCTTTTGTGATCCTCCTGAATCCATCTTTTCTTTTTTCTTCGATATTCAACAGGTCTATAAGTTCAAGATGTTTTTCACCGACAAGAATCGAACCGTGCTGAAGTACTGAATCTTTCAATCTTTTTTGTGCGCTGCCGACTAGTTTTTTCTCTCCCAGAACGACCTCGAATGTGGACGTTGACGAGAAGCATATAGAAGACAATTTGTCCTTGTAAAGCTCCTTGAAGTCCGGAGCTTTTCCCTTTTTCAGATCCGCCTCCGGGATGCCTGAAGCTCTGAGAGCTTTCACAAGCGCATTACTTATTTTATTATATACCTCAAGGATGGAATCCGAATAAAACCGGGACGATTTAGGGATCACCATAGAATAAGTGAGTTCTTCAGAATGAAAGACCGCTCTTCCTCCTGTTTCCCTTCGAACAATGTCGTAACCGCGTTTTCCGCATTCCGTCCGATCGATCTCGGATATATCCTGATTATACCCCAGCGATACACAGTAAGGATCCCATCTGTAGACCCTGAATGTCGGTCTGTCAAGGAAATTTCTGGCAACGAAATAATCTGCAGCCATATTAAATCTGCCGCGGCTTACGCCCGTATCAATAAATCTTATTCTTTTGTCCGGCATTATCTGACGATGCCTCTTTTGGATCTTTTCAAAAATTCTGTTATCAGCGCGACTTTTTTATTCTTCTTAAATTCTTTTTCGAGTTTTGCGACTGCGTCTTCTGTCTGAAGTCCTTCGCGGTACACTATTCTGTATGCATCCGAGAATGACTGTATTTCTTCCTCTGTATATCCTCTGCGCTTCAGTCCGACTTTGTTAAGACCCGAATATCTTGCGGGTTCTCCGGCTATCATCAGGTACGGCGGAACGTCTCTTTTTATCTTGGCACCGCCTTCTATCATGCAGTATGAGCCGATCTGCGTGAACTGGTGGATAAGAACATGACCGCTCAATATCGTAAAATCATCTACCGAAACATGCCCCGCGAATTGAGTCCCGTTCCCGATAATACATCCGTTGCCTACAACACAATCATGCGCTATGTGTGCGAAAGCCATTATAAAACAATTCTTCCCGATCACTGTCTTATGGCTGTGATTAGTACCTCTGTTAAGGAAAGCGTACTCCCTTATCACAGTATTCTCGCCAATCTCCAGGGTCGTTTCCTCGCCTGCGAACTTAAGGTCCTGCGGAACGGTTCCGAGAACTGCGCCGTTGAAGACTTTCACGCCCTTCGCGAGGATCGTACCGTCGGCTATAGTTACATGCGCGCCTATTTTACAGTTGTCGCCAATTGTCACTTTGTCTTCTATTATAGTGAAAGGTCCGATCTCGACGTTCACTCCGATACGGGCTCTTTTCGATACAATCGCTGTTTTATGGATCATTTTATATCCCGAATTTATTTTTCGCCTTCCTTGTCTATCACCATAGCTGTCATTTCGGCTTCGGCGCATTTCTGTCCGTCTACGTAGGCAATTCCTTTCATCCTGCAGATACCTCTGGAAAGAGGTCTGGTCATCTCCAGATGCATGATCAGCTGGTCTCCGGGTACGACGGTACGCCTGAACTTAATATTGTCGAGCCCGGTAAAATATACTACTTTCTTCTGCGGATCGTCCACTGAGTTCATAAGCAGAAGTCCGCCGGTCTGACCCATTGCCTCAATGATAAGAACACCGGGCATTACAGGTTTATCCGGAAAATGACCGTTGAAGAAATCCTCATTTATCGTTACGTTCTTCAGACCGACGGCTCTCTGGTTCGGCGTCATTTCCAGAAGCCTGTCAACAAGAAGCATAGGGAATCTGTGAGGAAGCAGGTTCATAATGTCTTTCACGTCAAATACGAAGTCCTCGTTCTGGCTTCTTTTGAACTTGTTGATGATCTCGTGCTTGTCAACCGCTTTCTTAAGCATCCTCACAAGTTCAATGTGCGCCGCATGACCGCCCCTGGCGCACAGGAAATGCGCTTTTATCGGTTTACCGAGAAGTGTAAGATCGCCCATCAGGTCTACAACTTTATGTCTTACTGGTTCGTTCCTGAATCTCAGATTAACCGATCCGAGTATTCCCTGAGTTTCAGGTATAACTCCTTCGCCCATACCAAGTTTGTCCTCGATTTTTTTTCTTTCATCGGGGCTGAGCTCTCTGTCAAGTATTACGACTGAGTTATCGAGAGAACCACCTTTGATCAGCCCTGCGTCTTTAAGATGTTCCACTTCCGATAAAAAACAGAACGTTCTTGTCGCCGCGTAATCCTTTATAAATTCCTCGTCAAGATCGTAAAGAGATGTGAACTGAGTGCCTAAAGCAGGGTTCTGGTAATCGACCATGTAAGTGACTTTGAACTTATCCGCAGGCACGACTATAAGTTCGATCCCTTTTTCCTCGTCTTTATAAGAAATAATGTCTTTAACTTCAAAATACTGTTTAGGTTTATCCTGCTCTACGGTAATATCTTTAAGTATATTGACAAAATCTATTGAGCTACCGTCCATCACCGGCGGTTCCTCAGCGTTCAACTCGATCAGTATATTGTCGATGTTGAGCCCGGTAACAGCTGCAAGTACATGTTCTACAGTGTGGATCTTGATGCCGTCTTTACTGAGTATAGTGCCTCTTGATATGCTGTCGACAAAGTCTATGGACGCTGGAATATCTACGGGAGTTTCAAGGTCGGTTCTTCTGAAAATAATACCGTGATCTTCAGGAGCAGGTTTAAAC
>QKDR01000118.1 GCA_003252515.1 Candidatus Delongbacteria bacterium | reverse complement strand
TAGCCAGTATAAGTTTGTTAACGTCTATTATTATCTGTATTACATGAGGAAAGTAATCCACGTTGCTGAGATCGTTATGAACAAAACATTTAGACCTCTTTTCTTTTGGAAAATTCTTATCATAATTCTCGAATTCAAAATCTATCTTATTGTTCACCCATGCGAATTCCTCGACCCCGAAATGATAAATGTTCTTTATTGTGAACCTGTCGAAAAAATAATGTTCCGAATCAGGCTCCTGTTCAAGGGTTTTATACTCAATTTCCAGATCGTCCGAGTTAAGAGATATTTTATTTAAGAATTCAACCGTAAAATCAAGCCAGGATACAAGCATATCCTTTGATGAAGAAGGGGTCGTAGCGTATTCAAGTATCAGTTTCTTGTCATATTTATCGTGAAAAAGAAATTTTGGAGTTGAAAATCCGAGTACAGGTTCTTCAATTACTCTTGAGAAGCCGAAAGGGATGTTCATTTCTTCTTTATCGAACATTTCAATAAAATATTCTGTCCCGGTTTTTGAACTGATCTCAGCGAAATACCTGATATTGCCGAGTTTATTTGCTGTGCTGTTTTCCCAGCATTCTATGATGTTCTTTCTCATTTTAAGACCGAGAGATCCGAATTTCCATGTGATCTTATTCCTGCTGTCGAAATCGGAGATTTTTTCGAGGTATTTTTTCGAGATAAGAAAATCCAGTGCCAGTTCAAGAGGATCTGCCGCCTCTTTCTGTTCGACCTTTTTTTCAAGGTATTTTATACCTCTGCTTTCGTATTTGTCTTTTTTTCTCGACAGCAATTAAACCTCCCCGATCATTGATCTGCCTATAACAATGGGATTTCCCAAATGATATCCGGTATAATTTGAATACATATCGCAAAACTCTCTGAATTCTCCGGTTGTAATGTAACTAATTTTGTGACTATCCGCAAATTTTGTACGGGAAAATTCAAGCAGTGTTTCAAACAGCCTTTCAGACAACCTGTATCCCTCATCCGGGGTGATCGGACCGCCGGAAGTTAAAGTGCCGTCCGAATATCTGAAGAACCTGATACTGCCTTTACTTTCGTCATTAAAAGTAATTGAGATCCCTAGACACCATGCGAGCTGAAAATAAAAATAAGCCGTTAAAGTCAGACTGTCGCTTTCTTTTTTACACAGCGTTTCAAGAAATTTTCTTAAAAGGAGAAAGATCAGACTGTAGTCTTTTATATCGTAGATGTTCAGCCTTATTATTGAAGCTGCCAGTTCTGTCGCGCATATGGTTTTCTTATAATCCGATTTTAAGGCTTCGAAATTATCTGTAAGAGAGCATTCTTTGAAAACGGCCCTGTCTTTTTTTATTTCCAGCTGAAGTTCTGTAAAATTCAGCGGCTGAAGTATAGCTCTCGTGTCATTTTTTTTGGAATTGTAGCCGTATTTTGTAAAGTTGATAATACCTATGTCCGGAGTCAGAGCCGTAACAGATGCAGAAGTGTCTTTAAGCCGTGAGCATTTGAGTATTATAGAGGGAGTATTGATGTATTTTATATTAGTCACTTTCTGATTCTGATTATTGATCCAGGTACGACCGATTTACAATGCCTGATGAGAACTGTCTGATTGGGATTTGTTCTTTCAACAGGATCTCCTGCGGCGTTCTTTATTTCATCAAGCTTTACATTTAAAGTCCGCTTGCCGGGGATAAGAATCTCGATCTCATCTCCTTTGTGAAAAGCGCTCTTGACCTCGACTACCAGATGTTTCCTGTTAATGATCTCTTTGACTATTCCCGCAATATCATGCGTGCTTTCGGCTTTTCCTGAAGTAGAGTTCTGGTCAGCGGGTAATGCAGCATCCGAGAATCTGAACTCGGTATATCCTCTGTTCGATACTTTTCGCAGTTCCGTCATCCATTCGGGATCGTATTTATAATTTTTCCTGTCTTTATAATAGAGATCGATCGCGTCTCTATACGTTTTAACCACAGTAGAAAGATATCCCTGAGTCTTCATCCTGCCTTCTATTTTAACTGAGGCAACTCCGCTTTCAATAATTTCAGGTATGTGTTCTATCAGGCACAGATCTTTCGAATTGAAGAAATAAGTTCCTTTTTCAGCTTCCTCCTCAATATAAAATCCTTCGGGAATGTCTTTTGAGGCTATGTCGTATCTGAATCTGCACGTCTGATTGCATTCTCCTTTGTTAGGGTCCCTGTTCTTAGTGTGGAAACTGAGCATACATCTTCCGGAGTAGGCCATGCACATAGCTCCGTGAACGAACATTTCAAGTTCAGCGTCCGACCTGGATCTGATCTCTTTTATTTCACTTATCGAAAGTTCGCGGGGCAGAATTATCCGTTTTGCGCCGAGACCGTGAAGGAAATTGACTGTTCCGTAGTTCATAGCCGAGAACTGAGTGGAAATATGTATCGGCAGTTTCGGAAATGTCTTTCGTGCAAGGTCGACTATCCCGAGATCTGAAATTATCACGGCGTCAGCTTTAATATCATTCAGGAAAGCCAGATGCTTTTCAACATCTGTGATATCGTTATTATGTGCGATTATATTGACGGTCACATACATTTTAACTTTATTGAGGGAACAGAATTTCCTGGCTTCAATAAGCTCGTTGTCGGAAAAATTACCGGCATAGGCTCTCATGCCGAACTTCTGTCCTGAAAGATATACTGCGTCTGCGCCGTAAAGTACTGCGGTCTTAAGTTTTTCGAAATTTCCGGCAGGGGCCAGAAGCTCGATTTTTTTTTTCATTTATCCCGTCCGCTCAATTGATTTAAATATAATCATAATCAGGTATAAATCAAATAAAAAAAGCCCTAAAAGGGCTTTGTACACCATAGAGGGCTCGAACCTCTGACCTACGGATTAGAAATCCGTTGCTCTATCCAACTGAGCTAATGGTGCATTTCTATTCCAAAAACTGACCAAATATAATGTTTAGTCGCCGGTTTGTCAACTTATTTTCGGGCTAAATTATCAGCAGTCCCGCTTCGAAAAGCTCGTCCCAGATCTCGTTGCATAGAAACTGTATGAAAGTTATTCCGGATCCTGACGGGAATGTTTTTTGAGCTTCCGAAAGTTTTACCTCTTTGTCGGATATTAACGAAGACTGGTCTGTAAGTTCCTTAAGCCATTTCGAGAGTTTTCCGGGGAGTTCGTACTCGGTCTCACCGTTAATACCTCTGACGACAATGTTCTTTCCTTTGACTACGGATCCTTTTCCGAGCCAGATGACCCTTCTGTTCATATCAGGCATTGGAGAAGGAGAATTGAGAATGCAGTTCACATAATCTTTTAACTTCGGAACAGGTGTGTCGAAGTCGAACCATGATATTATCTTGTTTTTTAAAGCTGTACCGTGCATCCAGTTATAGACCGCCTTTTTCAAACCGTCGCCGAATCTGTCGGGATCATTCCCGTTTTTGTCTATATACGAAATATCGTTGTTCGCGAAAGGATTGTTGAGTTTCCCGGTTACTTCTATACCGTATTTTTCAGAATGACCGAAGACCTGGCCGTGCACGGTCAGAGCGAACCTGTGCCAATAAGCGGAATGCAGTATTCCTGCGGCGAACATTTGTCTGAGTATTTCCGCTGATTCAATTAAGTCGGGACCGGTTTCTCCCGGAAATCCGTATATCATATATGCGTGAACAAGTATGCCGGCAGAACTGAAGTTCGCCATGACCCTGGTTGCTTCGGAAACTGTGATTCCTTTGTTCATACGCCTAAGTGTCCTGTCGCATGCCGATTCGAGTCCGCCGACGGCGGCAATGCATCCCGCTTCCTTCAGCAGTCTGCATACATCTTCGGTGAAAGCTTTGTCGAACCTGATGTTACCCCACCATGTTATCTTAATATTACGCCTGAGCAGTTCAATGGACAGTTTGGTCAGAAGAGCGGGAGGAAGCGCTTCGTCAACGAAATGGAATCTGTTCAGGCCGGTCTGCCCGATCATTTTCTCAATATCTTTTATAAGATCTTCAATTTCTTCAGCTTTATAATCTCTGATATAGGGGAGAGATGTGTCGCAGAATGCGCATTTATGCCAGTAACAGCCTTTCGCGAGTCTCAATTTAAGGGTGTCTTTTTCGGACCACAATTTCATCATCGGGTTAACGGACTCGTATACAGGGATGTAGATATTCATGTCCAGTCCCGAATAATCCGGAGCTCCTCTGTCAACTTCGATATTAAGCTGAGAATTATCTGCAAAAACTACTTTGTTGTCTTCACGATAAAAAGTTCTTACAAGTTCGCTTTTTTTTATCTTATTTTCAAAAAATTCAGTTATTCTCTGAAGAGGTATCTCACCGTCATCCAGGCATATGAAATCTGTAAATTCAAAAATCGACGGATCGGTCAGTTCTCTGAGTTCTGTATTTATATATCCGCCGCCCAGAACTACGATCTTTTCAGGATAATTCCGCTTTATATGTTTAGCCGCTTTCAGAGCCCCGGTAAGCGTTCCGGGAAAAGGTATTGTAAATGCTATAATGTCATAATTGACGATACCGGCTTTTTCAAGTTCTTCTTCGATCATTGTTCCGACAAGATCATTCTTACCAAATACAGATCTGTATATGCCGTCAAAAACAGGAGGACTCAGCGATATTCTTTCTCCATATCTGGAGAGTCCGTAATCCGGGCAGATTTTCTGATATTCAAGGAAGATGTCCTCCAGATATAGGGAACACAGATAACGGGCATATTCTACATTGTTAAGTCCGGTCTGTTCTTTTTTAAGTGCTGATCGGATCATTTTACCTTCAGGGAGATACTTTCCGGACAGTACGAGTTCCGCCAGATCTTCGTTATTTCCTCTAAGAAATCCAATGACAGGTCCGACGGTTTTCATATATCTGCCCTTTATATCAAAGTTCTCAAGATGTTCGAGCCCGTCTTTTGAAAAAAGTCTTTCAGTTATCCTGATTCCAAGATCTAAACACGATGCTTCGATGTCGTTCGCTTTAAGAAATCCCATTAGAAACGGAAGTGATGAGTAAGGTGAGTTAAGCTGTATGAAAGGCGGAGATATTAGAAGAACGGACATATTTTTCCCTGTTAGTTTACAATTCATAATTATACGAAAATTATTTGTTTTTCACAAATCAGCATTTTTTATAACAGGCATGATCCGTGAAGAATGAATTCCCTTGATTTATATTCTTAAAAAAGGTATATTTTCGGTATATATTGAGCGGCAAATTGAAGTTCGAGCATATTGGTGAAATAATTTATTAAGGACTTATATGAATATTCGTTTTATACTGTTACTGATTTTCGCGTTGTTCTGCTTTCCGGTTTTCGCGGATCCCGAATATTACGAAGTTACTTCCCAGGGAACAGGAGCTGATTTGGATGCCGCCGTGAAGTCCGCACAGAAAAATGCGATCGAACAGGCGATCGGAGTGTATATAAGATCAGAATCGCAAGTTAAGAACTATATGTCTGAGAACGATGAAGTAATATCCAGCAGTCAGGGGTATATCAGGACATATGAAGTAATCGAATCGAATGAAGGCGAGAACGGGATGTGGACTGTAAAGATCAGCGCTTCTGTTCCCAATTTCGATTTTATATTCTCTGAAAAAGCAAAGAGATCGGCGATCTTCTCGAGTATACTTCCCGGAGTAGGTCAGATGTACAAAGGACGTTCCGTACGGGGTTCCGTTTTTCTTGCTGCCGAAGTCGGACTGATCGCCGGTATATTTATATCCGACAGGAACATGAGCGATGCTATCGACGACAGGGACGATCCGGAAAATCTGCTGGTCTGGGATTTCTATAACGACAAAGTAAGTAAGTGGAAAAATTACAGGACTGTGTATTATCTTGCCACAGCAGCTGTTCACCTCTATAATGTTTATGACGCGTATACCGTCACTCCTCTGCTTAACAGAATTGAGACGGCGGCGATAGTGACTAAAGATAAAGTCGGCATTAGTTTGATATATAAATTCCAATAGTTAAAAACTAATTAAACAGGATATAGATTATGAAGAGAAACGGATTGTCAGCTTTTTATCAGGTGTTGTTCGTTATATTATCAATCTCGGCACTCATCATGTCATGTACGGATGATTCATCACCTTCGAAGCCTTCCATAACAGCCGCCATTCATGGTACCGTGACCGACGCGGAAACGGGGAACGCAGTAACCGGAGCGTTTGTATCGGTTCAGCCGACAGGCAGAAGTATGATGACCGGGAACGACGGATATTATTCGTTCGAAGACCTTGACGCCGACGTTTATACTGTAAGCGTAACTAAAACCGGCTATGTGAACAATTCAGCCGTAGTGAAGGCCGGCTTCGGAGAAACGCAGACTGCGGACATACAGATATCGTCCAGGATACCGGAACTAACTATCGACAATTATATTCTTAATTTCGGCTCGACTCTTACTACGTTAAGCCTGATAATATCTAATACCGGTGTGGGTGATCTTGAATGGGCGGCGACTCCTTCGGAAAGCTGGATAAGCCTGAATACGACCGGAGGTTTAATTCATACCGGATCGGTCGCAGTAACGGTAAAGATCGACAGATCAGGTATGGCTGCAGGGAACTATTCGGTTCCTCTCATATTTACTTCCAATGCAAATAGCGAGACCGTTGAGATTTTCGCGTTCGTAACAAGCTCGACTCAGCCTCAATTGACAGCATATCCGACCGTAATGGATTTTACTAAATTCGGTATCGAGACCGCTTTCTCGATAGAAAATACTGGCATAGGTACTCTAAACTGGAGTCTGACCGACGATTCGGACTGGCTTTCTTGTTCTCCCGTGAGCGGTTCGACAGTCTCAGGATCAATCGGTAAAGTGAATATTTATATTGACAGAACAGGATTGGAGCCCGGAATTTATACCGGAAAAGTAAATATCACTTCGTCGTACGGAGCGGAAGAGATAACCATAATCATGGAAGCTTCCGACGCCCCCAATACTCCTCCTGTGGTAGTGAGCTTGACAGCGGATCCGACGGAAGTGCTTTTGAACGGAACATCCCTTATCACCTGCTTCGCATACGATCCGGATGCCGAAGCTCTAAGTTATGCATGGTCGTGCAGCGCAGGTTCGATAAGCGGTACAGGTCCAAGTGAGACATGGACAGCTCCTCTTACGGCTGATTCATGCACTGTAACCTGCACGGTCAGCGACGGAACGGACTCTACGACCTGTTCCGTTAAAATATCCGTTGTCGAAACACCGAATATTCCTCCGGTGATAAATTCATTAACTTCAGATTCTTATTCAGTTATGCAGAGAGGAACCGCAGAGCTGACTTGCAGCGCATCGGACGCGGACGGAGATCAGCTTTCATACACTTGGACATGCACGGGAGGTTCTATAGGAGGGATAAGTTCAAGCGAGATATGGACCGCGCCGGACACGCTAGATTCATGCACCGTAACATGTACCGTCAGCGACGGTTCGCTGACAGCTTCGAGAAGCGTCAAAATAGAAGTTACCGAAGCGCCAAATCTGCCGCCGGTCATAAGTTATCTTGCTGCGGACCCGACTAATGTGGCTGTATATGGAACAGTCACCATGATCTGCCTGGCTGCCGACGCGGACGGAGATTCTTTAAGTTACGAATGGTACTGTACTGCCGGTTCCATTACGGGAACAGGTTCAAGCGAGATCTGGACCGCGCCTTCAACATCGGGACAGTACACTGTAACTTGCACTGTAAGTGACGGAACCGATACTGATGTCGAGAGCAAGATGATTGATGTGACGGACGCGCCTAATAACGCTCCTTCAATAAACTCTCTGACCGCCGACTTATATTCCGTTATGCAGGGAGGTGCTGTCACAATCACTTGTGACGCGACAGACCCGGACGGCGATGAGCTCATCTATCTTTGGACCTGTACGGGCGGTTCTGTTACAGGGACGACAGCATCAGAGATATGGACAGCTCCATCTTCACTTGATTCATGCACGGTCACCTGTACGGTGAGCGACGGCTATGCGTCTGTTAATGCTTTCGTGAGGATCGAAGTTACTGAAGATATCAACATTCCGCCTGTGATCTCGGTCATCACGGCCGATCCTTCCAGTGTGATGCAGAACGGCAGCTCAGTTCTTACCTGTTATGCGTCTGACGCAGACGGCGATTCACTCTCATATTCATGGTCATGCGACGGTGGTTCCATCGCAGGAGATACTTTCAGTGAAACCTGGACTGCGCCTGACAGTATCGGTACCTTCACGATCACTTGCACGGTCAGCGACGGCACAGATACGGATATTGAGAATAAGATGATTAATGTAACATCAACACCGAACGCTTCTCCTGTAATAAATTACCTTACTGCGGAACCGGATACTGTCATGATACTCAACACTTCTGTTCTCAGTTGTTCGGCGACAGATCCTGATGGTGATACTCTGACATTTATGTGGTCGTGTACGGAGGGACATATAAACGGAACTGATTCGGTCGAAATATGGACGGCTCCCGAAACGATCGCACCGTGCGTAATAACATGTACAGTCAGTGACGGTATAAATACAGTTATAAGAGCTAAAACCATCTATGTGACCGATAACACTAAACCCGTACAGGGCGGTTCATTCGAAATGGGAGACCGTTATGGAGAAGGGAACGCTGATGAACTTCCTTTGCATAATGTATCCTTAAGCACTTATAACATAGGTACATATGAAGTGACTCAGTCGGATTGGGACAGATTTATGCCGGCGCACACTTATGATTATGGCGAAGGTGAGAATTATCCGGTCTATAATATATCTTGGTATGAGATACTTGTTTACTGTAATAAAAGAAGCGCCGCTTCCGGGCTGACCCCATGCTACAGTATAGGCAGCACGACTGATCCCGACAGCTGGGGAGCGATCCCGGCTGCCGCAGATTCTGTATGGAACGCTGCTGAGTGCGACTGGTTCGCAAACGGTTACCGTCTTCCGAGCGAAGCTGAATGGGAGTATGCGGCCAGAGGAGGGATTAACAACTCCGATGATCATCATTTCAGCGGAAGTGATACAGTGGACGAGGTATCCTGGTATATCGGGAACTACATTCCTGGAGATTTTTCGCACACTGCCGGTGAGAAATATCCTAATCAGCTGGGGCTGTATGATATGAGCGGAAATGTGTTCGAATGGTGCTGGGACAGGTACGGTAATTACACTTCGGACAGTGTTTCGGACCCTTACGGACCTGATACGGGTGATCAAAGAGTACTGAGAGGAGGTTACTGGAATTCGGACGCAACAGAATGCAGATCAGCTTTCCGAACCAGTCATCTGCCTGAAACTTCTTTGGATTATTACGGCGGGTTCAGAATTGTCAGGAAACCATAATTTATGCCTTACTAGTGTTTTTTCTTTGCGGGCGGCTGAAAGAAATCGTTCACGGTAACATAATAGAATTTTTTTTCATCCGTACATGGTTCGGACCAGAAGCCGTCCCATACGTCCGTGGCCACACAACTAAATTCTCCGTAAGGATCCTCACAAGAGTATACATTGTAGCTAAGTTCCTGCTCTCCGGTATTCCACGATAAAATTATTTCACCGTCAACTGTTTCAACAGTAACCTCGGGAGGCGGCAGATAACTGTTTCCGGATATCTTTACGGATACCATATCCGCAGACATGGAAGTATGATCGATATAACCTGTAACTTCTCCCGATATTGCCGGAATGAAACGTACATAAACTGTATCTGTGAACATTCCGAGCGAATCTTGGAAGATATCAAAATAGTTCCAATAATCGAATTCGTCTCCGGTAACCGACATGTCGAACCCGTCTGCCCATAATTCCAGATGAAGATAGTCTGCTTCTCCTGAAACGGAGACCAGATATTTCTGTATCAGAGTATCGCCGACCGCCACTGTGCCGAAATCAAGACTGTCTAATTTCTGAAGTTCATAGCTGTTAATGTTCCCGTCGTTCTCGCCTACGAGCAGATCGCTGTATCCGTCGAGATCAATATCTGTAAAACACGGCTTTGAGCGGTACCCGACATCAATTGAATTGAATTTCAGTTCTCTTAGCGTAAAATCAGCAGCGTAGGCGTCGGTCTGTTCATAATGGCTGATGTATCCTTCATAATTGCCTACGAACATATCAAGAAGACCATCAAAATCAATATCCGTCAGAACCGGTGCGGCGTTAAACCCCGTGTCTATAGAATTGAACGATCCGGTGACCAGTGTGAAATCAGTCGAGAATGCGCTGTTCTGGACGTAATGAAAAATATGTCCGAAATCCTCTCCTATCAGCAGATCAAGAAGACCGTCCCGGTTGATGTCGGCAAAAACCGGAGCTGCGTTGAAACTCACGTCGATCGAATTGAAAAAATCGGTTACTAGTTCGAACTTAACAGAATCTGAATATATCTGCTCATAATGGTATATTCTTCCGTCGAGATTGCCGATAAGAAGGTCTTTCAGTCCGTCGCCGTCAAGATCTGTGAAGGTGGGAGAAGCCCATCCACCCACGTCTATGGAACTGAAAAGAGAATCTACAAGAGTGAAATCACCCGACGCGCTGTCTGACTGGACGTAATATTCTATGTGTCCGTACAGATCACCGGAGAAAAGGTCCAGCAAACCGTCACCGTCGATATCCGTAACTGCCGGAACAGAATATTTACCTACGTTTATCGAACTAAGATCTGATGTCAAGATTCCGAAATTTTCGGGTAACGCTACCGGTGTGATCAAAGATGCCTGTGAATACAAATCTGAGAAAAACAGTATCACTACTGAAACCATTATATTAAAGAAAGCCTTCAAGATAGAGCTCCGTACAGATTTAGATATAAGTAAGAAATCTATTTAATTTGTTGAAATTTGTCAATATAAATGTTTTATTATTCATAGCGGAAAACAGAATTCAGAACGGAGCCCGGGCAACAGCTTTATGAAAGATATTTTCAGTGATATTGTATCTGATGATCTTGAGAAACTGTCGGAGATATTCAATCCGGTAGACAAGAAAACAGCAGATTTCGAAGAAGGCGAGAACAGGACAGTTTCTATTTTATTCCTTGACGTGAAAGGATTTACCGCTATGAGCGAAAAAATGAGCTCAGAAGATGTAAAACGAATTATGGACAAAATACTGACCGCTCTTTCGAACTCTATACTTAAATTCGGCGGATACATTGACAAATATGAAGGCGATCTGATAATGGCTCTTTTCGGCAGCAGGATCACTTCCGAGACCGACACGCAGAGAGCTATCGACGCAGGACTGAAGATACTGTCGGATCTTAAACACATAAATAAAATACTTAATATAGAACTGAGCGTCAGGATCGGTATAAATACAGGTGAGGTTACGACAGGCAGAGTAGGCATGAAAAGAGAGGGTGATTTTACTGTTTACGGCGACGCTGTTAATCTCGCTTCCAGGATGGAAAGTAACGCTCCTCTGAATTCAATTATGCTTCCGAGAGAAACGAAAGACATCGTAGAAGATTATTTTATATTCGAGGATCTGGGTATTATCGAAGTGAAAGGAAAGGAAAAACCGGTATCAGTTTTTAAAGTAGTTTCAAGAAATCCTCAAAAAGTCGAAAGATGGGAAAGAAGCTTAAGTATCATCAAGAGGTCGCATTATGTAGGCAGAGAAAGCGAGATAAACAGCATAATCACTCTCCTGAATACTTCAAAAGACGAGATCGGTTCTTCAGAGAAAGAATATAAACCTGTAATAATCGGCGTGAGAGGTCCTGCGGGAATAGGCAAGTCCAGGCTTGTAAAAGAATCTGTCGAGAGATGCGGGGGTTCGTTAGGAAATATTCTGTCAGGATATACTATATCATACGCTCAGCCATCCTATTTTGTATGGACAACTATGCTGAAGAAGTTCTTCAAAATTGACGAAGATGATACAAAAGTAAGTATCAGGTATAAACTGGACCGTGTTTACGAAGGACTGATCAGTCTTACAGGTAGTGATAATGAATTACTTAAGGCAAAGAATGTCATAGGATTTATGTTCGGGGTAGAATATGAGGACAGCAGGCTTGAAAACTGTGATCCTGATGCTTTCCAGGCAATGATCAATATTTCGGTCAGAGTTACAGTCGAAGCTGTTGCCTACAGATTGAATATTGAAGACGGCAGACCGCTGATAATATATCTTGATGACTGCCAGTGGATGGATGAACCTTCACTTAAACTGTTCCGGAATTTGATTACCGCTATAAATGCAGAAGAAAAAAGATCCGGCGAATCTAATAAGAATCTCGTCATAATCATGACATTCAGACCGGAATTTGAAAAGTTCAGAGAACTTGATTTTGATTCCAGATACCATGAGTTCGAGCTGAATCCGCTGACCGCACAAGATTCCGGAGGCCTGATTAATTCTCTTCTGGGAGATAACGATCTCTCTGAGCCATTCATTAATAAAATTTCATCCATAAGTTCAGGAAATCCTTTCTATATTGAAGAACTTGTCAACTACCTGATTGAGAATGAAAAAATAATCATGAAAAACAACAGATGGTCTGTCTCAGGTGAAACTGATTTGACATCAGTACCTCTTTCACTTAACAGCGTCATCCTGAGCAGGATCGATAATCTTGACGAATCAAGAAAGTCTCTTTTACAAAGAGCCAGCGTTATAGGACATCATTTTTATAAAAATCTGCTGAAAGAAGTTTCAAGAAAAGTTGACGAGGATTATGATATCGACGACGATTTTAAAAAGCTTGTCGGTACGAACTGGATATATCCAGAAAACGACGAAGATAAATTCTGTTTCAGGCATATACTCACTACAGATGTCTGTTACAATACAATATTAAGATACAATAAAAAGATACTCCACAGACTGATAGCTGTTTCCGCTGAAGATTTATTCGGGGACAATAAAGAATATTTCGCTTTCATAGCCGGACATTACGAGAAATCTGAACCGGAACCGGGAACGCACGAATACAAGATGATGCTTGAATATCTTGAAAAAGCTGCAGACATAGCAAAGGACAATTTCGAGAACGATACGGCACTCGGATATTTCCGTTCTCTTGCAGACAAATATGAAACGCCTTTGATAAAGAAGATACAATTCAAGATCAAAATAGGGCAGATCCTTGAACTTACTGGCAAATGGAACGAAGCCGGAGCACTTTTCAGTGAATGTATTTCGGATTCCGAGAGCATAAATGATCCATTTTCAACAGCTGTCAGTCTGAGAGCGTCAGGTGGTATATTCTGGAAGAAAGGCGATCTGAAAGAAGCGATGCGTCTCTTTGAAAAAGCCCTAAAAATATTCGAACATACCGGAAACAGAAAAGAGACGGCTGTTACATACCGGAATATCGGATTGATCTACAGGGTTCAGGGAGAGTACGCAAAGTCTCTTGATTATTTTGAGAAAGATCTTAGAATTCACGAATCGGAGAAAGACGATCGCGGAATTTCCGGTGCAATAGGTAATTTCGGGCTCATTTACAGTGCTCAGGGCGATTTTGAGAAAGCGATGGAATGTTACAGGAAACAGCTGATTATATTCGAGAAACTTGGTGACAGGCACGGAATAATAAAAGCTACGGGAAATATGGGGATAGTTCACAGGAATAAAGGGGAATACGATAAGGCGGTGGAATGTTTTGAAAAATGTCTGAATTTTTCTGAGACTATAGGAGACAAGCAGGGAGTATCAAAAGTGGCCGGCAATATCGGTATTATACATATGTTCCGCGGAGATTACAGCAAAGCTATGGAGAATTTCGAGACGGAACTCAAAATAGCAACAGAACTTGGAGACAAACAGACTTTTCCGAGAGTCTACGGTAATATAGGAATTATTCACAGAAAGCTGGGAGACTTTGATAAAGCTATGTATTATTACGGAGAGCAACTAAGGCTGAGCAGAGAACTGAACGATAAAAGAGGGATATGTATAGCCGAAGGGAATATGGGAATAATTCACGGTCTACGCGGAAATTTTCAGGAAGCTATGAAATGTTATCATACTCAATTGACTATTTCAGAAGAATTAAAGGACAGAAGAGGGATATCCGCTTCACTTGGCAATATCGCAACCAACTATTTATATACAGGTGATTATGATAAAGCGAGAGAATATATAGAGAAGGATATTTCAATCAGCGAAGGTATTGGCGATAAAACTGAGATCGCGTACGGATACAAACTGCTGAGCGATATAAAGAAAAGGACTGGAAAGTATAAGGATGCTGTTGAAAATTATAAGAGAGCGATCGCGCTGGACAGAGAACTTGATCTGAAACCTCACCTTCAGGGCAGTCTTCACGGACTCGCGGACACATATTTCAGAATGAATAATTTCGATAAAACTTCTGAGATCTTGGAAGAGATATTCGGTATTTCAGCGGAAAACAGACAGAAAGATGTAGCTTTTCAGGCGGATATATTAAAAATAAAAAATGATTTCATGAAAGCCGGAGGATTAAAAGAAAAACTGGATGTGTCAGAGCTTTTGAAACAAATGCAGCATGAACAGAACGATGAAGAGAATTCGGCTTATATAAGCTACGAACTCGCTTTAATGCTGAGATGCGTGGGACAGGATTTTTCCGAACATAAAGACAACGCGATAAAATTCTACAAACAAAAATATTTATCGGTCCCGAAGATAGAATATAAAAATATTTATGAGGAGCTGGAAAGTTTATGAAAGGAAAAGCTTCACCGATCAACGGCATATGGATGGGAATGATCCTTATATCGGTCGTTGTAGCCGCATATACAGGAAATATGGAAGAACTGACTAAATCGAGTTTCGATTCGGCAAAGTCGGCGGTCACACTTGCTCTCGGACTTATCGGAGCGATGGCTTTATGGCTGGGGCTTATGAAGATACTTGAGGCAGCAGGTGCTCTGAATTTTATATCGAAACTGATCTATCCTGTCATGAAGCGTCTGTTCCCGAACATTCCTGAAGGGCATCCGGCGCTGTCGGCTATGATCATGAACATTTCTGCTAACATGCTCGGTCTCGGGAATGCTGCCACTCCGATCGGGATCAAGGCGATGCAGGAGCTGGATGAGATCAACCCCAAAAAAGGTACTGCCACTGATTCTATGGTACTTTTTCTGGCTATAAACACGTCAAGCGTAACAATACTGCCGCTCGGAGTGATCACTGTAAGAGCAGTTGCCGGAGCAAGCGCGCCTGCCTCGATCATCATACCGGCAATACTAGCAACTGTTGCATCAACTGCGACTGCTATCATTGCTTCAAAATTCTTCTCGGACAGATCGAACGTTGAAAATATTAAAGAGACACACGTTAAAGTTGAGACAAAACAGGAAGATAAGAATAAAACTCAATTATTTAAAATTATAGTGTTCGTTTTGTTTTCAGCTCTAATTGCCACTTCAATAGCTATTAATTTATCAAAAGCCGAGGTGATAACTTTCGATTCGTTCTTCAAGGCATTCTCTAACTGGCTCGTTCCTTTGCTTATAGCGACATTTCTGCTTGTCGGATATATGAAGGATGTCAAAGTGTATGAAGTACTCACAGACGGCGCTAAAGAAGGTTTTAACACGACGGTCAGGATCATACCTTTCATGGTCGCGATCTTCGTAGCTATCGGGATGTTCAGATCATCGGGAGCTCTGGACATTTTCGCGAATCTTATAAGTCCGTTCACTAATTTTATAGGAATGCCGGCGGACGTTCTGCCGCTTGCTATAATAAGACCGCTTTCGGGAAGCGGTTCTTTCGGTATAATGTCGGAAATAATCCAGCACGATCCGAACAGCTTTTCGTCATATCTGGCTTCTATCATGCAGGGCTCTACCGAGACGACATTTTATGTGATCGCCGTGTATTTCGGAGCTGTCGGAGTAATAAGGACTAGGCATGTTATAAAAGCGGCTCTTCTGGCTGATTTCATGGGTATAGCCGCATCACTCGTGCTTGCCAGGATATTCTTCAATCTATAGAATTTTACATTAAGTTCTGCAGATAATTGCGATTATACCATTTATCTTAGCAAAAGGCAGAATAATTCCGTATATTACTAATATATACATGGAGGTTAATTATGGATATCCAGATGCTGAAAGACTTTTTTATGTGGTGTTCTATAATCAGCTGTTCGATACTGGTTTTCTGGACTGTCATTTTCTGGATCATGCCTGATACGGTTCTAAAAAGCCAGAAATGGATCTTCCCGACTATCACAAAAGAGCAGTATGCACTGATAATGTATTCTTTCATCGGAATGTTCAAGATAATGTTCATAATATTCAATCTTATACCTTATCTTGTACTGCTCATCATCGCGTAAAAATCGAATAAACACTATTGACATGAAGATATCATTTCATTATATTACTTAGCGATATTACTAAGTAGTGTTAATTAATTGCTGGAGGAATATAGATGTACGATCTTATAATCATCGGAGGAGGCCCGGCCGGACTTACTGCAGGCATTTATGCGGCCAGAGCGAAAATGAATGTTGTGATGCTTGAGAAAATGATGCCGGGCGGTAACGTTTCTATCACGGCGGAAGTGGAAAACTATCCGGGAACGCCTGGTATAAGCGGACCGGAGCTTATAGTAAATATGGAGAAACAGGCGCGCGATTTCGGTCTAGAAATAAAAAGCGAGGAAGTTCTTTCCATAGAGGTCGGAGCAGGAACTAACGGTCATACCGTGAAGTCCGATGCGGGAGAATATACAGCAAAATCAATCCTGATCGCTACAGGATCTTCGCCAAGAAGGCTGGGGTGTCCGGGAGAGGAAGAGCATATCGGCAGGGGAGTTTCATATTGCGCCACCTGCGACGGAGCGTTCTACAGAGATAAACACGTGGCAGTTGTAGGCGGGGGAGACTCAGCTGTGGAAGAAGGCCTTTTTCTGACGAAATTCGCAAGCAGAGTTACGATCATACACAGAAGAGACAGACTCAGAGCGACGAAGATCATTCAGGAAAAAGCGATGAAACACCCTAAGATCGACTTTATCTGGGAAAGCGTGGTCGAAGCGATCGAGGGCACTCCTACGGTTAACAATCTAAAAATAAAGAATGTCAAGACAGGAAATGTCACTGATTTCGCGGCAGACGGTATATTCATTTTCGTAGGCTACATTCCGGGAACCGACTTCGTGCCGGGTCTCGTAGATAAAGATCAGTCAGGTTATCTTATAACCAATATGGAAATGCGCACGAACGTTCCGGGGATATTTGCTGCGGGTGACATAATTGTGAAAAAACAGCGCCAGATAGTAACGGCATGCGGAGACGCTGCGACCGCGATAAAATCAATAGAGCATTACAACGAATGGTATTTCGAGGATGAACAGTATCTGTAGAAAAGGAAGGCGGCTAACACCGCCTTCTCTTTATTTTACAAGCAGATCTATCAGATAGAAAAAATAACTGAACCTGTCGAAATTAAGATCAAAAAAATACAGCCAGAGTAATCCGCAGCTGAACACAATCAGAAAATTGATCCATAGAACTTTTCTGAAACTGGTCTTGAAAGAAACGGACATTATCAGAAAAAGCCTGACGAAGAACCAGACTGACATGATCATGAACACCATAAGGACTATCTTTACAGATACAGGCATGAAAATTCTAAGGAAGACAGCTGATACCGGTACAAGCGGAAGAAAGATTATAGAATTCCACAGTACCATTGAAATAGCTATAGAAAATGAATAACGGTGATTAAAGAATACCGAGACCGTTTTTACGAACAACGCTATAATAAGGAAGATCGCGATTATCAGCAGAGTTGAAGAAACTATGAATATCAGAGGTTCCCAGGAAGAAAAAGTCAGGAATTTCTTTAAGATGTCATTTCTGATGAAATACGTAAGAAGAAAGTCGAATTTCTCGTTCTGTCTGAATGAGTAGAATATTGTCGAGAATACTGAAGAAATCCCGTAAGCGGAAAGAGTTCCGACAAAAAATGCCTGAAGCATCTGAGTGATCCTTCTGTCCCTAATGTCAATAAAGAAAGCGTCGGGATTCTTAATGCTTCTTATGCTGTTTATAAGCAGATAATGTTCTCGCTTGATCATATACAGATAAATAAGAGTTAGGAACAGCCCGAGAATAAAATAAATGTTGATCTCGGTATCTTTATATTCTCCCTGAGCTAATGTGGGAAGTTTTCTATTCTTGAAAAGTGCGTCCAAAAATCTGTAGGAAAGTCTTTCGTTACCCTCATAATCGATCAGACCGTTCCTGATTATATGGAGATCGTCTCCCGGTTTGCTTGTCAGCAGTGAAACTTCACTTCGCCTGTCACGGAAAGAATCAATTATTATTCCGGCCACGTTCTCATCCTCAGACAGTGACGTGTAAGATTCAAGCAGCTGTTTTGCCTGAGCCGGTTCGCTGTAAGGGTCGGCATAACCGTTCTGGTTCTTCGGGTAAACCCGCGTAAGTTCATTATTGACTATCACAGGTTTCGATAGGGCTTTACGGCTGATACTGGCCAGCGAGGATTTGAAATCTCCGTCCAGAGTGTTGCTGTTCAGGCTTATAATGTTAAAATCCGTAAGCTTGTAGTACTCCTCGTATTCCGTGAATTCCGAAGTTATAAAAGTGAAAAGCTCGTCATCCAATTCCCTCGATTTGTCTGAAAGGTCCTTGATGAAATCTACTGTCTGAAGATCATAAACGTTGTATCCGAACCCCATACCAACAGCAAAAAGACTAGGTCTGTTCCTGTCCCTGTTGACAGTTTCCTTAAGAATGCTTATCGCTTTTCCGACGAAGTCCCTGTCCCTGAGAGAAGCTGCGGGAGCTGAGTTTACCGGGATCTCCTGAAGAACGAATATACCGTACCGGTCGCATAAGTCCATCAGGTAGGGATGAGGAGCGTAGGCGTTACAATAGAGAACATTCGAGCCGAGATTTTTGATCTTACCGATCTCCTTTTTCATCATGGAGTAAGTGATAGAGTTCCCCATACCCTTTATATCTTCATATCTTGAAACACCCTTAACGTAGAACTTTTCGCCGTTTAGATAAAATTCATTCCCTATGATCTTAAGTTCCCTGAACCCGAATGTGATGTCGTATCTGTGAAAATCCGTTTCCGATTCGAGATCGTTAGCGCTGCCAAGGCAAACGGAAACAAGATACAGATTGGGATTTTCCGGTGACCACAGTTTCGGTTCTTTTATCTCAAAGTTGAATTTTATCTGATCGTTCTTGTAACGTTTTATAGTGAGATTCTTTTTCTCTGAAGTATGTACTACTTTCCTCGTACTGAGATCGGTAATTTCAAAATAAGAATATATTGTGTTCTCATAATTTACTGTATCCCCGCCAGAAATATTTATAAAATTATTGTCTGTTATTTCAGCTGTGATCTCTGCATTAACCCCTGAATAATCCGAGTTGAAATAATATTTGATGTCCGTATCCGAAATATATATCTGCGAATTGATTATAAGGTATACGTCCCTGAATATACCGCCGTAATTTCTCCAGCCGTCAACCTGCATCTGAGATGGTATCGTATTAGCCGAAAGCTTGTTATTGACCTCTATCAGAAGTGTGTTCGTTTCAGAAAAATTAAGATCGTCCCTGCTCAGATTTATCTCGAAATAGTTCGGGGAGGAATGGTTCTCGATAAAAACGTCGTTGACCTTGACGTTGCATTTGTAATTTACTCCGTAGAAAAGCAGTTTGTAGCTTCTTTCCGACGATTTTTTGCCTCCGATGAAAAAATTCGTTCTGAAATATATGTTCTTTCCGGGTTCATAACCGTCAAAAGCGGAAGGTATATAAATATCGTTCCATTCGTCTTCTCCTTCAAGTCTGAACTGCCAGTTCGAGCTCAAAGGTATTTTCTTCAGATATCTATTCTCAGGATAAAGACCGCTGCTTACATATCCTGACAGATCTTCAGGGTTGGAATAGAAAACGACCGCCAATGCAGTAGCAGGATAAATCAGAAAGATCAGGAAAAATATTATTATTCTTAATCTTAAAGTCATGTTACTCCGCCTGACCGATCGGTTTAAGGAATCTTTCTTTCTTCAGTAGGTCGTTAACTGTTTTGGCAGGACAGAATGTTTCGAGCGGTACTTCCACGAAAGCTGTTATCCAGTCGGACATGGCTCCATTCCATAGCCCCGGTAGTTCAAGAGCTTTGATCTCACGTCCGTTGTATGTTTTATGAGATACGAAAAATGAATTTTTATCAACGTATTTTCTGAGATCGAATTTCTCATTTTTATAGTCTCTTAACGAACATACGATCATGACAGGGTTAAAATGCGTTGAACTTTCGAAAATCTCCTTTTTTTGGGAATCATTCAGATCAATCTGTGATGATTCCACGATCTGGAGAGATATGCCTTTTGTGTTCCTGACAAAGAAAGGACCTCCCCCGGGTTCTCCCGTGTTCTTTATCATCCCGCACACTCTTATCGGTCTGTTGAGAAAATTGAACAGGAAATCATTCTTCTCACTGTTGTCAAGGTATCCCAGCTGTTTTTCCAGATCAATGTGAAAATATTTTCTGGAAAGGAATTTTATTTCTTCGATAGAATCCTGCGACAATATGTCTATTCCCCTCAGGAACGATTTGACTTTTTCCTCTATATTTATCAGATATCCGAAAAGGAGTTTTGTGTATTCTTCCGATTCTATTCTGTATTCCTTGTTCACGGCATTATCAATGTTTTTAATGTAGACAAGGTCCGCATCATCTATATCATTAAGATTCTCTATAAGAGCACCGTGACCGCCGGGCCTGAATACGATTTCCCCGTTACCGTTCCTGACAGGTGTATTGTCAGTATACACGGCGATTGTGTCTGTGGACGGTTTTTGCACGGAGAAACTTATATCAAGCGTAATTCCCCGAAGATCTTCCCTGAATTCATTCATCATGTCGGTAAGTCTTGAAAGATATTTTTCGGATACTGTGAAATGTATTTTAAGTACGTTGTCTTTATCTGTACATAAACTTATAGCTTCATATATCTGTTCTTCAATAGCAGTTCTGGAATAGCCGTCATATTTTGTGAATTTTATAAGAGCCTTCGGTTTGTCGGCATAGTTGAGTCCGTTCTCGTAAAGTATATTCCCGATTATTTCTTTCCACTTTCCGTCATGGATCAGTTTATCGATATCGAGATTACGGAAAAGGAACAGGTTCTCAAGATCTTCATAAAAAGCGAAATATTTGATATTGTCCAGCGTTACAAGTGCGCTGCCGTTCATTTCTCCGTTGTATGCTTTAATAAGATCGTTGAACATTCTGGTTGCTGCACCGGAGGCAGGGACGAATTTCATCAAACGTGAATCCATCCGTGCTTTTTTATATATATCGATCAATATAGGTTTTTCCTGTTCACTGATCGTGTTTATTCCGTTTTCTATAACTGCGGCAGCCTGAACGTCCGCAAAAGGGGCGCCTGCCTCAAGTATATTCAGCTGTTCATATGCGGCGTATTCTACGATACCCCTGTTTTCAAGCTGATCAAGATCTTTATCGCTGAATCTGTACATATCAGACTCCTTTGTTTTGATAATGTATTCTCGCTTCCGGCCTTTTACCATTTTCCAGAAACAGCATTATAAACGAATTCATGTCACAATACCTGTTCCATGTTAGGCTGCCGGGGTTCAGGATGAGCTTACCGTTGAATTCTTCGACCGAAGGATGATGCGTATGGCCAATAATGATTATATCAGAATCAGTGTATTTGAGGTGAACTGTCTCTGAACTGCATGTATGACCGTGAGTGACAGATATCTTATAATTTTCAAGACTGATATTTTGTTCGTACGGCAGCAGTTCCTGAAGGCGGAAATCGTTATTTCCCAAAACAGCCGTCAGTTTTCCGGTAGATTCCAGAAAGTTGAAAAATTCATAACTGGTAAAATCTCCGCAATGAATTATTAAGTCCGAGCCCAAAATACAGTCCATAACAGATTTTTCAATGAAAAAATCTTTCCTGAAATGCGTATCGGACATGACCATTATTTTCATAGATTCTTTCTCAGTTTCAGCTCAAGTTCCTTTCCTTTAACAATATCGTTCTTTACAGCATCTGCAAGTTCTTCCTTTGAAGCGAACTTGATCTCATCTCTCAGTCTTTTGATAAAAGCTGTCTCGATCGTTTTCCCGTACAGATCCGAATCCAGATCGAAAATGTGAGTTTCAAGGTTAAGTCCGGTACCGCCAAAAGTCGGGTTCTCTCCTATGTTCGAGACACCGTAGAATATCTTTCCGCAAGTTTTTACGGAAGTAAAATATACACCTTTTCCGGGTACCGCTTTTTCAGTGTTCGTAATATTCATATTCGCTGTAGCAAAGCCTAATGAAGAACCTAAGCCTTTACCTTTTATTACATTGCCCCTGATAAAATAGTTGTAACCGAGCATTTCCGAAGCGTCCTCCACGTTGCCTCCTTCTATACATCTCCGTATTCTTGTACTGGAGATGGTTTTCCCGCCAGAGAGTACGGGAGGAACGGATATCAGTTCGACATCATGATCGGAACAAAGCTGAGAAAGAAGCTCATTATCACCTTTTCTGTTCTCTCCGAACATGTGGTTAGTTCCTGCTATGATGTTCCTGACAGTGAGGCAGCTGAAAATATAGTTTTTGTAGAAATCATTATAACTTATGCCTGAAAACTCTTTAGTGAATCTGATAAAATGAATATAATCAATTCCGTAAGAACCTATCAGGTCAGTTTTTTCTTCTTTCGTATTCAGAAGTTTAATCTCATAGCTGTCATCTACTATTTTTCTCGGGTGAGGATGGAAAGATATTACAAGTGAGGCTGTACCGGATGACACTGAACGGTCTTTCAGTTCTCTTATAAGAACGGAATGACCTTTGTGCAGCCCGTCAAAAGAACCTAAAGTGAAAGAAACAGGAAAATTCTTGATTTGGCAAAGTTGTTTAATTTCGGTCATTGCTTCAGTTCCCGATCTCCTTTAACCAGTATTCTGCCTCTGATCTTGTAGAAATATCTTCAACAGCTTTCTGCAGAGACTGCTTTGCTTCTGCCTGTCTGTCCATGCTGATCAGAGCCTTTGCTTTTTCCAGATGAGCAAGCCCGAACGGCTGCATTCTTGAAATTCTGATCGCGGTGTCCGCATGCTTTAAAGCGCTTGTATACTTACCCAGAAGATTGTATACCTGGCTCAGCCTTACATTAAGCACATCTGAATTCTTATAGTCATATTTATCGGAGTTCTTTAAAGCTTTCTCGAGATAACTTGCGGCAAGATTATAATTGGATGTTTTCTCCTGACCGACCATAGGTCTGAGTTCAAGATAAGCGGCCCCGACAGCTTCAAGCGTTTTCGGATCGTCAGGGTCTATATCTAGCGATCTCCTCAGGTATTTTATGGAGTTCATATAGTCCGACAGCTTCTCAGCGTAAATAATACCGATATAATAGTACGCGGTCTCTGGTTTATAAGTGTCTGACATCTTTTCGAAATAACGGATCGCTTTACCGGGGTAATTATCCTTGACAGACAAAGCTCTTCTATAGTAAAGTTTACCCCTTTTTTCGCCGTCTGATATTTTATCTATGAAATTACCGATGGAGTTATCTTCGTCCAGAGTGATCAGGATAGATACTATCTGGAAATAACCTTCATCGAAATCCTCTTTTATATCAACGGCCTCATAAAGCAGCTCCAGCGCCTCATCGTATTCTTCTTCTTTTTTCAGATTCAGCGCTTCATTATAAAGTGCTATATGCTTGTTCTTTGAAAAAGTCTCGCATTTGTTATATTCTTTCTTTAGTTCACCGATCTCAGACCATTTTTTCATGTACTGATCGTAAAGCTTATTGTATTCCTCTCTGGAAATGTGTCCCGCCATATCGCTTCTTACTTTCTCGAATTCAGCCATTTTCAGATCAAGTTTCTTTTTCAGAGGTTCGCATTCGTCTTCCTCGACCCCGTTCTTTTCCTGCACGAGAACTACAGTTTCTTTTTCTATAAGTTTTTCAGCTTCTTCGGCGGCTGTGGTCTGAAGCATGGATTCCGCCGCTTCATATCTGCCCACACGGATGTTTTCCAAAGCCAGCTTGAGCTTGTCGGATCTTTCTATATTTTTATCAATGTCGGAGAAATATCTTTTCATCGTATTTTCCAGTTTATCGATTTCTACTCCGATCTCTTCGTCAAGTGATTTCAATTCTGCAAGTTTCAATTCCAGGCTTTCTATTTTTTCCGCCCTGAGTCTTGTCTCCTCATCTTCGGTAGCTCTTTTTTCTGTCACAAGCTGCCTGTTTCTTTCTTCCAGAAGGTGTTTTTGAGCAAGAAGCCTGAATCTGTCTGTTTCAGACTTTTCTATTTCATTGTAAGTGTTTTTTACAAAGGTCTCCATTTCTGAGATTTTTGTTTCCATCCCTGCCCGCTCACGTTCGTACTGTTCTCTTCGTTTGTCATATTCCGCGAAGAAATATTCATAAGTGCCGGTATCTTCGACTTTCACCCATCCGTTACGGTATTCCTGAAAGATACTGTTGTAGATCTGTACGAAGTAGAAATCACCTCTCTGTTTTTTAGCTTCAAGTCTCAGACCGAAATAGATCTCATATTTGTAATCCGAATCCGCTGACGGTTCATAATAGAGTTTTGCAACATCCTTTACGATCCATACGATCTTATCCATAGCGATATCCTTGATCTTTGAAGATTCGTCTATATCCTCTTCAATAATAAAAGGTTCGCCGTAATAGAAATTGAACATATCGTTCTTGCTTTCCACCTGATATTTCGTGATCCATCCGTCAACAGGTTTATTTATACCGTCATGGACTCTGACGAAAACATTCTTGCCGTCCCTGTCGAGATACTGGACGAATGTTTTGTTCATTATAGTCAGAATAGGTTCGGACATGGAATTCTCTTTATACAGGAGAACTTTCGCACCTCTGATCCTCAAGAATTGTACCATTTCTTCTTCAACTTTAAAAGTGTGACATATTTTTCCGTTGCCGTCGGTATATTCTTTGCCAAAAGCAGCGGCAGCTGCCGAAAGATATAGTATGATCAGAAATAATTTAACAAATTCACGTTTTTTCATTTTCATTCCAAAGCTCAAGCTTTACTCCTTTATAATTTTTCGTGTGTGTAAATATAGTATTCTAAATCATATTAAGCAAATATAAAATCACTTAGTAACCGTATTCTTTTATAAGACTTATGATTCTTTTCATATCGTCCGGAAGATCGCATTCGAATTTCATTCTTTTCTTGAATACAGGATGAAAGAATTCAAGCTTGCGGGCATGAAGTGCCTGTCGGGGAAGTATCTCCATCATTTCTCTGATCCTGTTAATCTGATTCTTCGGAAGATTGATCAGTTTAAGATTGTCTCCGCCGTAGGTACTGTCGCCGAACAGCGGGTGACCGAGATGTTTCATATGTACACGGATCTGATGGGTCCTTCCTGTCTCAAGAACGAATTTCACAAGTGAGAACTTGTTGTATTCCTCCAGAGTTTCATAGTTGGTTACGGCACGTTTTCCGTCGAGTTTTGAAACAACGACTATCCTTCTGTCCTTCTGCCATCTTTTAAGAAAAGTTTCAACTTTACCCGAACACGGTTTAAGTTTTCCTATACATATTCCAGTATATTCGCGCGTTGCGGACTTTTCCGCAAATTGCTCCGAAAGAGGACTGTGGACAAGATCGTTCTTGGCTACGACTATCAGACCGGTCGTATCCTTGTCAAGCCTGTGGATTATTCCAGGCCTCAGATCACCGTTGATGGACGAAAGCTCATTGCCGAAATGAAACATCAGAGCGTTGACAAGGGTCCCGTCCACTGCCGAATAAGTCGGATGGACAACAAGGTTGGCCTGTTTATTTATAACGGCCAGATATTCATCCTGATACACGAAATCAAGATCTATGTTTTCAGGAAGAATATCTTTTTTCTCAGCTCTAGGCAGATTAATAATTATCCTGTCGCCTGACGAAACAATGTAATTAGATTTGACGACAAGAGAGTTTACAGTGATATATCCGTTGTCGATCAGTAGCTGTATTTTGTTCCTGCTGACATTCTTTAAAAATGAGAAAATATATTTGTCGACGCGCTGTTTCGTCTTTACAAGCGGAACCGTCATCTCGATTTCTTCTATTCCTTCGAACTTGCCTATATCCATTTATCCTTGCCTTCTGCGGTGTTGATCCGAATGCGAAATATAACGAATTAATACTAAAATTGGAAATTGTATTTTTTCTTGACTAAAACTTTGATTCTGACTATATTCCAAACCGAAAAATAAGCTAATTAAAATAGGAATACGAAAAATGAAGAAAGTTTTATTCACGATGATTTTAGTAGCGGTCGCTTCCTTTGTTTTACAAAGCTGCGCTCCGACAAACCCGCACCTTACTGAAGCAAAAATCAGTATGAACAGGGACGATCTTCAGAAAGCAAAGAAGGAACTTGAGATAGTTCTGGAGGCTCAACCCGAGAACGTAGAAGCTCTATATCTTGCAGGCTATGTACATTTCAAAGAGGAAACATGGAATAAGATGTATGATAATTTCGCAAAAGTAAAGAGCCTTGATCCCGAGTATGAGAAAGCCAATATCGAGAACATGTCATTAAAAGCCTTCGGGGCGTTAAGAGGATCGGGAATCAATGAGAAGTTCAATGGTGCCGTACAGATAGTAAGTTCAGATCCCGAAAAGGCGGAGAAACTTTTCCAGGCGGCTCTTGTAGATCTTGAACTCGCGGACAACCTTAAAAGCGATGATTTTATAACAAAATATATAATCTCGATGATCTATCTGCAACTCGGAGAAAAAGAGAAAGCTGAGAACGGATTCCTCAATTCATTGAAATACGCTGATGTAGAACAGGACAAAAACAATCTTGTTGCGGCATATATAAACCTTTCAAACATTTACACTGAGAAAAAAGATATTGATAAAGCCGTGGAAATGCTGAACAAGGTTCTTGAGTTCGATCCCGCCAATAAAGATGCTTTACTTCAGATGGCTAAGCATTACGAATCAGTTGAGGAATACGACAAAGCTCTTCCTATGTATGAGAAGATGCTCGAAGGTGATCCTGATAATGTTGATATTCTTTTTAATCAGGGTATAATGTTCAAGAAAATTGGTGAAATTGACAATGCTATCGGCAATTTCGAAAAGATCATTTCAATTAAACCTGATGACGGTGAAGCAGTATATTTCCTCGCTGAGTTCTACGGTCAGAAAGAAAATTATGCAAAAGTAATTGAGCTTCTGGAACCTAAATTCGATTCGCTGTCTCCGGAATGGCAGGAAAAGGTCAGGGATTCTCTACAGATAGGGCTTGTTAAGGTCGGCAGAGCTAAAGACGCTCAGAAATATATGCAAAAGTAATTGAATATTTTAAAAATATAGAGAAAAGCAGGTTGATCCTGCTTTTTTTTTAAACTTTATCAAGGTAGGGTAGTTTAAAGAATATGTTTGAATGTCCGGGAAAAATGTTTAAATTTATACTAAAGAAAAAATTGAGAGAAAATAATGCAGAATACTACTGGTAAATTGAAGGCAATATTAGAGAACGGCAATATTCCGGATCATGTAGCGGTGATCATGGACGGCAACGGGAGGTGGGCCAGAAAACAGGGTTTGAACAGAGTTAACGGACACTTCGAAGGAGTGAATTCTGCGAGAGATACTATCGAGTCGTGCGTTGATCTTGGAATCAGATATCTCACGCTTTATGTTTTCTCGAAAGAGAACTGGAACCGTCCCGAATTTGAAGTCAACATGCTTATGTCCCTGCTTGTCGAGACGATATATAAAGAAATTGATTCTCTTATGGAGAAAAATGTCAGAGTATATCCCATTGGTGAAATCCAGGATCTTCCGGACAGCGCGAAAAAGTCTCTGAACGATGTTGTAGAGAGAACTTCATCCAACACCGGGATGACACTGATGCTCGCTATAAGTTATTCCGGCAGAGAAGAGATCGTCAGGGCGGTTAACAGAATACTGAGGACAGGGAAGAAGACCGTAACTGAAGATGACATCAGGGAGCAGCTGTACAATTATTCGGCGCCGGATCCGGAGCTGCTTATCCGAACCGGCGGTGAAATGAGGATAAGCAATTTCCTTCTCTGGCAGTGTGCTTATACCGAGCTCTACGTTACGGAGAAATTTTGGCCTGATTTCAGGAAAGATGATTTCATGGACGCAATAGCTGATTTTCAAAAAAGAGAAAGAAGGTTCGGGAAAACATCAGAACAGATAAAAGGAGAGAATATTGTATAAACAAATCCTGGGGATTATTCTGTGTATCCTGACCTTAACAGCATACGCAGACAGCATACAAAACGAAAGGAACGGGATAAATATTACTGACGATGCGGCGATTTCTTTCGAGACCGCCAAGATTGTTATAGACGGACAAGGATTCAAAAAACTCATTCTGCCGGAACAGTATAATTCAGCAGGATCGTTTCCCGGAACGGAAACTTTCGAGAGAATATACACTTTCGCTGTTCCGGAGGGTTCTGTTCCTGAACTTACGTATAATGTATCAGTCGCAGCTTTCTTTAAAGTATCTGAACTCGCTCCGGTAAAGACATTTTCCAAAGATAATTTCGGCATGTATTCGGAAGTCTATAAAACACCTGATAAAAGAGTGGATGCCGAACTTGCTCATGCCGAGATCGTAAGGTTCGGGAGATACGGCAAAATGGAACTTTACAGTCTTGTCATCAGGCCGTTGGTAGTCCGCGGAAGTACTGCAGAATATGCAGGCAGGACTGACGCTAAAATAACTTTTTCCGGAGAGTTCCCGAACGAAGGTGTTAAAGGAGGAAAAACAAACGATATTTTTATGAATAGTGTGGTCAACCTGGATTACGCGCTCGCCAACCCTGTTTCGAACGTAAAAACAAAAGAGCCGTGTTTCCTGGACCACCAGACTGAATGGGTTAAGGTTAAGATAAAGGATGAAGGAATATACAGGATCACAGGAGCATCTTTAAGAAGCCTCGGACTTGATCTGAGCTCAGTTCTATGCGACAAAATAAAAGTATTCTCAAGCGCCGGAAAAGATATAGATAACAATCCTACGGTTCCATCATATCACGGCGCTCAACAGATAACAAGAAATATTACGGACGTAAATAATGACGGTTTCTTTAATGACAACGACTATATCGTATTTTATGCTGTTTCGACTGTTGCAAGAGACGGCGCGGAGCAAAAGTATTATTTCAATAAATACTCTGAACATACATATTATTGGATCGACCTGGGAACAGGCAGCCTGGACAACGGATTGAACATGCCTGAACTTTCAGTCGGAGGAACAGCTTTCGATCAGGAACTGTCGGTATTCAAAAGGCACATTTTTTCTGATTCAAGGGATTCATATTATTTCGATGACGGATATTTCTTCTGGTACGATAGGTCTATTGATCCTTACGATTCACAAGTTTTATCATTCCAGACTAAGGATTTATATGATACGGATTCAGTTACGGTCAGAGTCAACCATTCTGATGAAATAACGGACAATTCTAAATTCAGCTATATTATTAACGGAGATGTTCTTTCTGAAACAATTTCTTCAGACACTATTTTTGTGCAGAAATTTTCTTCAGATTTCTTTTATCCGAATTCAATAAATACTCTGACAATGAGGAATATCGGCACTTCCACTAAATATTTAAATGGATATGAGATCGTATACTCAGGACCTGTATCGGGAAGTTCATCGGATGAATATTTTTATCTGGAAGGATATACCGGACAAAATTGCAGGCTGGACCTTCAGAGCTCATCAGGCAGATCGCTCTTTAATATTTCAGATCCTGGTAATGTCAGCACCTCGATTCTCACAGATAATTACTGTATTGTAAATCCGGAGGGAAAAGATTCCTATTTGCTGTTTTCCGGGATTTACAGATCACCGGTTTCAATGAGCGTGTACGATAACAGGTATAATGGATCACTTCACTCACGTGATACTACTGCAGATATGGTTATAATTGTTCCTGAAGATTTCTACACGTTTTTTAATAATGACGAGACCGGCAGAGAATACATATCTGCACATCTTAGTTACGATAATGGAGTGAACTCGATTTTCATAGCCAGTATGAATTCAATCTCAGATGAATTCGGCAGGGGGTATCAGGAACCTGCCGCAACAAGAAATTTCATCAGATATGCATATGACAACTGGGAAACGGAGTATTTCCTTCTGGCCGGAGACGGAAATTATTATATAAGACCCGAAATGCTGTTTACTGAGAAAAACTACATAT
>QKDR01000014.1 GCA_003252515.1 Candidatus Delongbacteria bacterium | reverse complement strand
AAGCGGCATTGTATATTCCGGGATACAGATGTTCGTGGTCTTCATAATAAGCTTTGTAGCCCATGTCGTAATATGATACTAATTTACTGTCTGCACCGTCGTCAGATTCGGTGTCAGGCTGAGGTTCTCTTTTATGATCGAAAAATAATGACTTCTTACATATACCTGTCTTATCTGTCTTTGTCGGGCCGAGCGTGTCCCAGAACGGATATGTGTTATACCAGCCTTCCAGACCGTTTATCTCACCCGTATGGCCTAATGTGACATAATATGCCCACTGCCATTCATAACCAAGATAGCTCCAGTGGTATTTTGTCTCAGGGCAGGTCATTAAATCAAGATAAAAGCCGCTCCAATAGTCTCCGTTGAATATCATGTCGCCATTTTTAACATCCTTTAGAGTGGTTTTAAACACTGCTTCAGATTCCAGAGAGTGATCTGAATAATATCCGCGGTAAATATAAGGCGCGAACTCAAAATCCCATGATTCCTCTTCAGCTGGTTTAGGTGAAGTGATCACGCACGTCTCTCTGTCAAAGATCTGAACGGTTATCGAATCGCTGGTCTCGTATAACTCTGAGTAAGTCGCGTCTGAATAATAAGATGCTGTGGCCTTAATCAGCGCTTCTCCCGTATAAGCTTTACTGTCCCAGGTGCGTGTGTAATATGTAGTTTTTACTGGAGGCGCAGGTATTTCAGTGTAACTCGTTTCACCTTCTCTCTTGAAATAAAATTTCATTGATTCCATATACGGATAATCATTCCAGTTCGCATCTGTACAGGTGGCTTCGAATACGTGAATACTATCCATTGAGTAGTAGTCAGATTTGAAAATATCCAAATCGACAAGTTCTACTATCGGTTCTATGAAAAGACTTATTTCTTTACTCGCAAGCGTTGTTATAGAATCGGCTTTTGTTCTCGCTGCCGCACGTATCTTGACATGCTTTCCGGCAAGTAATTCTGTATTCCAGTCAGGATACTCGAACACGCCGTTCTCGCAGATAGAATCCGTATACACTTTTTCATATTCATATCCGATAGAATCCCGTTTCACGTAATAATCCATTATAATATCATAATCTTCATATCCCTTACTCTTCTTCTGAAGCCCTGTTATGGAGGGAGCTACTTTTACAGACTGTACAGTCTTTGGAGATAATCTCATGTTATCTGTAAGCTCAGGATATGAAAGCTCAAGCTGACCAACTTCGATATTGTCTATACGATAGTTTAAAGCCGGCGTGCTCGGATCAAGAAAAAATTTAAATCTGATATTAACAGTTTCATTCTTATAATTCGCCAGACTAATAATTTTATCCTGATAATCAATCGTATTCGGATGATTTGAGCTGGTTATAGAACAAATCTGATTCCATGTTTGCCTGTTATCCTTTGATATTTCAACAATCATAGAATCACCGGAATTTAAAGTGACGGGCTGTGTTCCGGTATCAATCCTATACTTAAATTTAAGTACAATTGAATCGCAATTTGTTAGGGTTAGTTTTTTTATCAAAAACCAACTCTCGTCAGGAATATGATTTCCTTGACTTATATCATTATCAAGCTGTGCTTTTAAGTGCTTTGATCCTTCATACCCGTTCCAATTCTGAATATTCGTATACTTTAATGATGATGTGTATTTTGGTATTTCTCCAATTCTCAATGTATCTGAATTAAAATCACATGCAAAAGGTAATGAACGTGCACTTTCAGGATTATCCGGAATAACATCCGTAATGATTGAATAAGGAATCAAACTTGAACTATTTTCGAGTTGCCACGCAGTCACCCAAGTTAAAGTGTTTGTTGCGTCTGCTATTCCCAGGTTTACATGGTAACCTTGTGAAATTTCATAATTATCAAGAATCATAGAATGAGTCTGAGAATTATAGAATATTGGTCTTACAGCTACTTCATTTTGTATAATATTATACCAGTTTGCGATATTCGACGAATAATACACAAAGTTATTACACGTATAATTGAAACAATCCGAAAAGCCGCCAAAGAAATATTCTTTTTCATCTGATGGATTAGAACCTTCCGTGCCGTATTCCATGTCAACAGAAACACCCGCATCATAACATATCTGAGCAACCTGCGCAGTAGAATCAGAAGTATTTGTATATGCGATCTCAGGCATTATCGCCCAATTATAGGTGTGGGAGCTGAAATCAGATTCCTGTTCACCCCAAATCGGAAGAGAATAATTATTGCTGCCTATACCTGTTACCGGCCACTGATGATATTTCATCATCTGGGCCATAGCCACCGCTACGCAGCCAACAACAGTATGACCGTTAACAGAATCGGAAGGACAGTTATTCCAATAGGGTGAAAACTGATGCCATTTAGTAAAAGTTTGAGACTTTCCTGCGGATTTTCCTCTTGATTCTTCATTTTTGAAGTTTTTTTTTACTTCAAAAGCCTTCGGGGCAATTTTATAATGATTCCATTGTTCTTTCAAATCGGAGTCCGGCTCAATTTGCCTTCTTTTTTTCATGGCCTCAAAAATATCTAAATAAATGTTAACCGAAATATTTTTCTTAATATTATCATAATGCCTCTTAACGCTATAACAACCTTCTTCAGAATGAGTAGGTACAGGATCGTTTGAAGTTGTGGCTCCAACCCACATCCAACCTTCAGGTTTGAAATTAAAGATATACGTAACAGGAATATTCTGATCATCAACAAGAGAATCAACCTCGAACTTAATACTATCCAGATTAATAGCTTTATCGTAATCAGATACAATCCCTTTTTTTATCTGCCATGGAACAACATTTTGGCGAAAGTAATTAATCGCAACATTTGTAGCATCGTTTAATCCTACTCTCTCAGCTGAAAGTGTAGCCATGAAAATGAGCAACATAATACAACAACTTCTTTTCATTTAATGCCTCCGTTCTTAAATATTTATTAGCCTTAATGTAAATGTTTTTCTATGCTTACGCAAGACAATTGTTCTTTCCAATTTACCTCCTTTGTTTGTTGTTTTTCTCTTTTTTCAATCACAGTTTTTCATTCTCATAGCCCTCCTGTATTTTCTTCTATAAAATAAAAACGGGATGCAATACATTTAACATCCCGCTGAAAAGGCCCACCACGGCCCGTAACCCAAGATATAAATGATCACACCCCGCCTCGGGTGCTCTCACTTAAATCAATCTGGGTTACATAAAAATTGGTGGTTTTTTCAGCAGATTAATTCAGTTCAAGCAACTACTTATATAGAAGTCGCGATATGTCGTGAAGCATTGTTAAGCTTTAGCTACACCTCCTGTCTGATTTCGTATTACATAGTAAATGTAAACGGTGGAGATTTGAAATGCAAGCGGAAATTTGGGGATTATGGATAGTGGATATAAGTCTCTTTATTAATATTCTTGTTTTTAAAAAATTTAATAGTTTCGAATGGTGTTTTCCCAATATAGCGATAATCTAATGAGGCTTCTTTTTACTTTCTTTTAAATTTCTTTCGCGGCGGCGGTTCAAAAGCTTCTCTGTTGGACAGCTCGACATTCAGGGGTCTTCCGTTGAATTCGGCTCCTGAAAATGCTTTGACCGCTTCATTTTCGAAATTACTGTCGATCTCGAAGAATGAAAAATTCCTCATAAGGTCAACTTTTCCTATCTCGATGTTCCTGTTCCTCAATTGTTGTGCGATGAGTTTTATCATTGAAGGTTTGTCGATATTATCTCTTGATCCTATATTGATAAAAAACCTTGAGAATTTTCCGTTCCTGGTTGGTTTCTGACCTTTGCTTTTATCTCTGAAATTCTCCTTTTCCCACCCTTTGTCAGATCTTTTTCTTGTTTCTATGTTCTGATTAAGGTCGGGAGCGTCCCTGTAATATTCCAGAAAGCGGTTGAATTCAAGCGAAATGAAATGCTGGATAAGATTATCCCTGTCAAGATCGCCGAGCTTTTCATAAATATACGGCAGGAAACGTTCGATCTGCGTTTTATTTACTTCGGCATTTACTACTTTATCGACAAGATTGAAAAGCTGCATCTCGCAGATATTAATACCGCCCGGGACTTTTTTCTGTTCGAACCTGATCTTTGAACGCTGTTCGATCATTCTTAGTTTGGATTTCTCTTTCATGTGTATGATCGAAACCGATATTCCGCTTCTTCCCGCCCTTCCTGTTCTGCCGCTTCTGTGCAGATATATGTCCGGGTCATCGGGAAGATTGTAGTTTATCACATGGCTGAGATTATTTACATCAAGGCCTCTTGCTGCGACATCGGTTGCCACCAGAAGCTGAAGATGTCCGGTCCTGAAACGATTCATCACCTGATCTCTCTGCGCCTGAGAAAGGTTGCCGTGAAGAGCGTCGGCATTGTAACCGTCCGCTATCAGTTTGTCGGCTACATCCTGTGTTTCTTCTCTTGTGCGGCAGAAAACTATACCGTATATATCCGGATTTACATCGGAGATCCTCTTTAAAGCGAGGTACCTGTCCCTTGCGTGAACAAGGTAATAGTAATGCTCCACATTCTCTGCTCCGACATTTTTCTGTCCTGCGGATATCTCTTCCGGTTCTTTCATATAATGTTTTGCTATCTGAGCGATTTCTCTGGGCATTGTGGCGGAGAATAAAAGCGTCTGTCTTTCCGGTGTTGCAGCAGAAAGTATTGAATCGAGATCTTCCTTAAAGCCCATATTAAGCATCTCATCAGCTTCATCAAGTACTAGGAACGATATTTTGTCAATTATCAGGCATTGTTTGTAAATAAGATCAAGTACTCTTCCGGGTGTTCCGACAACAATATGTACACCTTTTTTCAGAGCTCTGATCTGCGTTTCAATGCTCGCACCGCCGTAAACCGCAGCTACAGAAATTTTCGGCAGATATTTCGAATACTGGTTGAAATCCTTTGTTATCTGCATGCAGAGTTCTCTGGTGGGACAGAGTATAAGAGCCTGCGTGTCTCTGCTCCTGGGGTCGACCCTTTGTATGATCGGCAGACCGAAGGCTGCTGTTTTTCCTGTACCGGTCTGCGCAAGGCCAATCAGGTCTCTATCCGAAGCGAGAAGATGCGAGATCGTCCTGTCCTGTATCGGTGTGGGTTTTTCAAATCCCATTTCGGAGATCGCGTCTAAAATTTCTTCTCTAAGTCCCGCTTCTCTAAATTCTTTCATCATTTCCTTTGTTTTTAATTCTGTTCTGTCTTTTTCTCTCATTTATATCCAGAAATCTTTTCCTGAGTCTGATGTTTTCAGGAGTGACCTCTACAAGTTCATCATCTTCTATATATTCCAAAGCTTGTTCCAGGGTCAGCAGTCTCGGGGGAGATAGTTTGATCGCCTCATCCGCTCCCGAAGCTCTGACATTCGACATTTTCTTATTCTTAATGACATTTACGTCGAGATCATCTTCTCTTGAGTGTTCTCCGACTATCATTCCCGCGTAAACTTCAGTTCCAGGATTAATGAACATTTCTCCTCTGTCCTGAAGGTTCCAGAGCGAATATGCTACCGCCGTACCCTGCTCAAGCGATACGAGAACACCTCTGGTCTTTTTTGTTATCTCGCCCTTATAGTATTCGTATTCGTAGAAAGAGTGATTAAGTATCCCCGTACCTCTGGTATCGGTCATGAATTCATTCCTGAATCCTATAAGCCCTCTTGCCGGAACTTTGAATTCCAGTCTGGTATAACCGTCAGTTCCCTGTATCAGATTCAGTAGCTCTCCTTTTCTGACGCCCAGTTTCTCGATCACTACGCCGGTGTAATCGTCGGCGACGTCAATAACGGCAAGCTCAATAGGTTCGGTCCGTTTTCCTTCAAGCTCTCTGTAGATCACTTTAGGTTTGGATACAGCGAATTCATATCCTTCGCGACGCATGTTCTCGATAAGAATGGCCAGCTGGAGTTCGCCTCTTCCGTTCACGATGAACTGATCGGGCAGATCGGTCTTCTCTATCTTTATGCTTATATTGGTCTGAAGTTCTTTCTCAAGCCTGTCCCAGATATTTCTGGAAGTGACCCATCTTCCCTCAAGTCCGGCGAACGGAGAATCGTTAACCATGAACGTCATCGCCAGAGTTGGTTCGTCTACATTTATAAGAGGAAGCGGTTCCTGATGCTCTTTGTCGGTTACCGTTTCACCGACATCTATCTGTGCAAGCCCGGCAATGGAAATGATATCTCCTGCTGAAGCTACTTTTGCTTCAACTTTCTTCAAGCCGTCGTAAATAAAGAGTTTGGCGATCCTGTACAGCACTCTTTCACCGTCTCTTTTCAGAAGAACTACTTCATCACCTAGCTTAGCTTTTCCTCTGTGTATCTTTCCCGTTCCGATCTTGCCGAGATAATTGTCATATTCGATCGCAGATACAAGGAACTGGAAAGGACCGTCCTCATTACCTTCGGGCTCTTTGACGTTTTTAATTATTGTTTCCAACAGGGGGATAATATCTTCATTTTCGTCTTCCAGATTATATTTTGCTATACCCTTCTTTGCTGAAGCGTATATCACAGGAAAGTCGAGTTGCGCGTCAGTTGCGTTAAGTTCAACGAACAGGTCGAATACTTTATCAAGTACTTCATGAGGTGTACAGTTAGGCCTGTCTATTTTATTGATGACTACGATAGGTTTTAATCCGAGCTGAAGAGAATTTTTCAGTACATACTTAGTCTGCGGCATGGGACCTTCGAACGCATCGACCAGCAGCAGCACGGAATCGACCATTTTCATTATTCGCTGCACTTCGCCGCCGAAATCCGCGTGACCGGGTGTGTCGACTATGTTAATTTTATAATCCTTATAGTGGAGAGCGGCATTTTTAGAAAAGATCGTGATCCCTCTTTCTTTCTCTATGTCGTTCGAATCCATTATCCTTTCTTCAACCTTCTGATTCTCTCTGAAAACGCCTGTCTGCCTGAGAGCCGCGTCAATAAGGGTGGTCTTCCCGTGATCAACGTGGGCTATAATCGCAATATTTCTTAACTTTTTCATGTTCCCGCATGCGTGATTTAATTAAGGTCGGAATATATTGATTAATTATTGTTTTTACAATATAATTCTTCAGAAATTTTGAATGGAGCCGGAGTTGTTATACCTTTTCCTCGCAATACTTTCCAGTGCTTCGATCGCTATGATATTGAAATTCAGCGAGAGCCGCAACCTGAACAGGTACGCAGTTACTTCTGCGAACTATGTTTCCGCATTCACGATAAGTCTTATTTTCAGTATAAGAGATATGAAGCCAGGTATTTTATCAGGCATTACCGACGTTTTCGGTTTAGGTATGTTCGCAGGTGTACTGTATTTTCTCGGGTTCATTTTTATTCAAAAGAGCATCCGGGAGAACGGAGTCGGAATAACCGGAGCAGTATCAAAGATCGGTATAATATTGCCTGTAATTCTTTCAATGGTAATGTGGAAAGAGATACCTAATTTAAAGCAGTCAGTCGGAGTTGTTGTATCTATATTCGCTATTATTCTGATAAATATCGATCCGAAAGACATTATGTCTTTAAAGAGCTTAAACCGGACTATCGTGTTTCTTTTCCTCATAGCCGGAACTGCGGAATTCACAACAAAGCTGTTCGAAAAATTTTGCGTAATAAATTATAAACCACTCTATCTTTTCATCATTTTCTTTACGGCATTCTGGATCAGTATATATTTTACATACACTGCCTGGAAAAAAGGGAAGATTATCACAAGAACTGATATAGTGACCGGTCTTTTTGTAGGTATTCCCAATATGCTGACATCTTTTTTCCTAATCGAATCATTCAGATACTATAAAGCTTCAGTAGCATTTCCTATATACAGTTCAGGTACTATTGTACTTGTCAATCTGGGTGGAATATTTCTGTTCAAAGAAGAACTCATCCGGAAGAATGCTTTAGCGGTGGTTATGATAATAGCTGCTATTGTTATGATGAATCTGAAATAGAATTAATTTCCGTCCCAGAGATATTTTTTCAGATCGACCTTACCTTCGGATGACACTTTGATCTTTTCTTTCTCCAGCAGCATTTTCTGCTCAAGGAACATTTCAGAATTCAGAACCGGCAGTTCACCTTTGGAATTTATGACCCTGTGCCAAGGTAAATTATGTTTTTCAGATAATGTCGAAAGTGTCCTTACCACCTGCCTCGCTCCGTTCGGATGTCCGGCAAGCTTCGAAATGCCTCCGTAAGTCTGAACTTTTCCGGGCGGGATGTTTTTGATTATTTCTATGACGGATTCTGTGAATTGCGTATACATTGCTGATCCTATAATTTTGCCAGAAGTTCAGACAGTTTCCAGACTGCCTGCCCATATCCGGATTCTATGTATATACCTATCTGACAGAGCAGAGAATTCGCGAAAGCGATCTGGGCAAGAGCATAATATGCGATCGTGATCTGCCCGAGACTGAAGAAACCGATGCCGATCTGAGATATGTTCACTACACCTATACCGAACTGACCGATTGCGATGACCCCTTTCGCTACCACAGGAGTTCTGTTCCTTTTATATTTAAACGATATATGCAAAAACGGTATTCCTAATACCTCGAACTTGCTTTTATATTCCCACCCGAACCCGTTCCATTTTTCATTATACGGTTTCGGAGCTCCGCATTTTGGACATATCTGAGCTGATTCCGATACTTCATTACCGCATTCCCTGCACGGTTTCATCCCCGCCTCCTTTTTAGGTCAAAATAAATATACTAATCCGTTGCGAATTATCCAAATTTTATTTAATTTTAAAGCGTATAAAACAAAGATGAAAACATGAGGTATCAGATGTTCCAGATCTACAACAGTATGACTAAGAAGAAAGAAGTTTTTAAACCGGTAGAAGAAGGCAAAGTCAGAATATATACCTGCGGGCCGACCGTATACAGCTCTGCGCACGTCGGGAATTTCTCGGCTTTTCTGATGGCGGATCTGCTTGTCAGATATTTGAAATATAAAGGGAATGAAGTTAAGTGGATAATGAATATAACCGATGTCGGGCATCTTACTGACGACAACGAACTTTCAGATTCCGGTGAAGACAAGATGGAAGCGGCTTCCAAGCGCGAGAATAAAACAGTCTGGGAGATAGCAAGGCATTACGAAGAGCTGTTCATGAAAGACCTGAAGACCCTTAAAGCTCTTCCCGCATTCAAATATCCCAGAGCGACCGAGCACATACCAGAGATGATCGAAATGGTTAAATCTCTTGAAGAAAAAGGCGTAGTATACGAAACTTCTGACGGAATATATTTCGATATATCAAAATTCCCGAAATACGGTGAACTTTCCGGAAATACACTTGACGCGCTTCAGGCCGGAGCGAGGGTCGAGGTTAACGAGGACAAGCGTTCCGCTTTCGATTTCGCCGTATGGAAGAAACTGACCGGAAAGAACGAAGGGCACATAATGAAGTGGGAGTCTCCGTGGGGAACAGGCTTTCCGGGCTGGCACCTTGAGTGTTCCGCTATGAGTAAAAAATATCTAGGCGAGACCCTGGATTTCCATACGGGAGGCGAAGACAACAGGTTCCCTCATCACGAAAGTGAGATAGCCCAATCCGAGACCGCGAACGGGAAAAAATTCGTAAACTACTGGATGCACAAGAGCCGTGTCGTGGTCAACAACGAGAAGATGAGCAAGTCGCTCGGGAATTTTTTCACGGTTCAGGATCTAATTAACAAAGGGTATTCTGCGGATTCGATCCGCTTTACATTCCTGTCGGCTCACTATCGTTCAAAGCTCAATTTTACAGAAGAACAGCTTATTGAATCACAAAAGACTATCGATAAGTTCAATGATTTTATTCAGGCTGTCCTTAAAGCGGAGACTTCAGGTTCCGATGACGGGATTCCGGCAATTGTTAAATCAACGAAGCAGCAGTTCGAGAAAGGAATGGACGACGATCTTAATATAAGTGTCGCTTTAGCTTCTCTTTTCGGATTTATTAAAGCTGTGAAAAAAAAGATAGATTCCGGAGACATATCTGAAGCCGGAAAGCTGGCTGTAATAGATTTTTTGAAAGATCTAAATGAAATATTCATGGTGTTCGATTTCGAAGAAAAGAAAAATAAAGAATTTTCACCTGAAGAACAGAAATTAATAGATGACCTTACAGAGCAGAGGAATAAATTCAGAACTGAAAAGAACTGGGCTGAAGCGGACAGAATCAGAGATGAACTTGTTAAAATGGGGGTAAACATTGCGGATAAAAAATAATTTATTGATCCTGATAGTTTTTACTGCGTCAATATTATTTCTGTCATGTACTAACTTGAAACGACCCGCGATAGGTCCTGATGATCTCATACTTGTACTGGCGGATCAGCCAACTTTCGATATGCACAAACCCCAGTTGGAAAGGATATATAATGACCCGATATTTACACCAATGGAAGAGTACAGGTTCAATATCAGAAGGATCAATCTGGATGAATTTTATGAAGGTTCGAATAAGTTCAGGTATCTTATTTTTCTGGTTAATGTGGATTCTGAAACTGCAGAAGCTCAATTTATTAAAAAAATGCTGTCTGAAAATGTGATGGAAGGAGTGAGGAACGGCGATTATTATTATGCGGAGAAGGATGATATATGGGCAAGGAATCAGACAGTACTTCTGCTCATGGACTCAAAGAATATTCATCTGGGAGGATACCTTGATAAATTCTCAGATAAAATGTTCAGAGTATTCAACGACAGGATGATAGCTGATGTAAAGAAAAGTCTTTTCGATACCAGATATAATAACAAAATGGCTCAGGATGTTACAAAAAAGGACCATGATTTTGATATTTTCATTCCTCATGATTACGTAATAATCAATGAAGGTGTAAGGAATGACAAATTCATAAGATACAGACGGTTTAATCCCGACAGATGGCTGACCGTGCTGAGGACTAAATATGATACAGAACTTTCTTTTCAGGAAAATATAATTCAGGTAAGGGACAGGATAGGAAAAGAGTTCGGCGACAGTGTCAGAATAAATCCTGAGATCCTGAAATTCGTACCTGATACTACCTATGTTCCCGATGGTATGAAGGCTCAGGGGATTTGGGAATATGCCGAAGGAGGAGGACCTTTCTTTACTCATGCTTTTCTGAAAAACGACACATTTTATTTTATAGACGTAGCGGTTTTCGCGCCTTCAAAAAAGAAATATCCTTTTTTAATTCAGCTTGAACTTATGGCGCAGACCATTAAATTCCCCGAACTGGAAAACTGATGGACTTTTTTTACAGACCTCCGAAATTCCTGAAACTTATATTTCCTGATATTATTTGGGAAAATGAGGAAGATAAAATACTTTTAACGATCGATGACGGACCTTCTGATAATACAATGAGGATACTGGACAGTCTTGACAGATTCGGTATCAAAGCTATATTCTTCTGTACCGGAAAAAACATTGAAAAGTATTTTAACGAATTCAATGCAATTATAAAATCCGGACATATTATACAAAATCACGGTTATGAACATAAAAGGATGATATTACGCAACAGAAAAAAGAATTTTGAAGATATTGACAGATCGTGTCAGGTCATCAGGGAATTAACGGGAAACACTCCGGTACTTTACAGACCGCCGTACGGACTTTTCAACCTGCATACTTTACAAGCGGTAAGAAAGAACGGAATGCAGATGATGCTCTGGTCTCTGCTTACAGGTGACCACACAGGAGATTTCGCTGCAGTACGCAGAATTACGAATTCCTATCTTGAACGAAATACGATATTGGTCATGCATGATAACCGTAAGGCATCTGTCGTTTTCGACCAGAGCCTCGAGCATATTGTAAATCTGGCGGAAGAAAGGCATTTTGATTTTTCGCTGACTGAACTCAAAACGAGCAGAGATAAAAAATAAAAAAATGTTTGCTTTTGCATGAAAAATAATGCAAATTAGAATAATCCTATCAAATAGGGTAAATGTGCAGTTGAGAAATTTCAGATTAAAATAATTGTAATGGAGGAAGGGTAAATGAAAAAGTTATTTATGATTTTGTCTGCGTCTCTTATCATGCTTTCACTTCTGGCGATTTCGGGATGTGATAAGTCGTCTAACGCAGATGAGTACGGAGTGATCGGAGTCGAGATACTCTCTCCTGCTGCAGGAGATTCTGTTACTGTAGGCGGGGAAATAACAGTCAGAACGAAACTTACAGGTTTTACATTTGAATATTATCAGGTGAATTACTATTTCGGGGAAAATGAAGTGCCGGCCTCGGTTTACACGAGCAGCCAGCTTGCTACACTTGCCGAAACTCAGGAAAAAGATGCAGAATTTGATTTTGAGGTGAGTACTGTCGGTCTTGATTCCGGTAGTGTCGATCTGATTGTGGAAGTCGTTAGCAAGGATCTTGAAACTGAAACCGCGTCTACTTCTGTAATGCTGGTAATGCCGACATCTGATGATTCTACTCTCGATATGGTGATAGCTCAACCTGCTGAAAGCACAGAATTCAGGATTGGTGATGTTATTGAAGTTGTAGTGAATCTTGACGGCAATCTTACTCTGTTTGACAATCTGAGTGCGTATTTAGGTACTTCAACATCTGCTGTCTACAGCTCAAATACTGCCGATATTACAAAGACATTTGATTTCTCTACCGAGGATTTCGCAGCCGGTATGTATTCTCTGAAAATAGAACTGAACATGAAAGACGGATCAGTAAAATCAAAAACCCTGAATTTCTCGCTTGTTGAATATATACCTACATTCTCAATCGATGGTGCTTCAGACGGTTATCAGCTCAAATCTCTTATCCAGACATATGACAACGGGTATCTTGCAGTATCGGCTTACTCACCAACTCCGACAACAGGCGGAACAAGAGTTGTAAAATACGATAGCGAAGGTGCGGTTCAGTGGACTCAGAATATTCCTGGAACTGTAGGATATGCTGAAAGCGTTTGTGAAGATACCGAATATGATAAAGGTTACGTACTGGCCGGCTGGAGACAGAACGGCGGTGATAAAGATACCTGGATAAGAAAGATCGATCTGACTGCCGGTAATCTGATATGGAATAAAACTTACGGGTATCCGGGTGTTGATGACGGTGCTACGGTGATCAAGAAGACTGTTGACGACGGATATATAATCGGTGGTTACACATTGAACATTTACGGCACTGATTCACTTATTTTTAATGGTCCTGAGAATACTGTAAGAACTACGTGGGAAACAGGATATGATGTAAGAATGTTGAAAATCTACAGTAACGGCAATGAAATTTGGGGTTATAATGTAGCATATGTCGGACAGAAAATGTGGCAGGACATTACTCTGCATAAATTGGAGGATTATCTTTGGGTCAGAAAAATGGGTGATCAGATGATTACCGATCTTATCGCCAAAGATGACGGAAATTTTTATATTACAGGATGGAATAACTGGCGTCTTTATTACGAAGACGGAACAGACAAGAAAGATATGTTCTTTGCCGAAGTTGATATATTCGGAGGTTATGTCAGTGGAATGACCTGGGCAAGAATGGGTTCAGGCGATACAGGTAACTTGGCGGACGAAAATGATCCTATGGCGGGAATTCTTAATACCAGTATAGTAGGAGCAAATCATATCGGGGATTATGCTGAAGAAGAGATAAGTTACGGATTTGTTCAGTCTCAGGGCGGATTCGGAGGTCAGGTAGTAATGGCCGGAGAAACTTATCAGGCTGATTCTAAAGCCAAACTGAACGATGCGTGGATCGTTGAGTTCGGAATAAACGGCGATGAAGACGGCGCTTTCTGGGAATATTCTTTCGGAGAGACCGCAAAGAACGACAAAGCTTATGGTATAGACCAGACGAAAGACGGCGGATATATAGTAACGGGATATACTACCGGTACGGACCAGGATACGTGGCTGTACAAGCTTGACACACAATTGTCATTATTATGGTCAAAAAATCTGGGGATAACCGGTAATGACTCAGGTGCTAAAGTAATACAGACAAGAGACGGGGGATTTATTATAGGTGGAAATGTAGGATCCGGAGCAACTGCCAGAACTAAACTGATCAAAGTAAATAAGACAGGTGATCAGACCGTTAAATAAAATGATTCTCTTATTAAAAAAAGGAGGCTGCATGCCTCCTTTATTTTTTAACCGTAACGACAGGGGAGATTAAAATGACAGATCTTGCTGATAAAATCGAAGTTATTGAACTGATGGCTAAACATGAAGAATCAATCGCCGGTTTGTATTCTGTCTTCGCCGAAAAATTCCCGGAATGCGAATTATGGCCTTATCTGTACGGTGAAGAATTAAAACATTCCGAGTGGTTGAGATCGATACTGAACAATGTATACGAAGGTTCCGTGAAATTTACGGATTATCATCTGACAAACAGAAGTCTGAATATTTCTATCCGTAATCTGGAATCCAATAAGGAAAAAGCTAAAAACGGACAATTCGATCTTGAAGAAGCACTGACTATAGCGTTCACAATGGAGAATTCACTTATAGAAGATCATTACCTTGATTATTTCTCAAGTGATATTGAGGGCATTGCTAAAGTCCTTGATGATCTAAAAGAGGATACAAGAAAACACAGAGAACTGCTCAAAGGCAAAAGGGATGCCTACATCCTTGAGAAAAGAAACAGGAACTGGCAGACTTAATCAAAATGAAAGATCTACTCAAACATATTCCTAAAGTTGACAAAATAATCAGCGGATTTGAATTCTCTGACCTGAGATCAAAATATGATAATTCCATTCTTGTCTGTATTATACAGGAACAACTAGAACTAGTGAGAAAAAGTATTATTGACGGGAAAGTAAAAAGGATGCCTGACGATATAATCGGAGAAATTGTCTCAACTGTTAAGGAGAAATTCAAACCGTTCACGAAAAGAGTAATTAACGGCACCGGGGTCGTAATGAACACCGGTCTCGGCAGAGCACCATTATCTGAAAAAGCAATTGAAAAAGCCCATGAAATATTAAGCGGTTACTGCTCTCTTGAAGTTGATATCAGATCCGGTAAGAGAGGCAGAAGAGAGGATAAAATATCCGAACTGATATCACTTATTACCGGAGCGGAAGCCGCTACTGTGGTAAATAACAATGCCGCTGCCGTGATGATATGTATTAATACTTTATCGAACAGGAAAGAAGCCGTTATATCCCGAGGCGAGCTTGTCGAGATAGGCGGATCGTTCAGGATGCCGGATATAATAAAGAAATCCGGTGCGAAGATGATAGAAGTCGGGTCAACGAACAAAACAAAAATAAACGATTATGAAAATGCTATATGCAGCAGAACAGGCGCTGTTCTTAAAGTTCATACTTCCAATTACAGAATTCACGGTTTTTCTGAAGAAGTGTCTTTAAAAGAACTTTCGAATCTCACTAAAAACAAGAAAATATCTTTATATTATGATCTCGGCGGAGGCATTTTCAGTGATCTCTCAAAATTTGGCCTTCCGCATGAACCGACAGTTTCTGAAGCAATCAGAGACGGTGCCGACCTGTTCTCATTTTCCGGCGATAAAGTTCTCGGCGGACCACAGTGCGGAATAATTGCAGGAAAAAAGGAACTTGTTGAAAAAGTGAAAAGGAATCCTCTCATGAGAGTTCTCAGGACAGACAAGATCAGACTTGCTCTGCTTGAAGAAACATTAAAATATTTTGTTTCATCCGATCCGGTAGAAACCGGGCATCTGACACTTAAACTCCTTTCAGAAAAAAGGGAAGTTCTAAGATTAAGAGCGGCAAATCTTGCTGCTATCATCCGAAATACAGTTCCTGAAAATTGGAAGATATCGGTCGAAGATGTGTATGATCAGGCTGGATCAGGAGCAATGCCGACTGAGCGGCTGGAAGGTGCAGCGGTAACAATCATTCCCGGAGATATCAGTCTGACAAGATTTTCGGAAGAAATGCGCACGATTTCGGATGTTCCCGTTTTCGGATACATTGATAATAATAAATATTACTTGAGCTTAAGGACCATTTTTTTCAGAGATCACGATGATATTTTCTCCAACCTTAGGCTTATCGCGAATAAACACGCGAGATAAAGTGAATTCTATACTGGAAATATTGAATTTATCATCAGAGCATCTGAAAAGAAAGTATGTAGCCGAACCCAGGCTCAGTTCAGAGCTTATCATAGCTCATGCTCTCAATATAAAGAGGCTGGATATATATCTTCAGTTCGACAGGATGCTAAATAATGAAGAACTTGCACAAATCCGGATATTTCTGCGCAGAAGAGCGGATCATGAACCTCTTCAGTACATTTTTGGTGAGACTGAGTTTTACGGATTGAAATTCAAGGTCGATAATTCTGTATTAATTCCAAGATCTGATACGGAAACGCTGGTGGAGAAAGCCGCTTCGGTGATAGGTAACAGAGCGATAGATATTCTGGAAATAGGCACAGGATCGGGATGTATAGCTGTTTCTCTTGCTTATGTATGTAGAAAAGCAAAGATCACAGCTACAGATGTCTCTGATAAAGTGCTGAATATTGCACACAATAATGCGAAGGACAATAAAGTATCTGACAGAATAAAATTTATTAAGCATGATATATTAAATGAAACTTTTCCGGCGAAATACGACATCATCATTTCAAATCCCCCTTATATAAATAAAGAAGCGGTCGATACTTTGGACAGACAGGTTAGAGATTTCGAGCCTATGGGCGCTTTAACAGATAATGATGACGGACGGACTTTTTATAAAAGAATAAACAACCTTATTCCTGAAATTTTAGATACGAATGGTTCAGTTATTCTGGAGATAGGATATGATCAGGCGGAAACGGTTCGCGAAATTTTCATGAAATCATTCAAGAGTGCGGAAGTAATAAAAGACCTGTCAGGAAATGACAGAGTATTATACTTCAGCCTTGGTAAATAAGAATTATTCCTATATAAAAAAATCAGGAATCCTGACTTTTTTTATTATGATCTAAAAGGAATTATATACCGGCATTATCGAGAGGAGTATTAAGTTCTTCCGTTCCTTTGACTATAAATCTTCCATTCCTGATGATGTCATGTTTTCTGCCGTCAGAAGTCAATCCGGTAATGAATTCAATATCTTCGTAGGGAAGAGTGATGTCGGTATGAACTCCCGTATATGCTTTTGAATGGTCGGTCTTTCTGTTCAGCGTCATTTCGTTGTCCCTTGCGGTGATCTGTTTGTTGTCTATAGGGTTATATACAGCTTTGTCTTCCTCGTGAGAAAAACATGTATCGCCGATAGCGAAATGAGGTCCCATCTTTTCAATGATCAGAACCGGCAGGACATCGAGTATTTTATATTTTTGTGCGACTGTATATGCCAGAGTATTTGTGCCTATTGCGAATTCTCCGATCGGAAGAGTCTTGTGAGGGAAAATAAGGTTCTCTTTAATAAATTTTTCGTTCTCTTTTTTCGTTTTAAAGTTAGAGCAGCTGTAACCGGAAATGAAACCGTCTTTAAAATTAATGGTAAGTTCTTTAAATTTAAGCCCGTTCAGGAAAGTCTCTTTTATATGAAGAGTACCGTTAGTGCCATTTAACTGCGGGCTGGTGAAAACCTCACCTACCGGTATATTGACGTCCGCACCGCAATTGCAGTAGTTCGTATGTTTTTTCGGATCCTTCAGTTTCTGATTTTTAACTGTTATATCCGTCAGGTTGCCGTTCTTACCTTTAATGTGTATAGAATCCGACATATCCATAACATCAATGATGTTTTTCTGTATTTTCTCATATTTAGACGATTCAAGCATATTTACCTCAAGGATGTCTTCAAAGATCTGTTCGAAATTATTTCCGATCTCGGGTGAAGGAAAAGCTATTATACAGAAACTTGTTTCTGCCCTTGGGATGAATTTTTGTCTGAGCTGCTGATTTTTATTCATGAAAGACTGGTATTCTTTCTGCTGGTCTGCCGACAGTGACCATGCCGTTTTCTTGGATTCGGGTGAAAAAGGTTTCTCGCCGAAGCTTTCAACAAGTATTATTCCGGAATAAGCTTCAAGGTCGTCCTGAACTCTCATCATTGAAGTTTCAATTGTCTCCAGTCTTTTTTCGGCGTACCCGCTGTCAAAATAAACCGCATTGGTGAATTTAAGGTCGTGAGGTACCTGTTTATTGACCGGTGTGGAGGAAGGAGCGCCGACTATGGAAAGTAAACCGTAATCCTTATTCAGAAAGAAAATAAGTCTTTTGATAAGTTCTTCCTGACCTGCGCTGAACCTTATCAGTACGGAAGATTTTTTGCTTATATCTTTTCCGGTGTTGATAAAACCCTGAGCGTAAGCTTTTGCTATCTGTTTAGCCAGTTTATCCAGTTTTTGCTTAGAATAGTTTCTTAAGAATTCCGCTGTTCTTATCTCGTTGGCGGTGATGTTGACGTTATATCTGTACAGATATCTAAGATCTTTCGGTGAGGAGTTAAGGACGATTTCTCTGTAATGTGTAAAGTCTCTTCCGAACATTTCTTTATAGAAATAAACGGTTTCATCAGGATCGAACCTTTTTTCATATCTGATGATCAGATCTTTAAGGTAATTCCACGTGAGTTTCTTTCCAGTGCCGATCCTGCTGTACATCTCAAGGAACATCCTGTTGTATTTTTCCATCTGATATATTTTATGTTCGAAGGCGAATTTCTTATACTGTCTGAAATATGAATAAACAGTATAAATGTATTTACCCGTCTTTTCACCGAAAATCTTTGCTGAATAATCAGGATCAAGAAAAGAATTCTTATAATTTGAGGGTCTAAGTTCTTTATTCAGATTCTTAAAATACTTATCCATCTTTTCTAAAGGTGTTTTTTCAAAGAAATCCTCACCGATCTCTACTTCCAGTGCAGCAAATGAAATAATCGATTCCGCTATCCTGAAAAGAAACTTTCCGTCATTTGAAGTTTTCTTTTTCAGCTCTAGTATAAGTTCCGATATCTCCTGAATCTGTTTCTCATAGTTCTTTACTGATTTCGAGTTAAGTTTGGAATAGTATTTTCTGAGATCCATTTTGCTTTTCTCCCGTAATTATCTTTGAGTAAAGAAGGCTGAATTATAGATCACTCTCAGCTCTCTGCTGAAATTGTCAGTTCCCTCACGGTTCCTGAGTATATCTTTCATGTCGAATTCAAGATGCAGTTCGTTATTGAAAGACCATCTGATCCCGACATTAAGATAACCTCTTTCTTTAGTACCTGACAGTTCAGCGTTGTCATTCATACCGAGATCATACTCGGCAAGGAGTGTCACGTCTTTCACAAGACTTTTATCGAATCCCGCGAAGAAATTGACGTTGTCATCTCCGTCTACAGCTTCTTCGGTTACACAATAGTTCATTCCCGCGTGGAGACCGAGAGTTCCGAGATCACCTTCAGAAACGAAGTAATTTTTACTGAGAACGAGAAAGAAACCTTTAGACTTGACCTCATATCTCGGATCGAACCAGAATCCGTATCCCTGACTGTCAAATCCTGCGGAAATGTTCGGATAATAAAAATCTTCGGGTATTATTCTGTACTGAAGTCTTACACCGGGATGACCGTTCCATACGGGTTTTTCTCTGCCGATTATGTTCGTACCTCCATAACTGACACCGATAAAGAAATCATTGAAAATACCGATATTAACCTCCCCGCTCATACCGTCGACGGCGTAAAGTCTCCCGCCAAGCTCCATTTCAGCCTGATTCATCGTAAACGCAGTAGGAATATCGATCATTCTCTTTGTTTTAACCTGTTGCCCGAGCACAACACCGTATAAGACAATCAGGATCAAAAATAATTTCTTCATGGTCATCCCCGAAAATTTATATTATTTTTCAATTACTTCGACATTAGCTCTAGGTATGAGTACTTCTTTCCCGTCAACTTCAGCCGTCATGACCCTGACCCATGTTCCCGATTCAACTTTATGGAGTTCAACAGGCAGGCTTATGACTTTTCCTAGTTTTCCGAAATAAGGCGCTCTGATAATTCTGATCTGATCTCCTCTCTCAAGACCGGACTGAGCATAATTTTTATGCGTACTGTCTTCCAGCTGATGATCGTGAACGATAATGATCTCAGGTCTCATTACTCCCGCTCTTATCTGAGTCGCTCCGTTGATCGAAGCTTTATATCCTTCGTATTTCTTTAGCAGATTGTAAGTCCTGTCAGCCATAGGTATCGTACCGAATCCTTCAGTCAGGATAAGAGTATATCCGATATCTTCGTGTCCTGTAATAGCTACCCCCAGATCCTCTCCGAGAATATCTTTGATGTCCTGATAATCAAATCCCCCGGTTATGACGCCTGAAACTCCGATCTTACCGGCTTTTGCTAAAGCCTGAGTAGTGATCTTTGAACCGCATACAATGATCTTTCCTTTAAGCTCGTCTGTTATCTGATCTTCTTCAACTACCTGAGCGGGATCGGTGGCAATTATTTTTATTTCTCCGAAAGTTTCTCCGCCGAGACCTATGATTCCCTGAATATGAACACCCTCGGTCTTAATAATGACACCTTCGTTAGGGATCTCTTCCTTTACTTCCCCGTCAACATAAGCGTCGATCTGGACTGGTATCGCAGGCGCATTAAAGATCACCTGACCGGTAATGTTGGAGATCTGAGTTATCGTTCCATTGATTGGAGCTTTATATTCGCTTCTGAAAAATCCGAAAAATCCTTTGCTTTGTGCGACCAGTTCTCCTTTCTTAACGTTGTCCCCATCTTTTTTCAGCATGCATTCCATCAGTTCGTTCGCTTTACCAAGACCAAGCTGTCCGGCTACGTTGATCGGATATACTTTACCTGGGAGTTCTGTTTTTGCTACGATTGTCGGAGCCGGTATTTTATCTCCTTTTTTCACAAGAACTTCACCTAGAAGGGGCAGTTTTCTTGTTTTTTCTATGATCGTCCTTGCGGCGACTTTTAAACCGGGTGTATATGCGTGAGCCATCTTAAATTCTCCTTTGTAAGATCTTTAATTTATACTCCATCCTTATGGGACTTAGGCTTATAGTTCTTCGAAATATCCCATTTCTGAAGGTATTCGACCCTGTTCTTCATATCCTTGTTTATATTGAAAGGTCTCCCTCGGGTATCTATTACCAGACCTACAACTCCGCCTCTCAGTTTTCTGACGATCTTTTTTCCTTTACCTTCTCCGACATCGAACCCGGAAGCCGGTTCAATTTCGAACTCAACTTCATTTTCATGCGGTAAGTCATATCTTAGAAGCTGATTTGACTCGATCCAGTCGTCCAGTTTAGTTCCGTCGGGAAGAGTCGCTTTGATCCTTACGACAGGTTTGCCTTCTTTAACATGTCCGACCGGGCATATGCTGATCGCAAGATGTATCAGGCAGTCCTTGTCGAAAACTTCCATAGCGGCCTGATCACAACCCGGTTTGTCAACTTCAGACAGAACTCCGAGCTGAGGCATCATGAAAATCGAGTCTACAGCCAGTTCTGTTATACCTTCAGGCAGGAATGCGTCGACCAGCATATGAGCTGACTGGCTTCTCAACGGAGCATGTGAAAGAACACCGCCGGAGCCTACAAGAAGGTCAAGTTTCATCATGTTAACGATCGAGTCGTTCGATTTGTCTGCATCAAAAGCCTCGGATATCCCTTTTTCCTGCTGAACTCCTTTCAGTCCGACAGCGAATGCTCTGTGCTGTACGAAAGAAAGTCTTAATGCTTCACGTGAGATGGCCTGTTCAATGTCCAGATCCTCTTTTGACTGAGGAATGGTCGTAGGCCTGATCATTTTATTGCCGATCCTGTTCCTCAGCTCCTGCTCGTTCATTTCGAAAGGAACCCATCTCATAATGTTGTCAAGACCTGCTTCAAGCAGTACATTAGAAACAGAATAGGACATACCGAGGTTCGCCGACACTGTTCTGTTGAATTTCTGATGAACTTTTCCGTCCCTGTCTTCCAGTTTGAAAGTTGAGAAAACGTCTGTAGTCGCACCGCCGATGTCAACACCGACAACGTTCTTATTCTGCATTACAGCTATTTTATTGATAATAAGTCCGACAGCACCCGGAGTAGGCATGATAGGGGCGTCGGTCCACGCCATAAGTTTGTTGTAGCCCGGGGCCTGCTGCATTACGTGCTCCATGAAAAGATCATGTATCTTGTCCGAAGCAGGTCTCAAGTTCTCACGTTCAAGTGTCGGTCTCAGATTCGGTACTATACTTAAAGCCGTGTCGCTTTCAAGAATGGTCTTGATATCGTCCTGAGCTCTCTGATTACCGGCATAAATAACTGGAAGAGCGTAACCTATACCGAGTCTTGCTGTCGGACGTGCCGATTTGACAAGCTCGGCCATTCCGATAACATGTTTCGGTTTAGCTTCATCAGTTTCACCGGCGATCAGGATCATGTCAGGTCTCAGTGCTCTGATCCTTTCAATTTTCTCGTGTGGAAGTCTGCCGTCATTTATGGCAAGTGTGTCCATTACAATAGCGCCAGCGCCAAGAGCTGCTCTCTGAGCTGACTCGGCGGTCATACCTTTGACTACTCCGAATACCATCATCTGAAGTCCGCCGCCTGCAGATGAAGTTGAAATATAGATGTCGCATCCTTCGCCGTTATCGTTCGCAGTATCTTTTCTTAAGATCTGTTCGTCCTGAACGAATTTTCTTGGTTTGTTATAATATTTTGATTCTTTTGCCGCGTCGGTCTTGTAATACTCCGTCGCCAGTTCTTCAAGTTCCATTATAGCGTTCAGCACGCCTTTTGTAACATCTTCAAAAGGAGCCTCCACTGTTGTGGGAGCCTCTCCTCTTACCAGCTGACGATATTCGTTGCCGATCTTCTCAATCAGAATGGCCTTGGTGGTCGTTGAGCCGCAATCGGTCGCAATGATCGTTGAAACTTCCTGGTTTGACATTTAATACCTCTGTTTGATTATTATTAATTAATTAGTTCGTCTTACTATTTCAATAAACGCTAAATATAGTTCATATATATAAGTTTCGCAAGGCTGTTTTTTATGAGAAAACGGAATATAATGACGAAATATATAAACTGGCAGACGAAATGACCTTCTTAATCTTTGAATTTTCTGCCTATAAAAAATTCCCTCAGGTAAGGACCTGTCGCGTCGAAGAAATCCGATATTCCACTGAATCTGGAAGTTGCGAAATACTGGTACCATCCGCATTGTCTTGTACAGGAAGTCATGAGATTTCTTCTATCCGCAGCATCACTGCTGAGAATATACTCCATAAGATCACTTTCCTGTAGTTTTAGAGTTTTTTCCTTCAAAGTTCTGCACGGGTAGAAAAGGCAGCCGTCAGCATCTATAATTATTGAACTCGGACTACACCCGCCGGTTTTTTTCTTAACTGCCGTAAAATATGAGTCAGGTGTAATGATCGTTTCAGGGAATTTCTTTTTGAGATTGAGAATCTGTTCCCTCAGTCTGTCAAAATCAGGAAAATGATCTTCAGTATTGTCAAGATGAACGGCCGGCATTATCAATATTTTACTACCTGAATCAAAGCATTTAAAAACTTTTTCTTCTAGCTTATCCTGATCTTCTTTCGCTACAACTGTCTGAACACAAACTATCATATTGAACTTGTTTATTTCTTTCAGCTGATCGAAAAGATGCATATTCCCGTGTCCTTCATCTATGGAAATATGAAGGAAATCGATGTAGTTCTGGTATTTTTCCCACGGATAATCAAGCAGGTTTTTCTGGCTTGTTGTGAACAGCAGGTAAAAAGGCTGTTTATGAGCTTCGGTCAGAATTTCTTCAATGTCATTTCGAAGAAGAGGTTCGCCGCCTTCAAGAGACAGCAGAAATAGGGAAGATCTGCCAAGGTTCTGTATGATCTTTTTGATGTCTCCGGTATTAAGATCAGGTGTCTGAAAATACTTCATGTCACAGAATTTGCATGAAAAATGACATTTGGAAGTGACTTTAAGTGACCCGTAAAAAGGATAGACCTCTCCTTTTCTGCTGAAAATGTTAGATGCGGAATAATTCAGTATCTGTAAATATCTCTTGAAGCTGAGTTTCCGGATCTTTTTTTTAATCATACTGCTTCCGTCTAATTCGTTTGAAGTTAAATCAAAGAAAATAAATTATCAATATAAAATTTCTTACTTGATTATTAAAAAAGTTATTCTTAAAATCCGTATCGTAGGAAAAGGAGTTGCAATGTCTGAAAAGAAAAGGTTATTCATTGGAGTGAAAGTCGACTTTAACAATAGAACTGAAAAGTTTTTCAGCTCTATTCCGGGTATTTTGGGTGAAGCGGAAATAAAACTGACCAAACCCGAAAATATGCATGTTACTCTGAAATTCCTTGGCGATGTAAGACCGGATAAAATAACTCAGATAAGTTCAAAGCTGAAGCTGATATCTGATAAATTCAGCGAGTTCGAACCTCTTCTTAAAGGTGTAGGGGTATTTAAAGATTTTTATCATCCGAAGATCCTATGGTTCGGTCTCAGAAACTGCCCTTCATTTGAAAAGCTGAAGAATGAAATAGAGAATTCGCTGAGCGATCTTGGATTTGAGATAGACTTCAGGAACTTTGCTCCTCATCTCACAGTAGGCAGATTTAAAGAACCCGGACCGGTCGAACAGCTCAGAAAATTCGTAAATATGAACAGGGAAGTTTATCTGCAGACTGTTCCGGTCAGAGAGCTTGCCCTGTTCGAAAGTATTCTTAAACCTGAAGGTCCGGAATACACTATCCTGCAAAAATTCCAGCTCGGTATAGACTCAGGCTTTAGAGAATTAACTTTATAATTATATAGATCTGCAGATCATTTTCTTAAAAGTTTTTCCAATACAATTATTCTGTCCCTGTATTCCGCGGCTTTCTCAAATTCAAGACTTTCTGCAGCTTCCTCCATCAGAGACTGAAGGCTGATGATCTCATTTTTTAGAGTTTCTTCATCTTTTCCGTACTTAACTGATTCTTCTGATGCTTTAGTCAGTTTTTCGTCTTTGAGATTTGTAGAATACATTATCTGTTCAGCTGATTTATAAACTGTGCGGGGAGTAATTCCGAAAGTTTTGTTATATTCCGTCTGTTTTTTTCTTCTTCTGTCTACCTCATTAATACAGTTTTTCATAGAATCAGTCATTTTGTCGGCATAGAATATTACTCTCCCGTTTACATTTCTGGCCGCACGTCCGGAAGTTTGAAGAAGCGATCTTTTATCTCGAAGAAAACCCTCCCTGTCGGCATCGAGTATGCCGATAAGTGAAACTTCAGGAAGATCGAGACCTTCTCTGAGAAGGTTGATCCCGACAAGCACATCGAATTTACCGAGCCTCAGTTCACGGATAAGCTTTACTCTCTCAAGGGATTCGATCTCACTGTGAAGATATTCCGCTTTTATCCCGTTCTCCTTAAGAAATTTCGTAAGATCCTCGCTCATTCTCTTGGTAAGAGTCGTTACCAGTACCTTTTCCTTCCTTCCGACTGTCACCCGGATCTCTTCCATCAAATCATCTACCTGTCCGGTCGAAGGCTTGACTATGATCTCGGGATCAAGTATTCCTGTCGGCCTGACTACCTGTTCGATAATAAGTCCTTCCGATCTCTCAAGTTCATAGTCTGCGGGTGTGGCTGAAACGTATAGTGTTCTTGATGTTATCTCTTCGAACTCAGTGAATTTGAGAGGTCGGTTGTCTAAAGCGGAAGGAAGTCTGAATCCGAAATCCACCAACGTCTGTTTTCTGCTTCTGTCACCGTTATACATTCCCCTGATCTGCGGAACACTTACGTGGCTTTCATCAATAATAAGCAGGAAGTCATCGGGGAAAAAATCTATAAGGCAGTAAGGACGCTGACCCTCTTTTCTTCCCGAAAGATGTCTTGAGTAATTTTCTATACCCGGGCAGAATCCCATTTCCCTCATGAATTCGATGTCCATTTTTGTTCTGTTCTCGATCCTTTGAGCCTCGATGAGCATATTGTTGTCGTAAAAATATTTTATACGTTCCTTCATTTCCGATTCAATACCACCTAGAGCGTTCCTAAGCTTCGGTTGTGTAACTACGAAATGCTTTGCGGGATAAATATTAATTTTAGCAACTGTTTCCATAACTTTTCCGCTTACATAATTGATCACTTCTATTTTCTCAACTTCGTCACCGAAAGTATGAAATCTTATACCGGTATCGTCGTATGCGGGATGGATATCAATAATGTCGCCTTTTATTCTGAAAGTACCATGCAGCAGTTCGTAATTATTTCGCTCGTACTGCATATCGACAAGCGAATTGAAGAGTTTGTTGCGGTCAATTATATCACCGGTATTTATCTCAATTGAAAGTTCTTTGTAGTCCTCAGGAGATCCTAATCCGTAGATACAGCTGACGGAAGCGATAATTATTACGTCACTTCTCGATATCAGCGATGATGTTGCTTTGAGCCGCAGTTTTTCTATTTCGTCATTTGATGAAGTAGTCTTTTCAATATACAGGTCTCTGGTCGGAAGATATGCTTCCGGCTGATAATAATCGTAATAGCTGATAAAATATTCGACTGCGTTCTCGGGGAAAAAAGCTTTAAGTTCACCGTACAGTTGAGCAGCGAGAGTTTTATTATGTGAAATGATAAGGGTCGGTTTTTTTAGTTTCTGAATCACGTTCGCCATGGTGAACGTTTTACCGCTCCCTGTAACTCCGAGAAGTGTCTGATAGCGGACTCCCTTTTCATAATTCAAAGTAAGCTGACTGATCGCTTCAGGCTGGTCGCCTTTCGGTTCAAAAGGAGATAATAATTTAAATTCTTTTTTCATTAGGGCAATTTAATTGAAATTATATGATTTATCAATCTTTAATGAACCAATATTACAAAGAATTCGTATAAGAACGGTCTTGACAATTTGACCTTAAAAACTTAAATTGCGCAACTGTTTAATAAATTATTATAAGGTAATCTTTATTGAAATACACTAAACTGATCACTATAATACTGTTACTGTTTGCCGCCGTAATAACACCGGTGCATATTTTTGCTCAGTCAAAAGACGGTTCTTTCGAAATAGAAAATGTAATAGTTGAAGGAACGTCGGTATCGACAGATGTAGTAAAACTTTCCTCCGGGCTGTCGGAAGGAAAAGTAATATTCGGAGAAGACATTCAGGGCGCAATAAAAAAATTGTGGAAGCTAAATCTTTTTTCGGATATCTCGATTGACGGAGAGAAGACGGCAGAAGGTAAAATGAACCTGATCATCAGACTGGAGGATCTGCCAAGGCTGAATAATGTTAAAATATCAGGTTATGACAAGTACGGAAAAGATGATATTGAGCCCCTTATAGACCTGCGGAAAGGGCAGATAGTAAAGAAAAATACCATAACTGAAGTCGAGAACTCGATCAAGGAGTTTTACAGATCAAAAAATTATCTTAAAGCAGAAGTAAATTCAGAGATCATATACGTAAATGATAAAGAGACAGATCTTCAATTAACCATAACTGAAGGGAAAAAGATATTTGTCGAAGCTATTAATTTTTACGGTAATGATTTCTTCAGTAAGGACGATCTGCTTGATCAGTTCGAGAATACTCACGAGGACAGATGGTGGAGAGATGGTGAGTATGACCGCGGTAAATTCGAAGATGACTTGAATATGATGACCGACTACGCGTATAATGAAGGTTACAAAGATTTCTACGTAGTTAAGGATTCTGTATATTTTGATGACAAATTCGAAAATATATTTATTGATATCACCGTAAACGAAGGAAAGAAATATTATTTCGGCAGATCATCATTTGCCGGAAATATTTTATTCTCCGATGAAGAGCTTAAAAGCGCTCTTGAATTCGAGGAAGGTGACCCTTACAGCAAGATAAAGCTTGACATGTCACTTTACAATAACCTGTCGACATTGTATATGGACAAAGGTTACCTGAGAGCTAATATCTTGCCTGAGGAACAGATAGTCGGCAATGATACCGTAAGTTATGTTTTCAAAATAACTGAAGGAACAAGGTCCAGAGTCAGGAGAATAGAATTTACTGGAAATACAAGGACGAACGAGAAAGTCTTAAGAAGGGAAATGGATATCTTCCCGGGTGATGTTTTCAATAAAACCAAGATCCTGAGAAGTCAGAGGAACGCTATGATCCTTAATTATTTTGAAAGCGTTATTCCGGATATGAAACCGGTAAACGAAAAGGAAGTGGACCTTGTATTCTCCATAAAAGAGAAACCTACGGAGCAGGCACAGACCTCAATTGCTTATTCACAGGCGGACGGATTTATAGGTTCTGTCGGTCTGGTTTTCAATAATTTTTCTTTTGAACATCCTTTTACTCAGGGAGACGGGCAGCAGCTGTCAACGAATATTGAATTCGGAGAAGACTATTATAAATATTCAATCAGCGTTGAAGAGCCATGGCTTTATGATACTCCTACACTTGTCGGTATAAGCGGAAATTATCAGATGAGAGACGATTCTTATTCGAATACTCAGATAATAAGCGGAATTTTTAAAATAGGCCGAAGATTCGCATGGAGCGATAACTGGCTTAGAGGATTGTGGTATTATTCCGTAGACAGGTATAAGTATACTGATATAAGCTCTGACGCACCTGAAATTTACGAGCTTTATGAGGGGAAAACTATAATATCCTCCTCTCTTGCTCAGTATCTGATAAGGGACAGCAGGGACAGGGCGGATTTTCCTACTCAGGGATCGAATATAACTCTCCTTACAAAAATCGCCGGAGGAATTCTTGGAGGTGATGAAGAATTCCATAAACATAAGCTTGATATGAAATGGTATCAGCCGCTTGTAAGGAACAGGCTCGTATTCTATTCTCAATTCGTAGCAGGCGTAATGGATAAACTGAGAGAATCTTCATACATAAGCTCAAGAGAATATTTTTTCCTTGGAGGCGGCGGCTTATCAGGCGGGGAACCTTTAAGAGGTTATGACGAGAACGCTGTCGGTCCGTATGAGAACGGTTATTTCATAGGTGGCAGGAACCTGCTGAAAACATCGTTCGAACTTCGTCTGAAAATCACAGAATCCCCGATGTTAATATACACTCTCGCTTATTTCGACGCCGGTAACCTCTGGAGAGATTACAGCGAAGTAAACCTTTATGAATTTCAGAAAGGTGCAGGTCTCGGTATAAGGATCAATGTTCCTATGCTCGGGATGATGGGCCTTGATGTCGGTTACGGATTTGACTATTACAGCCAGTTCGGTGAGAAAGCCGACTGGAGAGACCAGTTGAGAACTCATTTCAGAATGGGTACCAACTTATAAAACTCAAATAAAAAACGAGGAGATAAAAGATGAAGAAAGTATTTACGGTAGTAATTCTTGCGGCTGCAGTTATGATGTTCGCTGAAATTAAGCTGGGTTATATCAATTCAGATAAAGTACTTGCTGACTACAATGATGCAAAGAAAGCTAAAGAAGAACTGGCGAAATGGAACAAAGAAAAAGAAAATGAAGCTGTAAAAATGGAAAACGAGATAAAAGCTCTTGAAGATGAGATAAAAAATATGTCCGTTATGGTTTCTGAAGAAAAAAGGAACGAAAAAATGGCGGAAGGTCAGAAGAAACTTCAGGAATATTACCAGTATAAAGATAAAGTCTGGGGACAGAGCGGAGATTTCTATAAGAAGAATTCCGAACTTATGCAGCCTGTTCTCGACAAGATCAATGCGGTGATCAAACAGGTTTCGGAGAAAGAGAAATTCGATTTCGTTTTTGACGCCAATACAGGTACACTTCTGTTTGCAAAACCGGAATATGAAATAACTGATCTTGTACTTAAAGAATTAAATAAATAATCTGGGATATTTTATGACCGGAAGGATAATCAAGGCCATTATTCCCATATTGGCTTTAGTAATATTCACTGCTTGTACTAAAAAAGATGTCTCGACAGATCAATTCATAAAGGATCTCGTTAAAGACGTTGAGATCGATCTCTCTAAGATAAACAGAGACGTAATAACTTTAACTGCTGCAGATAAAGAGTTGAGAAGTTATCAGGGAGATATCGGCAGAATTAAGGAAGATATTGATTCACTTTTAAAAAAATATCCCGATTCCTACGATATGAAAGCGTTAAAGATACAGTTCCTGCAAAGAACAGATAGAAATCTGGCTTCAGAATTTGTTAGATCACTTTATGCCAAGGACAGTCTGAACTCGCATCATCAGTTTTTTTACGGAACGAATCTTGATCCCGAAGAAGGAAGAGAATATTTTGTGAATATGATAAGAAATAAAAAAGATGATCCTTTCGGGTATCTGGGACTCTCTTTTTCTCTTTTATACTCGGGAATGGAAGATTTGTATGTCCCTGCTAAAATTGTTTATCTTTCAATTCTTAAAGATCCGACCATTGATGATTCTTTCGAAGTTCTAGGTTATATTCTCAATTCTCTCGGAAGAAAGGAAGATTTATCGGTTCTTAACGGCATTATGCTGGTAAAAGACCCTTC
>QKDR01000075.1 GCA_003252515.1 Candidatus Delongbacteria bacterium | reverse complement strand
CAGTAAATGATAAACTCGTTCGCTTCTTTGAAATTCAGACCAAGGGTAATCAGGCTCTTTTCAAAAAAATCGGCAGTGTCTTCTTTTTTGATAACAAAACCTTCGTTGACGGTGAAAGTTTTGTCAGTAACACCTTCCCAGAAAAGAGAATAATATTTTTTCCCTTTCTTATCTGCCAGTGTGCCATCAGGTTTAGCTGTAACTGCCCATCCGTTCTCGGAATATTTAGGATATGTTACCGTGAAAGTACCTTTATAATCGAGTTTTACTTTAATTTCTGTCTCTTTTTCGGGATAGAGGTAGATAATGGGTTTTTCAACTGGTGTTACAGGTAAGGTTTCTATTTCCTCCATATCAACTGTACGGGGATGTTGTGTATCTGCTTTATTGTCTTCAGATCCTTTATGCTTGTATTTAAGACTTCTTGGAGGACCACCATCTATATCCATTTCGACTTTTTGCTCAGGTACGACTTCAACCTTACATGAATCTTTTAGATCAGATTTCGAAAGCTGAAAATTCTGAGTTGTCGTTAACCCAATGCTTACTCTGAGGTTCTCGAATGTTTGAGGATCGTAATTTATATATTGAGCTTTTAAATTATAACTTCCGGGTCTAATTCCTATGATGTAATAATACCCATCTTCATCGGATTCTGCCACCCAAGTTGTACCTACTATTGTGACTTCAGCACCGAATATTGGATTTCTATTCTCATCTAAAATGGTTCCTTTTATTTTTCCCCATTTTATCTCTTTCGCTTCCTGCCCGAAAATAAATGAGAAGATCAGGATGAGGAGTAATGCGGATACTTTGCCTGATATATTCATTTAAACACCCTGATGTTTATTATTGGTGCGATCATTTTAAAGTGACTGTCCAATGTATATATCTCACAGTCGTTCTGGAGGGCATTCTGAGCAATTATCAGATCGGGAATGCCGACACCGTTGATCCCGTTTTGAAGGCAGAGTGTCTGAAAGCCCGTGATCTGTTTCCAGTTTATATTCATTTCATTCTTTGAGATTTCCGATAAAAGGCTTATGACTTTATTTTGTTTCCTGAGTTTTAAATACGGGATTAATTCTGTTAAGATAAGGTCGTTTGTCACAACGAGATTTTCGTCAAGCAGCAGGTCAAGTTTATCTGAATTTTTTCCGTCCCTGAAATAATCTATCCAGACCGATGTGTCAACCAGTACCTTCAATTTCTCGCTCTTAGAATGTCAAGGTTAACATCAAGATCAATCTTACCTTTGAATTTCTTGAGACCGGCGATCTTATTTTTTCTTATCAGGTCTTCGAGAGCCGTAATTATAACCATCGTTTTCGTCTTGATATGTGTTGTTTTCATAGCCTCGGCTAGAAGATCTTCGGGCAGGTCAAGTGTTGTTCTCATTTTTACCTCCTATATGCATTAATATAACAACTTATGCATATGAAGTCAATCTTTATCTTATTCCGGTATTTTTTGATATTATTTCTGATCCGCCCCATTCGACTACGATAAAACCCTTTCTCGACTTCGGAACTAGTTTCTGTTCTTTGATCTCAACAGGACTATCGAGTCCTTTGAAAACCATAAATACTCGGATAATTGTATCGGGCTTCGGGTCAACAGTAAGTTCGGCAAGTTCTTCGTATTCTTTTGTAGAGAAATGGATGAGATTATACGGATGTTTTTCAAGTTCAGGAAGCCAGTAAATGATAAACTCATTCGCTTCTTTGAAATTCAGGCCAAGAGTAATCAGGCTCTTTTCAAGAAAATCGGCAGTCTCTTCTTTTTTGATAACAAAACCTTCGTTGACGGTGAAAGTTTTGTCAGTAACAACGATCGCGCCTTTTACGGGATCTCCTTTTTCGTCAACTACAATACCTTTTAACTCACCCGTTATCCTCCCTTTAATCGAAACGGAATCCTTTAAGGTTGTTTCTTCACCGTTCGACATGAAAAAACCTGATAATGCCAACAATAAGAATATCAGTAACGCCAAACTATTTCTCATTATTATGCCTCATATTTATCGGTATCAATGTAAATGGAAACAATTTGAAATGCAGGTGGTATTACGAAGGGGCAATAAAAAAGCCCGGAACATCCGGGCTCAAATTCTGCCTATTCGCTTAAAGCGGGCTCGGTCTTGTCCTGAACGATCTCTTTTATCATCTCGTACTTGACCTGAATAGAATCTCTCTCAGCCACGATCTGCTTCATTCGGGCTTCCAAACCTGTCTTCTCAGCTCTCAAATTCGCGTTTTCGAGCTTAAGCCTGTTGAGTTCATCCTTTGAACATCCGATCAAAAATATCGTGCCTAAAGTCAGAACTAAAATTATTTTCTTCATTACTCCTCCGTCCCTATAAAGAAATTTTGCCATTGTATTATACAATAATAAAATCAAATGTCAAGCTTAATTTTTTTTATTCTGACGACACTTTATATACAACACCCCTGTCTTTCATATACTTCAGCATAGCCTTAAAACATTTTTCATCACGACCGATAAATTCAGCCGGATTGAGACCTGTTTCATTATAAAGTCCTTTTGCGACAAGATTAACCGCCGCCGTACACGAATAACCGGTTGTTCTGGCCATTGAAGATATCTTTGTTTTTGCACAGTATTTGTCCACAAGATCATAAGTATAAGTTTTCTTCCTGCCCTTTTCGTCCCCTTTAATGATCACTCTCATTATAGTAAATTCCTCCTCGAATCTGCCGAGTTTCCAGTTATTCTCCGTAAAAAGAACTTTCTCGGTCATTTCAAGCGGAGATACTTTCGTTCCGTTTATCTCGATCTGATCTTTACTGAAAAACCCTGATTCTCTAAGAACTTTTATTTTCTCTATATACCCGGGGTAGCGCATGGTCTTCTCTTTCATGTCAGGCACATTCGGTATGGTTTTCAGTAGCGATCTCAGACCGTCCGAATTCCAGGCTTCCAGAGTTCCCACTCCGTCGAATTCGAACAGTTCAGGATCAGATAGTGCCGGTTTAACGACTTCCGCTCCATTCTCCCTGTATCTTGCCGGTCGTACATATTCCTCTATCACATCGCACGGAGAAAAAGGAGCTTTGTATTCCCACGGCCATGTTCGTTTTACTGGCAGTCCGCCAACCAGGCAAAGGTAGGAATCCACTTTCATCCTCGAATCATGATATCCCAGGATCACATTACACATCCCGGGCGCTACGCCTATATCGGTCACCGCGATGACATTGTGTTTTCTCGCAAGCCTGTCTAAAGGAGCTGAGTCTTCAGGGAAGAATGCTATATCGACTACATTTTTCCCGCATTCTATGACAGTCTTTACTGTTTCGTATCCCATGAAACCCGGAACCGCGTCAACAACGATATCAGATTCTGCGATCACTTTCTTAAGAACTTTTTTGTCTCTCAGATCCGCTTTAACGGTTTTAATTCCGTGCTCATTTTTAAGTATATTCAATGCCCCCGTACTCACATCGGCCACGGTAACATCATACTGCCCGTGCAGGTCACGCGCCATAGCGCTTCCGACCATTCCGGCACCTAATACAGTTATCTTCATTAGCACTCCTATTTACCGGAAACGAATTTACTTGTGATCAGATAACCGTCTTTGAGAGTGTCAGGATCGGCCGAAGCTCCTGATTCATAAATAAAACCTTCAAATTCAGCTTCGACAGTATTTTCAGGATCGATCCTCAGTATCTTAATATAAGTCTCGTCCGCGTGGCTGCTCGAACTGTTAATATAATAATTTCCGTATTCCTGAGATGTTAATGTTATCTCGTTGGAAGAATTTTCACTTAAATATATCATTGAATCAGCCTGCTGGTCATCCCATCTGAATTTTACTTTCCATTCATCTCCTGAAGAAGTCTCGGCAGTAAATGTATAAGTATTCCCGAATTGGTATAAACACTGCACGTAACTTCTGGCCGTAAAACTCTTCACTGACTCGATCCCGCCGGAATTTACCGGATTCTGAGACAATTTCACCATCAGTCCGTTCGTGAACGGAGGAGGATCGTCAGATTCTTCATCACAGGAAGTAAGCACAAAAATTGTTATTGCGCTTAATAATGCCATTACTATAAATTTCTTCATACTTCACTCCATATTTTATTTTTGATTAATTATTCCTCCTATCCATTTGATACCAGATATCTGATTCCGGAATTATTATCTTTTTTTTCTTTTCATCTTTTCTGACCTCTTCGCCTTCCTGTTTAATTTTCATAGAGGCATACCTTCCATAGACTGTCTGTGAATACTTTTCTTTAATTTCTGCGTATAATTCTGCCGCTTTTGAAAAATCCTTCAGGTATTTCTCATTTATCATGGCCGCCGCCTGAAGTATCTTTGGTGAGATCGGGTTCTTTTCGTATTTTCTGGCAATTTCGATATATTGTTCCGAAGCCTCTGAATAAAGAGAATCAATAAATTTATCTGATGCAAGATTAAAAAAATATTTAGCTGAGTCCTCAACGACCTGAATGGTCTCCTGTCCTCTTGATATCCTTATATAATTCGCGCCGGCTGTAGCCGGATATTTTATGAGAACGGAATCCGTAAGGTACCCGTATCTGACACTATCGTCAAGGATAAGCGATACCATGGCATATGACGCTTTATGAGGATAATCACTTTCATCAGCAAGTTCCTGAAAAAGGGTCCTCGACGTATCGGGAAGATTCATCTCAAATCTTGCTTTCTCAGCCAGAGTACTTTTCTCATTTACATATGAAGTCTTTAAATCCTTTCGTTCTTTAGCAAGACCGCCTATTTCATCATTGATCGCATCCCTGCCGTCAGCGCTCATATCTGCTGCATCCATTTTTGATCTGATCCTGGCTATCTTTGCATTCAGACTGTCTATCTTCTGAGGATACGATTCGACTTTGTCACGAATACTCCTATATTCCCGGATCTGTTTCATTCTTTCAAGAGATTTCGTGTAGAATTCGTTCTTCCTGTCGAAAAACCCGCATGAATCGTACATTGTTTCCGCCGATTTGAAATCTTTCAGAAGATTAAAATAATACTCGCCAAAATAATATGCCGTTTCCGCCAGGTCAGGGCCGTTGTTCCTGTCTTTCGGGTTTACTCTGAGTATCTCGTCAAGTTTGTTATAGGCTTTTTCCTGTAATTTTTCCTCGGTATATAATTTTGCCAGTTTTATTTCACCCTTCAGTGAGTACTGCGCATATTCCTCATTTCCGGTAACCTCCTCAAGTATCTTGATTGCCTCATCAGTATCACCCAGTTGTTTAAGTGCTTCAGCGTAATTAATGATCGCATTGAATTTTTTATCTCTTTCAGCATACAGTTCAATAAGGTCTTTATTAATATCGGCTGACATTTTAAAATCTCTTATGTAAGCCGACAATTCAGCTGAAAATTGAAGCAGACTGATTTTATCTGGTGCGGATTCAGCTTTGTCCGCCGCTTTCAGCATGAACTCAAGTGCTTTTACGCTGTCTCCCTGTGACAGGCTCATCTCGGCATTCAGCTTTAACAGCCTGAAGGGTTCTATATCTATATCGCCAGTCTGTATTCTTTCAAGAAGTTTTCCGGCCTCTTCATAATTTTTCATAGCTATTTCAACTTCAGCAAGATGCATTCTTGCCTGATCGGCAAGTTCCGAATCCGGATATTTTAAAAGAAGCTCATTAAATTTTTTCTGAGCCTTGTAATTATCTTCCTGCCTAAAGTAACAGAGCCCCATCATTAAAAGAGCATCGTCCACCCATTTGCTGTCAGGATAAAATTCAAGTATTTTTGAAAGTTCTTTTATACTGTTCTCATAAAGAGCTTTATCAACTATACTGGTTTCTTTTCTTTTCTTTTCAGCATCATTAAAATTCTGCTTTGCGTTGAAATACATGTTAAAATAAGCGCAGCCCGAAATTAGTGCCGCGACCGAAAGAAATATTATTATCCTTCTAAAAAACATTAAAAACCCGTTCTTTTCTTACAAAGTTCTTCCACTTCTCTGAAATTTACTTTTCCGTTGCCCATTAGCGGCAATTCCTCAAAATACATAAATTTCTTTGGAACAGCTATAGGAGGCAATTCTTCAGAAAGTTTTTTCTTCATCTCCGAATCACTTATATCTTTGGTAATGGCTACAATTATATCCGCGCCTTTTGTTATATGCGGTATCTCAACCGCACAGCACTGATAGTCTTCTCCGATATGTTTCTCAACCGCATTCTCCACAGCAGTAAGAGAAACCATTTCACCGCCGATCTTGACAAATCTTTTCAGTCTTCCTTTATGCCACAGAAAACCGTCAGTGTCCATCAGTCCGATGTCCCCTGTGTCATACCAGCCGTTCCTTATATGAAGCGAAGTCTCCTCCATATCGTCAAAATAACCTTTCATGACAAGCCTTCCTTTCACATATATCTTACCTTCCTGGCCATGCGGAAGTTCCTGCTCTGTGTCAATATCGATTATCTTAACTTCAACATCAGGTAACGGCTGACCGATACTTCCGAACCTGTTCTTCTCAAAAGTATTGACAGAAATAACAGGACTTGTTTCTGTTGTTCCGTATCCTTCAAGGACTTCCGCACCGTGTTTCGACATATAAGTTTCTTTGATATTCTTCGTGAGTTTATCTCCCCCGGCCATGATAATACGCAGACTTTTCAGATCTCCCGGTTCCGATTTCTGACAGTAACCTCTAAGAAATGTAGGTGTAGCTGTAATTATCGTGTTCCCGTTCTTTTTAATTCCGTCTGCCACAAACTTATATTCAAGCGGATTCACGAACGTATTAACGGCAGACCCTGACAATAACGGAAGGAAAAAAGAGGTAGTAAGCCCGTATATGTGGAAAAGGGGAAGTACACCGGTAAATATATCTTCTGTTCCGAAATAAAACAGTTGTGTAAGCGACTCTATGTTGGACATAATATTATCATGTGTAAGCATTACCGCTTTAGGTTCCTTTTCGCTGCCGGTAGTAAAAAGAAGAACAGCTATCTCTTCAGGTGATTTACGGGCAATGAACCTAAAAGGAGAAAAACTTTTTATAAGTGCTTTTATTTTTTGTATTAGAGTGATAGACCCTGCGATGTCCTCAGCGAACATCATTCCCGAGTCCTGGGCAACTCCGAGCTTATCGCATAATTTTTTTGATGTTATCACGGTCTTGAAACCGCATTTTTTTCTTGCGTAACTGATATTGTTCTCCGCGCCTGTAGAATAATTTATCATTACAGGTACTTTTCCCGTGATCAAAACAGCAAGGAGACTGATGAAAGCGCCGGCTGACATAGGCATCATTAAGCCTATGAACTCATCATCACTTTTTTTTATTATATCTGCGAAAATAAACGCTGCCGTAACAAGTTTCCCGTAAGTATAGTTCTTGCCTGCCGCGCTGTCGATCACAGCAGTATGCCCGTTATATTTTGATGATATTTTAATTATCTCTTCGTGAAGGCTCATCACAATTCCTTTATTTTTTTCAGTGTTAGAGTTGTTGACCTTGAAGGTACAAGTTCTATTACCGCCACTTCTCCTCCGTAATTTTTTACTATATCGGACCCTACGATATATCTGCAGTCGTTCTTATCATTAATACCGGGATCATAATCACCGCCTTTTATCAGGTAATCCGGCAAAATATCATTAATCAGACCGAAAGGCGTGTCGTCCTCAAATATAACAGTAAAATCCACCGATTTCAAAGAATCGATCAGATATGCTCTGTCTCCTTCATTATTTACAGGCCTGCTTTCCCCTTTCAGTCTTTTAACTGAAAGATCGCTGTTTATACCTACTATGAGTATATCGCCGTACTCTTTGGATCTGTTCAGATACTCGGCATGGCCTCTGTGAAGGATATCAAAAACTCCGTTAGTGAATACGATCTTTTTACCTTTACTTTTAAGATCCCTGACCAATTCCCCGATATTGACTGACTTAATCACCACTTTACTTTCCCTGTATTATTTCTGATTCTGAAAGTCTCGATCTGAGCTGTGCCGGATCAACAGGTATTATGCTTACGTCTTCTACTACGATCGAAGCGGCGTAATTCGCTATCGTACAGGCTTCTTCAAAAGAGGCTCCGGCGCATAAGAACGAAACCAGAGTCGAGATCACTGTATCACCGGCTCCCGAGACATTGGCGATTTTAGCTGATTTCGCCGGAATTATTGTCATTATCGCATTATTGTCGAAGACCGCCATTCCTTTTTCGCTTAATGTTATCACAAGGTTCTTCAGCTCAAGTTTATCCATCAGATCTATCCCGGCTTTTTCGATCTCCAAGTCTGTCCTGATCTTGCGTTTCAGTATATCTTCAGCCTCTCTTAAATTCGGTTTGAAAATATCCGCCCCTCTATAACAGTTGAAATTTCTTGATTTGGGATCAACAGCTGTCAGTATATTTTTTTCTTTGGAAATTCTGAGAATGTTTTTGATCAGACCCGGTGAAAGTACGCCTTTATTATAATCCTGAAATATCACCGCGTCCAGTCTGCCGCTTATTTTCTCGAAACCTTCTGTTAATTTTTTTTCGGTATTTCTTCCTATATTATCAACACTTTCCCTGTCAAAACGGACGACATGCTGATTTAAAGCCAGTATTCTTGTTTTTACTGTAGTCGGTCTTTTCTTATCTATCAGAATGTTGCCGGTCTGCATTCCGTTGCATCTGAAATTGTCTATGAAATATGAACCGCTCATATCGCTGCCTATCACGCCGAAAGAATAAGGTGTCGCGCCAAGCGATCTGATGTTAAGACTCACATTGGCGGCACCTCCCGGTTTCATTTCCTCATTTGTCACATTGACAACGGGAACAGGAGCTTCAGGAGATAT
>QKDR01000160.1 GCA_003252515.1 Candidatus Delongbacteria bacterium | reverse complement strand
AAATTTTTCCTTAGCCATTTAATACCTCCGTTTATAGACTTAAATTTTAACTGTTGTAAACATAACCGAATTTTTTCAGAGTTTTCTTCGTTTCGTCTTCGGTCATTGCAACAAATTCTTTGAATTCCATAGATGATGTAGCCCTTCCCTGAGAAAGGTTACGCAGTCTGTTCGTATATCCGAACATTTCTGAAAGCGGTACTGTTGCCCTGATTATCTGATAATCATTTTTGAGCTCGAGATCGTCTACCTTGCCTCTTCTTGAATTAATATCTCCGGTAAGAGCACCGACATATGAAAGAGGTGTATGTATTTCAACTTTCATAACAGGCTCAAGAAGGAATGTCCCCGATTTTTGCGCAGCTTCTTTAAAAGCTAATGCTCCGCAAGTTTTAAAAGCCATTTCTGAGGAATCAACAGTGTGATATGATCCGTCAAGCAGCTCTACTTTCACATCAAGAACAGGATAGCCCGCGATCGGACCGGATGTCATTGAGTCTTTTATTCCTTCTTCAATAGCAGGTATGTATTCTTTCGGAATCTTTCCACCCGTTATTTTATTAATGAATACAAGTCCTGAATTCGGCTCTCCGGGTCCTATATTCATTACAGCGTGCGCAAACTGACCTTTACCCCCAGTCTGCTTTGCATGCTTATAATCTATCTTCAGCTCTTTTCTCAATCTTTCCTTATAAGCGACTTGTGGAGCACCCACATTAACTGAAAGACTGAATTCTCTTTTGAGTCGGTCGATAATTATATCAAGGTGCAGTTCACCCATTCCGGATATTATAGTCTGACCGGTATCTTCATTGAACTTGATAACAAAAGTCGGATCTTCCTCTGAAAGCTTAAGTAAAGAGTCTGTAAGTTTGTCTGAATCCATCTTCGATTTAGGTTCAATTGCCTGATGCACTACGGGAACGGGGAATTTGAGAGCTTCGAATCTTATTCTTTTATTGTTGTCACAAAGAGTGTCTCCGGTCCTTGTGGATTTTAACCCTACAACTGCGACAATGTCTCCAGCCTGACAGAATTCAAGATCCTCTCTCTTGTTTGACATCATTCTTAATATTCTGCCGAATCTCTCTTTTTTAAGACTGTTTGAATTAATGACAGCATCACCGACCTTAGCTTTTCCGGAATAGACCCTCAGATAAATAAGCTTTCCGACATACGGATCTGTCATAACCTTGAAAGCGTAAGCCGAGAAAGGTTCTTCGGGAGATGGTTTTCTTGAAACCATTTCTTCGGAATCAACCTTATATCCCGTATATTCTATTGTGTCTAAAGGAGAAGGAAGGTAATCTATCACTCCGTCAAGTAAAGCCTGAACTCCCTTGTTCTTAAACGACGAACCGCAGAATACAGGTACGATCTTAAGATCCAGTGTTGCCTTTCTGATAGCGGCTTTTATCCTCTCCGGGGATATTTCTTTTCCCTCGATAAAAAGCTCCATCATTTCATCGTCGTAATCCGAGATCGATTCGAGTAGGAGTTCCCTGTAACGTCTGCTCATTTCAGAAAGATCATCGGGTATATCAATTTCTTCAAAGATCAGACCGTCATCCTGTCTGTACATTCTGGCTTTAAGTCTGATCAGGTCTATAACTCCTGCGAACATCTCGCCGGTTCCCACAGGTATCTGAACCGCTATCGGATGCGCACCGAGCCTTTCGCTGATCATATCGAGCACGTTATAAAAGTCAGAACCCACTCTGTCCATTTTATTGACAAAAGCGATCCTTGGAACTTTGTAATGATTAGCCTGCCTCCAGACAGTTTCAGACTGAGGTTCCACACCGCCGACACCGCAAAAAAGTGCTATGGCTCCATCAAGGACTCTAAGCGACCTTTCCACTTCAACTGTAAAATCAACGTGTCCGGGAGTATCGATTATATTGATCGAATGATCTTTCCATTCGCATGTTGTCGCTGCCGAAGTGATCGTAATACCCCTTTCCTGCTCCTGGGGCATCCAGTCCATCACCGCAGTACCGTCATGCACTTCCCCGATCTTATGAACTTTTCCGGTATAGAAAAGAATTCTCTCGGTAGTAGTCGTTTTACCTGCGTCTATATGGGCCATTATGCCGATATTTCTGAGTCTTTCCAGTGTCATGATTTCATTAGAACCTGAAATGAGCAAAAGCTTTATTAGCTTCGGCCATTTTATGCATGTCTTCCTTTTTCTTTATCGATGCGCCTTCATTCTTGAAAGCAGCGAGCAGCTCATCTGCAAGCTTCACGGACATTGATTTGCCGCTTCTTTTTCTTGAGTTCGCGATAACCCATCTTATTGCGAGAGCTTCTTTTCTTTCAGCTCTGATCTCCAGAGGCACCTGAACGTTCGCTCCGCCGATCCTTCTCGATTTTACCTCCAGAACCGGTTTGACGTTCTCGATCGCCTGCCTGAAAACCTCATGTCCTTTCTTGCCTTTCTCTTTCTGCTCGATAATATCCATCGCCGAATAAAAGATCCCCTCGGAAATGGCTTTCTTACCGCTCTTCATCATATTGTTGATGAAACGGGCGATTACCAGATCCTTAAACATCGGATCGGGCAGGATTTTTCTTTTGATAGCCTTTGATCTTCTGGACATTTAATTCCTCTGTTCGTTTACTTTTTAGGCATTTTCGCACCGTACTTGGAACGGGCCTGTAATCTTCCCGTAACGCCTGCGGCATCTTGGGTTCCCCTGATAATGTGATATCTCACACCCGGCAGGTCCTTGACCCTTCCGCCTCTTATCAGTACGACGGCATGTTCCTGCAGATTGTGTCCCTCTCCGGGGATATAAGCCCAGACTTCCATCGAATTCGAAAGCCTGATCCTCGCTACTTTTCTGAGCGCGGAATTCGGTTTCTTAGGCGTCATGGTCGTTATCTTCGTGCACACGCCTCTCTTCTGGGGACAACCCTGCATTGCAGGAGATTTAGTTTTTTTCTTGATCGCTTGTCTTCCAAATCTCACTAATTGGTTGATTGTCGGCATTAACTTTCTCCAATATAATCTTTTTCTATGTTAATAGTTTCATTAATATTTTTCTCCCTCTCACTAAACCGCAGGCACGAAATCACGCTGTTTTTTTTTGCGCGACAGCCCTGCAATTTTGCGGAAAACGAATATAACAATATTAAAATTCAAAGTCAATAACTTTTTTAAGATATTATGGTTTATTTTTAAATTATTTGTCGAGTTCTGAAACTCTTGTTCCGGGGAAATAAAATTCAAGAATTTCTTGAAATTTTTTGCCGCAGTCTGCCATTCCGCACGCCCCGATCTGACACATTCCTGTTCCGTGACCGAAGCCTGCACCTTTGAACACAATATCAGAAGGATATCCGCTCTTATCTTTTTTACCAAGCTTAACATAAAAATTACCGCTGTAAAGAGGAGGTTTTGACAGTTTCTGCCGTATATTTAGTTCCTTATTAATAGTAACACTGTTCTTTGTACCTGTTACTTTAACGCTTATCGCTTTGCCTGAAGGACCTCGGGATACAACAGCAACATCTTTAAGATCGCCTATATCGGTACCCGTTGACGACTTTATTATCCCTTCAAGCTTCTTCCTTGTATGTTTAGTCTCCCATCTGAAATATTTTCTTGCAAATGAGAGTTTGTCTCCCGAAACCTTACCTTGCAGATTACAGTATGAATCAGGATAAGAATCAGCCCATTTCCTGAAGTTATTCTCTTTCGACAGGTCCCCATACTTAAATTCTCCGTCAGGCATACACGGCTTTGCTTTCAGGTACGGAAGCTGTATCGAACTCCAGATAACATCGTTCGATTCCAGATAACCTCCGCAAACGGAATGAAAAAGAGCCTCAACCGGTTTCCCGTTATAAGTAAGAATAAGTCCGCGGGTCTCGTCTACAGCTCTGCTTGTACTCTCATTTACTTTGTCGATTCCTGTATAAACCTGACTGTACACATCGCTCGAGAGAGAATAAGGTTTGTTCTTGTATTTTTTTCCTACTTTCGAGAATACGTTTGTTCTTGCAAGAACAGCCTGGGCTTTAAGTGCTTCCATTGGTGATTGTGAGGACATTTCAGACGGGACTACGCCGTAAAGGTACTGCTCAATGCCGACCTCATTTACGACAGTGATCTTACCGCCTACATTAATAAATTCAATATTACCTTTATAACTTCTGGATTTAACATCCTCCCAGTGCCAACCTTTTCCTGACTGCACCTTTCCGATCCTTACGAATGAAGATATCTGATCCGGAATGAACACAAGCTCTCCCGCTATATTGATAACTTCTCCGTTATCAGTATTTTCAAACAAAAGGTTGTTATTATGGACAGTGATCTTCCAGCTTCCTTGAGATTTCTTCTTAGTAAAAATGGTTTTTCCGTTGCTTTTAAGGGAGAAAAGTCCCGAACAGCTGAACAGTATCTCGGATTCATTCTCCATGATCCCGACCCTGACAGTGATATTTTTTTCGGCAACCGGCTTTTCAGGCTCAACGATTTTTTCTTTCTTCGGTGAATCAACGCTCATTTCGGAAATGATCCTCTCAGTTAGAGGAACACTTTTTTCCTGAGTTGCCGGAGTACAGCCTGCAAGAATCATTATTAAAATAAATGATGCATATAAAAATTTCATCGGGATCCCTCAGGCGAATGAAAGATATGAGTAAAACTACTCATACTGATTGAGCTGCTGTATCCTTTTTAGTATAAGCAAAAGCTCTTTATTTCTGAATGGTTTGGTAATATATCCGTCGGCACCGAGATTAAGTGCTTCGGTAGTTGTGTATTCCTCTGCAAAACCGGTCATAATGACCGCCGATATGCTGCTGTATTTCTCTTTTATGACCCTTAAAAGCTCAAGTCCGTCCATTTCAGGCATCTTCATATCAGTAATTACCAGATCGACTTCCTCGCTATTGAGAACTTTAAGCGCTTCTTTTCCGTCTTTTGCAGTAAAACAGACATATTCTTTCTCTACAAAAAAAGTTTTAAGCATCATCAGCATGTTCTCTTCATCGTCAACAACGAGTATCCTGAACTTTTTCATATTATTTTCCCGGTTTTCTTATTTAACATCTCCTCTCCATCAGTCAATAATATAAAACCACTTGTCTTACAAATCAATAAAAAAAGGTCTGAATTCTGAGAAATAAATACTTCTTTTTCGAAGAATAGAATATCAGAAATACTATAAGAGCGGTGATAACACCCGTGATCCATCCTCCTAGAATATCTGAAGGATAATGTACTCCCAGATAAAGTCTTGAAGTGCTGATCAGCAGAACTGCAACAGAGAGGAATGGGATAAGTTTTCTGTAGAATTTCCCGAATATCAGCGCAGCGGAAATAGAATTAGAAGCATGTGAAGAAACGAATGAAAAGGACGATTTATATGACGAAATCCCGTCAGTTAATACCCATACGGAAGCTTTTTGTTTAAAGAAATAAAGACCTTCGATCACCTGGCAGGGTCTGGGACGGGCAAATAATGGTTTGACGATTCTAGAAGTCAGCAGATCGGAAATCGAAACCGCGACTACAGCCATGCCTATAACGACAATTAATTTATTAAATTCTTTTCCGTTCTTCTTTTTAAGATAATATCCGTACAGTATTATCAGCGGAATAAAATAAATAAGGGATCTTCTGTCTGAAAAAAATATGAAAAGATGATTAAAGAAATTATCATGAAGATCATTATTGACAAAAAAAAGAATACTGCGGTCTATCTTATCTGGCAGGATCACTTTTTGCGTATCTCCCGAATTTTCTTATAAGCGCCCCCCCTTCCGATTCGATCTTTTTCATAAATTCAGAATCGGAAGACCTTACCGGGATCTCGATCAATTGAGATCCGTTAATTGCGGCAATTTTTTTCATATCCGCAATTATTCCTGTGAACAAAGCCGGTTCCGGTTTTTCGGGCAATGAATAATTCATGAGGCGCAGGTTTGTTTTCAGGCCGGAAGTAAATGACGGCATGAAAAATCCTGTTACGGATTTATCATTCATGATCACTTTCCACATATCCTCACTTAAATATGAATCATCCAGATAGTCCTGATAAATTCTCTCGGGAACGCTGCACCCGAAAAGTTTACAAACCGGATCAGAACTACAAACGAGATCGAATCTGAATTCGGGATCGAAGACGGTGAATTTTCTGAAAAGCCCGGTCTCCTCATACTCGCTACCTTCATTTTCATGTACAGGGATACCGAATTCACAGATTATCTCGAATTCTGAATAATTATGCTTAGTGCATAATGATCTCATGGTTTCAGAATGCTCTGACTCTTCATCTATTACTATTTCAAGTTTATCATAACACCCCGCATAGTACATCTCATCATCCAGAAATCTGAAAATCAGATCGAGCGCTTCAGCTACGGATTTATCCGCGTTCTTATCCTGAGAAGTTATAGACTCCGGTTCTTTCTCCCAAATTCTTCTGGTATTGTTCCTGTATATTTCAGCTCTTAGAAATGATCTTTCTTCATTTCTAACCAAAAAATAATCACCTTCCTTGGCCGCTCCAGACTCGAACATCCTCTGAAGCTGATATGAATACTGACGAACTTCGCCTTCAGGACAGAAATCCCTGAAGTAATCTTCAGCCGTTTTATGTCTGATAATGTGGAGTTCCATTACTTGCCGAACCTGAATATTATCACATCTCCGTCCTGAACCACATAATCTCTGCCTTCCAGTCTTGCTTTTCCTTTAGATTTTGCCGTATTCCTGTCAAAACCGCATTCTACGAAATCTTTATATGAAATAACTTCAGCTTTGATAAATTTTTTCTCGAAATCCGTATGTATAACACCTGCAGCCTGAGGAGCGGTCATTCCCTGTTTTATGTTCCAGGCCTTGACTTCAATCTCTCCTTCGGTCAGAAAAGTGCTTAATCCCAGAAGTCTGTAGGTTTCTCTGATCAGATTATTCAATCCGGTCTCTTTGAGTCCGTAATCTCTTAGAAACTCTGACTTTTCCTCATCGTTAAGCACTGATATCTCAGCTTCTATTTTACCACATATCTTGACGGCTCCGCAGCCTGTTTTCGCCGCGTGTTCCCTTACAGCCTTCGTATAATCCGAATCGTTCCCTTCCAGAAGTTCATCCTCGGAAATGTTACAGACGAATATGACAGGCTTCAAAGTAAGGAGGTTCATATCTTTAAGCATTTCTTTTTCCTGATCCGTAAGACCAAGATCTCTCGGATGCTCGAGTTCAGACATCTTCGCGAAAAGTTTATCGTAAAGCGGAGCTATATCCATCGCCTCTTTGTTCCTGGCTTTTACGAGCTTCTCGTTCTTCGATATCCTGTTCTCGACGGTTTCAAGGTCTTTGACTATAAGTTCGGTCTCAATGTTCTCGATATCCCTTGAAGGACTTACTGTCTTGTCCACATGGATAACGTTCTCGTCATCGAAACAGCGGACCACGTGCAAGATCGCGTCAACTAGCTTGATGTCGCTGAGGAACTTATTTCCCAGACCTTCTCCCTTGCTGGCACCTTTAACAAGTCCGGCGATGTCCATTATTTCAAGATGGTTGTACACCTTTTTGGCGCTTGTCACATGCGCGAATATCTCATCAACCCTCGGGTCAGGAACATCGACCGCCGCGATATTCGGTTTGATCGTGGAAAATGAATAACTTGTCGATTCAGCCTCTGACGATGTCAGCGCGTTGAATATTGTGGTTTTGCCTATATTTGTTATTCCGACGATCCCTGCTCTGATTCCCATTGTTTCTCCCGTTTCATTTCTCACAACAAAAAAAACACAGGCCTGAGCCTGTGTCGTTTTTTAGCTTCCCAGTGTCGCGACCATTACCGCTTTTATCGTATGCATCCTGTTCTCGGCTTCCTGGAATACAAGAGAGTTCTCCGATTCGAAAACATCGTCTGTAACTTCCATTCCGTTTATCTTATATTTCTGATATATCTCCTCGCCTTTTACGGTTTCCCTGTTGTGGAAAGCAGGCAGGCAGTGCAGGAATTTCACATTCGGATTTCCTGTGAGCTTAACTACTTCTTTGTTTACCTGATAAGGTTTAAGAAGTTTTATTCTTTCAGGCCAGACCGCTTCCGATTCGCCCATCGATACCCAGACGTCAGTATAAAGGAAATCCACACCTTTCACTGCTTTTTTGACATCGTCGGTAATAAGGATTCTTGCACCTGTTTCTTTGGCGATCTTTTTGCATTCGTCCTGAAGCTCTTTAACAGGCTGGCACTTTTTGGGTGCGGCCATGCGGAAATCCATTCCGAGTTTTGCCGCTCCGACCATAAGTGAATTTCCCATATTGTTCCTGCCGTCGCCGAGGTAACAGTAAGATATCTGGCTCAGAGGTTTGTCCGAGTTCTCGATCATTGTCATAATATCCGCCAGAATCTGAGTCGGATGAAATTCATCGGTAAGTCCGTTCCAGACAGGAACACCGGCATATTTTCCGAGCTCTTCGACCACTTTCTGACCGAAACCCCTGTATTCTATACCGTCATACATACCGCCCAGTACTCTTGCCGTATCTTTCATTGATTCTTTATATCCTATCTGTGATCCTGACGGACCGAGATAAGTCACATGAGCGCCCTGATCGTAAGCGGCCACTTCAAAAGCGCATCTTGTTCTTGTTGAGGCTTTCTCGAAAATAAGAGCGATGTTCTTACCTTTCAGTCTCTGAACTTCAGTACCTGTATATTTAGCTTTCTTCAGATCTATTGAAAGATCAAGCAGAAATTTTATTTCCTGAGTTGTAAAATCAAGAAGCTTCAGGAAGTTCCTGTTTCTCAGATTGAATGCCATTTTAGTTCTCCTTTTCTATTTCGTATTTATAAATTGTTTCGCCTTCCTTTATCATACCTCTTTCCCTTGC
>QKDR01000076.1 GCA_003252515.1 Candidatus Delongbacteria bacterium | reverse complement strand
ATTCATTATGTGTTTATATTCTTCTTCGCTGACAGGCTTGAGGTATCCAACTCCTTCGCATGTTTCCAATTCAATGTCTGCAATACAGCGTACATTGTCATAGTTCAAGTTGAGGCCCCCTTCAAGATGAACTGTACCTTTGCCGTTCGTAAAATCAGCTTTTGTAAAATCACAGTCCGGCCTGTAAAGTTGTACTCCTAATTCTGTACCTGTAGGGAACATAACTTGGACATAGTTCCTATCAATACACTCTTTTAGATCCTGCCAGGTCTTCTGAGGTCTTGAAGCCTCAACTTTCTGCTTTTTCATTAATCTCACAACAAGCTCATTCAACTTTTTTTCTGCCATTTTTTTCTCCAATTATTTGTAAAATTCACTTTTTCTAAACATAGGCGCTATCTAATTCTACTCTTGACCAATTTGATCTGTTATTTCAACATATTCCACATTTTCTACGCCTTGATCATTCTGTGTGTTACTTGGAATGATCATTGATTCCTTAATTTCATTATTTTTAAAAACAAATTCATGTAAAGTGTGTCTGATAGGTTCCACGGTATGATCGGAATGGTATATCATTCCTGCTCCGCCGGGAATACCAACACCTCGCTCTCTACCCTCAGATAAATTAATTATTACTTTTAATTCTCTCCAGTTGTCATTCTCATTGTGAACAGATATTGCAAATGGAATAAGCCTAATTGTTTCTATCAAATTACTTTTAAACAGGTATTCAGAATTTTCATCGTCTTTGAAACCGCAGCTACCGAATTGAACTGCTCCTGCAGAAATACCAATCAGCAAAGCTCCTTCCATATACCTTTTAACTATCAGTTCTGTTATCCCTTTATGCTTAAAAAAATTCATTCCCTTTACGACATCACCGCCTGCAAGTAATATCAAATCGGCTTCTTCAACGTATTTTTTATCTTCTTTATCAAACGACATAGATATCATTTTACAATTTACAATTCCGATATTATTCATTGCAGCTTCAAATATAGAATAATATTCAGGATTATTATCATTTGCGGCCCCAACATATGCTGCTTTTGGTTCAACATTTAAAATATATTTCCTTACTTCGTTCAGGTAATACTTATTTCTTTCTTGCCAGAATAATAACTGGCTGTCTGCAAAAAGAAAAATCGGTTTGATATTTTTTTCCATATTATTTCTTTCCATTTCTTAACATAAAATACGAATCCTTAATATGTAAACGACTCATATTTACATTATTATTGCTTTTGAATTTAATTGATATTGTTTGATTTGTCAAAGCTCTTTACGGATCGTTACTGCCAATTTAAAACACAAACTTTCTGCGCAAAGTTTATTTATAAATCCCAACAGTAAACCTCAATTATCAATCATATCTTTTTGTGTATAGCACTGAACTCAGAAGGATTTATACCTGCATATTTTTTGAACCACTTTGCAAAATTTGATTCATACTTGAATCCGAGATCAGACATAACTTCGAAACAACTGGAATGCTTCAATTCTTCTTTCGCATATTCATATCTGATCTTTTCGTAAGTAGAGTTAAGTGTTCTCCTCGCTATACGCTTGTATCTTTGCCTGATCATCGGAAAACTCTTGTTGAAACGCTTTTCAAACTTGATCTGAAAATCTGCTTCTTTTTTTATTGACTCATGCAAAACATCATGTACCTTTTCACAAAATTCTTCATCACTTAGGCAATTAAACATAAATTCACACTCCGGAATATTTCTTGATGTCATAATTTATCTACATTCAGCTATTATGTCAAACAATTTTATAAATTCTTTTTACCAATTCAATTTAAAGCAAAAGATAAAAATAACAAATTAAACCTTCCAAAAATGGAAGGTTTTTTTTATAATTCAGACATGAAGAAGAAATTCGATCTTATAGTTATAACAGGCCCGACGGCGACAGGTAAAACCGGATTTGCGGTAAATCTCGCTAAAGAACTTAACGGAGAGATCATCTCTGCTGATTCCAGACAGGTTTACCGCGGGATGAGCATAGGTACAGGTAAAGATATCGAAGAATATACTATCGCCGGGAAAAAGATCCCGTATCATCTTATAGATATTTGCGACGCCGGAGAAGAGTACAATGTTTTCAGGTTCAAACAGGACTTTGAGGTGGTCTATAAGGATATCACGGCCCGGGGAAAAACTCCGGTTCTGTGTGGCGGATCGGGTTTGTATATAGAATCTGTCCTGAAAGATTATAAACTCATGAACGTTCCTGTTAATGAAGAATTAAGGAAAAAGCTTGAAACCAAAAGCGATGAAGAACTTACTTCGATTCTCAGTGAACTCACTGTGCCGCACAATATTTCAGACACATCATACCGGAAAAGACTAATAAGAGCTGTTGAGATCGCCTTATGGCAGAACTATCATCCTGCCGATGATCCCGGAAATGATCTGAAGTATATTATTTTCGGGATCCATTTTGAACGTGAGACGATAAAGAAGAGGATAACTCAAAGACTCAGACAGAGGCTTGACGACGGAATGGTCAGAGAAGCTCAAATGCTTTTAAACGAAGGAATCTCTAAGGAAAAACTAGTCTATTACGGGCTCGAATACAAATACCTTGCAGAGTACTTGGACGGTCAGTACAATTATAACGATATGTTCCAGAAACTGAATTCCGCTATCCACCGTTTCGCCAAAAGACAGATGACATGGTTCAGAAAGATGGAGAGGGACGGCATGGCTATCAACTGGATAAAAGGGGACCTTACCGTTGAAGAGAAGGTCCGTCGTGCGATTGATATTATAAACTCAGACTGATCTTATTTTTTATTTTTACGGAAAGAAAAGCTTAGAGCAAGAATGATCTGTATGGCTAAAATTCCCCATCCGATCCTCAGGGCCCAGTCAGGATATCCTTCGTAATTCGAAACGAATTCTCTTCTCAGATTATCACTTAAAATTATCAAAAGCAATAGGGGAATTATATACTTCAGTAGTACGTTGAACCACGGACCGAGTTTGAATCCCGATACGCTGTTGATGAACTGTCTCATATTATCAGCCTTATAATACCAGCCTATGAAAATAACTTCCGCCAGACCTACCAGAACAAGACCGTAATATGTAATGAAATGGTCGACAATATCAAGATAATACAAGCCGGCCTCGGTAATGAAAATAAGGCCGAGAAGAAAAGCTAAAACACACGTGTAAAGCGATATCTTTGCCAGTGTAAGATGAGGATATTTATCCTTGACCGCAGTATTTACGGCTTCGACCAAAGAGAAAGCGCTGTCAATTCCCAGAGTAAGTAGCGTAATGAAGAACAGCACCGAGAAAAATCCCGCCCACGGCATTAGGGAGAGCGCTTTGGGAAATACTACGAATGCGAGCCCGGGACCACTTGTCGTTACATCACTGACGCTTGCGCCGGTTTCATATGCCATATATCCGAGGATCGAGAACACGACAAATCCGGAAAATATCCCTATCGCGCTGTCGGCTACGGCAGTGAAAACTGCGTCACCGAACACATTCTGATCGGATTTATTGTAGCTGGCGTACGCGATCATTATACCGAATCCCAAACTCAGACTGAAGAATATCTGAGATATCCCCGCCAGCCATATATCTGTGTCCGCAAGAGCTGAGAAATCCGGGTAAAGATAAGCCGCAATACCGGCTCCTGATCCGTCAAGCGTGATACCTCTGATAAAAAGAACTACCAGCAGAATCACCGGAAGAGGCATTGTAACTTTTACGACAGCACCTACGCTTTTAACTCCCTTCCAGATAGAGAAATAAATCGATACCCATACTAATATCAGAGCTAGGAAAATCGGCAACCCTATACCTCCTATCTCGCCCACACTGGGTGAAATATGAAGAACATCGTTGAAGAAGTAGGATTTCGAATCATTGCACCACGGAAGGTCTGACGCGAATGATTTGAAAAGATATATGAACGACCAGGCCATCACGGCGGAATAATAAACGACTACGACGAATCCCGCAAAAATTGCCGCAAGTCCTATACCTGACGCCCTTTTATGAATGTCGGCGAAAGATTTAATAGCTCCGGACTGCATTTTCTGACCGATCGCGAACTCCATCGCCAGAATCGGGATACCGAGCACTATGAGAGCTACAAGATAAGGTATAAGAAAAGCCCCTCCCCCGTATTTATACGCCAGATAAGGAAATTTCCAGACGTTGCCGAGTCCTACGGCGCTTCCGACGGCCGCAAAAAGGAATATATAGCGCGAACTCCATCTCTCCCTGCTCATACAAATCCTCCGTATTTTTTGAGAATTTATCAAACTATTTCTGCGATGTAAACAAAAAAAATATTTTTTTTCCCGGTCTGATTGCTTATTATTAACCTGATATTAAGGGAGATAAAATTGAAAAAAGTATTGATCCTCACCGGAGCAGGACTTTCAGCGGAATCGGGCATAAGGACATTCAGGGATTCGAACGGACTCTGGGAAGAGCATAACGTTATGGAAGTATGCTCGACCGAAGGCTACTTAAAGGACAGAGAGAAAGTTCTGAATTTTTACGATATGAGAAGAAAGGACATCGAGAAAAAAAATCCGAACGCCGCGCACATTATGATATCTGAAATGAAGCACAAATTCGGAAATAATCTAAGCGTGATCACCCAGAACGTGGACGATCTGCTGGAGAAAGCAGGCTGCGAGAACATCATCCATCTTCACGGCGAACTGCGTAAACTCAGGTGCGAAATGTGCGGTCATATATTCGATATAGGCTACGACACTATAAAGAACCACAAGGAATGCCCTGCCTGCAAAAGTCACGCTCTCAGGCACCATGTCGTAATGTTCGGTGAACCGGCACCGATGTATTCCAGACTCTACAATGAACTGATGTCTGCCGAACTTCTTGTAGTCATAGGCACAAGCGGAGAAGTCCTTCCAGTATCCCAGTTCGCCTCGTACACGAAATATTCGATACTGAACAATCTTGAACACTCGATGTCGATAAATCACATGATATTTACGCACACATTCTACGAAAAGGCCACTACAGCCGCACCCAAGATCAAGAAGCTCATAGAAAAATATTTCGAGACCGGGGAAGTATGATCATTTTCGTAAAAACAGTTCAGAGATCAGCGGAAGGGATTATCTGAAAATTTAATTTATATTAAAATCAATGGAAATTCCTGATGTTCAAAGTCATGATGTCGGTAGCTCTGAACTGGACTTTTTACTATGCCTTTTTCTTTGTTACTTTCTTTTCGGGCATGCAAAAGAAAGTAAGAGAACTATTCTTTGTCTTCCAGCTTCTTCACAGCTTTCTCGATATCCTTGACCTTATAGATCAGATCAGGCAGACGGCCGAGCGAAGCATCTATCTTGCGCTGTTTCGCGATCTCCCTGCAAGGTGTGCCTGTAACAACACTGCCGTCCTTAAGGTTCCCGGCAATGCCGGCCTGAGCGCCGATCATGACCCCCGCGCCGATGTTTATGTGCCCCACGAACCCGACCTGACCTCCGATCATGCAGTGCGGCCCTATCTTGGTGCTGCCTGATATCCCGGTCTGGGCGGCGATTACCGTGTTGGCGCCTATCTCGACATTGTGGGCCACCTGCAGAAGGTTGTCGAGCTTCGCTCCCTTGCGCACGATCGTCGAACCCAGTGTTGCCCTGTCAATGCAGGTGTTGGCGCCGATCTCAACGTCGTCTTCAATGACGACGTTACCGACCTGCGGGATCTTGTCGTAGGCGGACTGGTTCGGCGCGAACCCGAATCCATCGCTGCCTATTACGGCGCCGTTCTGGATGATCACGTTGTTTCCGATCACGCAGTTCTCGCGGATGGTCACGTTCGAATATATTATAACGTTATTACCTATTTTCACGTTCTGACCTATCGTTACGTTAGGCTGTATCTGGACACCGTCCCCGATGACCGTCTCAGCTCCGACCGAAACGAAAGCACTCACTGCGGGATCGTTCCCTATTTTTGCGGATCCCGAAATATCGGCCAGCTTGTTTATCCCTTTTTCAGCGACGGGGATCACAGGATGGAAAGCGACTAATACCTTAAGAAAAGACTGATAGGGATTCTCGACTTTCAGCAGAGGGATCTCCCGTTCAGTTGTAAATTCTTTAGGTACGATAACCGCGGCAGCTCTCGTAGCGTCGATCAGATGAAAATATTTCGGATTGTGCAAAAAAGCGATTTCATTGCCCGCAGCACTGTCGATCTTGGCTATATCGCCGATCTCCATGTCCATACCTTCATACTCTGCTCCTATCAGCCCCGCAATTTCTTTCAGTAACATTCCCATCTTTTCCTCCTATGATCTCTTTTTCAGAACGAGCACAGGAAGTATCATCTCCTCAAGGCTGACGCCTCCGTGCTGGTATGTATTTTTGATCTGCTTGTAAAAATCGTTCAGGCCTTTTTCAAAAACGAAACAGTGATCCTCTTTAGCCAGAATAATATTCATACCCTTGAAAACGGTAGGCATACCGTAATCGGCAGGTTTCTGCCAGAACAGGGTCTGTTTTCTGTTCGATGTGGTCAGGTTCTTTCCGTATTTCATTCTCAGGCCCGGACTTATGACACCGTCCCCAGAGACTTTAGTATATCTTCCGATAAGCTTTGCGCCATGGTCGGTCGTGAGAACTATTTTAAATCCCAGATCGCCCAGACTGTTGATCACTCTTAAAAGCGAGGAATTCTCGAACCAGCTTTTTATTGTGGCGCGGTACGAGCTTTCGTTGACCATCATTTCCGACACGATCTCGTCCTTTTTTCTGCTGTGAATCAGGAAATCGACCATATTAACAACTATGGCTGCAAGCGGTATATCCCTGTATTCGTTGATCGAAGATTCCAGTTTCGCAAATTCTTCTATCTTATATATCTTGTCATACTTTAATTTAACATCGGCTGAACCTTTAGACACCAGCTGTCTTTCAAGCAGTTCCTTTTCGTACCTGTTACTGCTCGTTTCATCGTCGAGATTGCCTGAGAACAGTTCAGGATATTTATCTTCTGTCTCCGAAGGCATAAGTCCCGAAAAAATCGCGTTACGCGCGAATTCTGTGGCGGTCGGCAGTATGGAATAATATGATTCCTTTGTCACGAAAAAATTGTCTTTCAGCACATCGGCGACAATGCTCATCTGATCGTAAGGAAAGCAGTCAATGATGATAAGCGCCTGCTTTTCTTTACCTATATCTTTCAGTATGTATTTATCAATAATGTCGGTCGAAAGCGCCGGACCGTTCCTCCTGTCTTCGAGCCAGCTTTTGTACTTTGACTGTATATACGCGCCGAAAACGGCATTCGCGTTCAGCCTGAGATCGTCGAACGTCTCCGTCAGGTTCGTGTCCCTGATCTCGTCAAGCTTCATGCTCAGATCGGTAATGATCTCGTTGATTTTTATCCATCCGTCCGCGTCAGGTTCCTTTTCCAGCATAGCACTGAGCATTCTGTAATTCTTGATATAATTTCTTGAAAGGTTCTGAGTGACTATGTCCTCTTTCTCGATGTTCTTTCTTATGCTCAGATATAATTGAAGAGGACTGACGGGTTTTGTAAGATAATCATCTATCATATTACCTACCGCCTCTAAGAATATCCCCTCCTCTTCGGACTTAGTGACCATTATAGCCTTGATCGAACTGTCTATGTTCTTGATCCGCCTTAATGTTTCCAGACCGTCCATTCCGACCATCATTTCATCAAGAATGACCAAGTCGTAGTTCAACTCCTTTACCATGCTGACAGCATCGAAACCGTTCGTGGCGGTACTTATGTCATAACCCTTTCTTTCAAGATAGAGAAGATGAGGTTTCAATAAAGATATTTCATCGTCGACCCACAGTATCCTGTTCATTGGCTTATCTCCGGAAATGTGTTGATATCCAGGTCCGTAAAGAATATCGTGAGCTTTGAGGGAGGGTTATATGAACTTACTCTTATCCTCCTCGGAAATCTTACCCCGTTCTCAACTGTAAAATAATCGTACTGTTTTTTATATATGATCTCTCTTTCCTCAAATTCGGTGATCTCCGTTACGGACAGGTTCTCGTCGAACTTCACGAAACTGTACCTTGTGCTGTCTGAAATGACCCTGGCAGTAACTGATCCTTCTTCTCTGTTTTTTATTTCGAACACTTCGCTTCCCGCAATACCCATTATCGAATTTCTCAGATCGGGAACATCCATATTGATCCCGGCAACTCTGCGTAGAGAATTGGCGCTGCTTTTTTCCCTTACCCTGATGTCTTCAAGATAATTTACGGCTTTAAGCGAATCTCTGTCAAGGAACAGTACCGCTTCAGTCTCGCCGACAATTCCTTTAATTTCAAAATAAAGAGTATCTGACGATATGAAGATATATGCGCTCGATTGTTTACGGTCGCTTTCTGTTGAGTATGAGAAATCGAATTTCCCCGATACTGATCTTAATTTTTCTGTATCTGCCGCTATTTTCCCGGAAACTGTTTCTTTTTCTACTGTATTAAGATCGTATCTTATCAGACCTGAACCGGTCGATACGCAGGATACAACCGCCAGCGAAAGTAACAACATCAGCCAACTCGGATATTTCATCTAAAACCCCGTTTCGAGCAGATAAGAACTTCGGGCGATTATCTCCGACAGTACTAAGGCTGTCTTATTTAGGGACATATCATTTATCCGCTCTGTTTTATTGAGTGCTTTCTTTATCTCGGTATAATGATCAAAGAGTTCCTCAGAGCTCTGATGATAGAATGATTCATCACTGCTGAAGATACTGTCCATTATTCTCTCGGCTTCTTCTATCCTTCCCAATCTGAAAAGCACCCAGGCTTTCGTATCAAGAAAAGTAATGCTTTCCTGCCGCATAGAGAGAGCTTTGTCTACCATTTCCAGTGCTTTATCAAGTTCGATCCCTTTCACC
>QKDR01000174.1 GCA_003252515.1 Candidatus Delongbacteria bacterium | reverse complement strand
AAGCGGAACAGGAACATCTGAGGATATGCCGTGTAACGGATATTTTGATTACGGCTGGTCAGAGTCTTTATACCTTTACGAAGATCTTTTTGAGGAAGAACCGAATTCCGAATACCTGACGATCACTTCAGTCTCTTTCTATATCTCCGAGAATGACGGCAGTTTCACTATGGACAATCAGAAAATTTATATGTTTCAAACTGCTTCTAACGAATTTCTGTCATCAGCTTATACGACCCCTGATCAGAATAATCTTGTTTTCGCAGGCACTATAACATGGTCCGGAACGGGCTGGAATGAAATAATACTTGATACGCCTTTTGACTATCAGGGAGACCATATTGATCACAATTTTATTATCCAGTACGAGAATCATGACGGTTCTCATTCCTCTCCGGCCCCTGTTTTCATGTGTTCAGGTATGAATAACACCGGAGTATATAATCGGCAGGATGTTGAGTTCCCGACATATAACGGCGATATCTGTAATGTAAGACCTGATATAAGATTAGGATTTGACGCTGATTACGATGCAGGTATCTCTGACATATCCGTGCCTGCGATCCCGTTTTCAGTTCAGCAGCAGCCTATAGCCGCAGTTCTTACAAATTACGGTTCAATGCCTCTTACTTCCGTTGATATTTCCTGGTATGTCAACGGATCTTTTCAGAGCACGATCCACTGGACCGGGGATCTCGATCAGGGTGCGGGAACGGAAGTGATTCTGACCAGTTCATTCAATTTTCCTTTAAATACAATCACAGAAATTAAGGCCGTCACTTCTAATCCGAATTCAGCTACCGACGAATTCCATGCCAATGATACATTTACAAAGGAATTATGTCCTGCTTTGACAGGAACTCTTACTGTAGGATCGGAATGTAACTGTGAAACACTGGCGGACGCAACATGCCTTCTGAATTTAGCCGGAGTCGGAGACGGCGGCGTTACTTTTGTCGCCGATGCGGGTATATATGAAGAACAACTGTCGTTTGAAGAGATCCCCGGCTCCTGCGAAGAAAGCCCGGTCGTTTTCTGTTCGGCGAATGAAGAAGATCCGGCCGTCCTGCAGTACGCAGCTGAGGGTTATGACGACAACTGGGTCGTCAAGCTCGACGGAACGGATTATGTGACCTTCGAGGACATGGAGTTCGCGGCTACATCAGCTACGGGTTCTTACGGGAATGTCTTCGTCTTTCAGAACGGCGCTTCGAACAACAGTTTACTGAATAATACGATCACCAGTATCGTAAGTACCAGTTCCTCAGCTAATGGCATATATTTTTCATCAACAGGCGCGAACTCATCGAATCAGATCATCGGAAATGATATCAGTAACGGTTACGCCGGATTTTATTTAAACGGAAATTCAACTGATTATTCCGCAGGCAATGTGATCAGTGATAACACTATTACCAATTTCAATCAGCGCGGTATTTACGCATATACCTTGTCAGACCTTACGATCGACAACAACAACATTTCAGGCGGAATAGGTACAAGCTGCTACGGCATTTACCTCTATTACTGCGACAACGGCGTACAGGTTACGAATAATACAGTGGACGTCCACGGGCCTTCAAAGAATACATGCCTGTATATTTATTATTGCGACGGGGCGGCGGATCATGTACAATTATACGCGAACAATATGCTGTCTCAGTCTGTCGGAACGAGTGATGCGATGGGAATAAATATTTATAAGTCGAGTTACTGCGATCTGATCAATAACAGCATAAATATCACAGCCGGAAGCACTACGACCGGTCGGGGAATATACTTATATTCTTCTGTTGCAATTAATTATCATGATATAAATGTCTTCAATAATGCTATCGTGAATACAGGAGGCGGACTTGCGATCGAAGCGTACACAGATGTGACTACAGGTACATATCTCAGCGGGATGGACTACAATGACTATTTCAGCACGGGAGCCGTTCTCGGAAAATGGGGTACTACTTCATGTGCTGACATAACGGAATGGGAAACAGCATGCCCGAAGGACCAGAATTCGATCTCCGTAAACCCGCTGTACAGCAGCGATACGGACCTTCACTCGAACAATTCATTACTGAACGGAACATGTCCGCTGATTTCTGATGTACTAAACGATTTTGATGATGAACTTCGCAATGATCCCACTGATATCGGAGCGGATGAGTTCAGCCCGGTTGCCGCCCCGAATCTGTTCGTTGCGCCTGCATCAAATGATTTCAGCGATATAAGCATCGGACTTACTTCCTCTCCGAGAATCTTCACGGTCTCGAATACAGGAAGCGGGACCGTTACCGTCAGTTCATTATCTTTAACAGGTTCAGATACGGACCAGTTCGAACTTACTGACGGCGCTTCCTATCCTGTAGACCTTAATGCCGGAGAATTTTATACTGTAAGCATGATCTTCACTCCGGATTCTTATGGCGTGAAAACAGCGAATCTGACGATCGTAACTTCAGATAAGACTTCAAACGATTTCCCGATCACAGGGAACGGATATGCTCTGATCCCGCCATCACTGGAGACGTTCGATATATTCCCGCCGTATAAATGGACAAAAACTGCCGGGCTGCTTGCTGACCCGTCAGTTCTTTCAGGTACATATTCGAACTGGACTGCCGACGGCTTCGCCAACGTAGGATATACAGGCAGCGCAAAGATCAATATCACGAGTACATATACTGACGAATGGCTGATCACTCCGCCTGTTTCTCTTGACGCGGGAACAGATTATCAGCTGGAGTTCGATGCCGCTTTAACGAATTCTTCCGGTACCGGTGTACCTGATCCGGCGATCGGTGAAGATGACAGATTCGCGGTAGTGATCTCTACGGACAACGGAACGACTTGGACTTCAGCCGACGCTCTGCAGATATGGGATAATACAACCGTTCCGTCGCTTGCGGAAATTCCGAATACATGCCAGCATATCACTCTTGATCTGTCGGGCTATTCAGGATTGGTCCAGTTCGGATTCTACGCCGAATCGTCAGTTGTTAACAGCAGTACCGACCTTTTTATTGATAATGTCCAGCTAAGACAAATTCCTTTCGGAGCTCCGCAGAACGTTCAGATCGTTCAGATCTCCGACGATCCGGAACTTTCCTGGGATACAGCGGCAGGAGCTGATTCCTACAACATATATTCCTCCGCTGACCCGTACGCATCATTTCCGTCAGGCTGGACAGCCGAAGAAACAGGAGTGACCGGAACTTCATGGACAGACACGGATGCGGCTGAAACAAGAAAATTTTATATAGTTACCGCGGTCAACAGTACAAAATAATGTGAGAAAGATCGCATAAAACCGCTTAAGGGAAGATCCATTTTTATTCATCTTCCTGATTATACGATTCGTCATAATATATTTGAATTTATTTGTTATTTTTCATACATTGAAACGGATTTCAGTTTAGTAATTAATTGATATAAAGGAGAAGTAAGATGAGAATCAATAAAACGATAGCGGTTTTTGTACTGTTAATGACGGCCTTTTTGTTTTCAGGCGTTACGGAACATACATATCTGTTCAATGCCGGAGAAGTGAAATCTGTAAAAACTTCAGACGGTTACGATCTGGTTTCGCTGGAAAACACTCTTAATACAGCTCCTGCGGGAGAACCTGCTCTTCCCTATCATGCCGTTTCACTTCTTCTTCCTCCCGGAGAAAAAGCCGGATCAATAGAGATCACAGTTTCAGATAAGATAACTCTGGATAAGAAATTCAATATCTATCCGCAGCAGCATTCTCAGCCTATATCCAAAGGAAGCTCGGGCCAATTCGTAAAAGATGAAAAACTATACTTATCAGATGTCATTTATCCGGAAAACAGATCAGGCGCTCTGACAACTCAATATCTCAACGGACATTCGTTCGCTCTTTCCACTTTTACGCCCGTAGAATTCAATCCGTTTACCGGTGTTGTTTCAATATATCAGAAAGTGACTGTAAAGATATACTCTTCACCCGATCAGAAATCCGGATCAGCTTTAAGGAATCTGAAAGTATCTCCCGAAACTGATAAAAAGATAATTGAACTTGACCAGAATAACGGATCATATATTGATCTGTATCCTCAGGCAAAACCCGTATCAGAAACATATGACTACCTGATCATTACAGCCGAAGCGTATAAAAGAAATCTGGACACGCTCATAAATTTCTATAAAGGAAGAGGATTAAAGACAAAACTGGTTTCTACCACTACGATCTACACGGATATGACCGGCGCAGACAATCAGGAAAAGATCAGAAATTACATTATTCAGGAATATCAGAACAGCGGTATTGAATTCGTACTTCTGGCCGGTGATGTCGAACTGGTACCTGCAAGAGGATTTTACTGTGAAGTCCAGTCCAGTTCCGTCTATACCGACGACAATATCCCGGCCGACCTGTATTATTCTTCTCTCGACGGTACCTGGAACGATGACAACGACTCCTATTGGGGCGAGATCGGAGAGGACGATCTGCTTCCCGAGCTTTCTGTAGCGAGATTTACTTTCTCCGACCTGACCGAACTTAATACTCTTATCAGCAAATCTATAAAATACCAGACTGAACCGGTACTTGGAGAGCTTCGTAATCCTCTAATGGCCGGAGAAGATCTTTATGATGCTCCGCAGACCTGGGGCGGAGATTATCTCGACCTTCTTATCGGATACCATGAGGACAACGGTTATACAACTACAGGTATCCCTGAAGACCACGATATAACAAAAATGTATGACAGAGAATCGGTATGGAGCAAATCCGACCTAATTACTGAAATAAATCAGGGGCATTCCTTTATCCATCACGACGGTCATTCGAACTACACTTATACGATGCGCATGTCAAATTCGGATGTAACCAACACAAATTTCTCAAACCTTGACGGTATAACTCACAATTACACACTGATCTATACTTCAGGCTGTATGTGCGGAGGATTCGATTATAATGACTGTATAGCGGAAGAATTCGTTTCAATAGATAATTTCGCGGTTACTTTTATAGGTAACTCAAGATACGGATGGTTCAATGAAGGAACGACGGAAGGCCCTTCGATCCACATTCACAGAGAATTCAACGACGCTTTATATGCTGACAGAACAGCTCAGACCGGAACGGCCCACAAAGAATCAAAGATCGATACCGCTCCCTGGGTTACAGCTCCCGGACAATGGGAAGAAGGCGCTATAAGATGGTGCTTCTACGACTGCAATGTGTTAGGCGACCCGGCTATGAGCATATGGACAGACGAGCCTGAAGTCATTACGGTCAACCATTCCAACGTTATCACTCTCGGCCAGTCCGATTACGAACTCGATATTAAAGGTTCTTACAACCAGCCTCTGTCAAAGATAAGGTGCTCGATCATTCAGAACGGGACAGTGATCGGAAGTTCGGTCACAGATGATATCGGCAACGCGACCGTCCCTGTGAACGCGTCAGTTGTCGAAGGTGAAGCTTCGCTTGTTGTCTCAGGATACAATGTACTTCAGAGATCATACCTGCTGAATGTAATTCCCGCTGAAGGCAAATATATCGTTATAGACGGCTATACTGTAAATTCAGGAGGAGACGATCTGATCGAATTCGGGGAAACCGCATATCTGTCGGTAACGCTTAAGAATGTCGGACTTACTGATGCTTCCGATGTCGCTATGACCCTGGAAGAAACGGACGATAATATAGGACTGACCGATTCCGTTCATACCTGGGGTACTATCACGGCAGGCAGTTCCGTCACTATTGAAGATGCTTTTTCATTTACAGTATCTCAAACAGTTCCCGACCTTCATCAGTTCAGCCTCAATTCGACGATAGGCGACGGGATCGAGGAATGGAAAAGCAGCCTTGAGCTTACGGCTAATTCACCTGTGATCGAAATTCAGGAAATTCAGATCTCAGACGGTGACAATTCGGTGCTTGATCCGGGTGAAACTGCGGATATGATAGTATCATTCAAAAATAACGGACACGCGAAAGCTCTCAACCTTCACGGGATACTGAGCTCTGAGGACGGACACATAACCGTAAATTCCGCAGAACAGACATCTGACGGAATAGAACCGGCAGAGACGCAGGTAATGACCTACAATGTATCAGCCAGCACTAAAGCGTCAGCAGGATATGTCTCTGAATTCTCAAATCAGATCACTGCAGATAACGGTTACCTGTTCAATGACAGCTTCATGATAATGATCGGAGCTCAGATCGAGGATTTTGAGACTGGAGATTTTTCAGCTTTCAACTGGTATTTTGACGGCGACGCACCGTGGACTATCGATCCGGTCAATTATTACGAGGGATCATTCTCGGCAAGATCAGGCGAGATCGGTGACGACCAGTCAACAAGCCTTGTTATAGATGACACGATCCTGATCGACGGTGATATTTCTTTTTACGTCAGAACTTCAACGGAAGGTTATTTCGATCCGTTTATTTTCGAAATAGACGGGATACAGATCGACAAATGGAGTATCGGCATACTTGACTGGCAGTTCAACTCTTACCCGGTTACTGCAGGAGACCACACATTCAAATGGACGTTCATGAAAGACGAGATCGAAAGCGCAGGTGAAGACTGTGTATGGCTTGATTATATAACTTTCCCGGGTATAAAGAATCCGACAGACATAGAAGAAGAGACTGTGTCGCTTCCTGTTCATCCGGAATTGTATCAGAACTACCCGAACCCTTTCAATCCGGAAACGAATATAGTATACGCATTATCTTCCGCCGGCAAAGTCGAATTGACTGTTTATAACATCAAAGGTGAGAAAGTATATGAGCTTGTGAACGGTTTCAGGGAACCCGGACGATATAATGTTGTATTCAGCGCGGAGAACCTTAATTCTGGCGTCTATTTCTGCAGGCTGTATGTCAACGGTGCGCCGTCGGGAATGAGAAGGATGCTTTTAATCAAATAAGGACACCAATGAACAACGTTAAGGCTTTTATTATGTTCTTTACTTCTATATCGGTCACTTTCTACATTTTCACGTTCCTGACCGTCATGATGCTGTTCCTTCTGCTTGAACGCAGACTTCCTTTAAAACCTCTGTTCGGATATTCGCTGGCAGTCATGGTTGTTTTCTATATTCTGATGTTTACAGGAAGAGGATTCAATATTAATTTTCTTTGGAATCTGAGTTTTTATCTTGCTGTACTGGTAATGTATGTATTCTTTATTTCAGTCACACTTAAGCTTGTAAACCTTGGAATTCAGCTTACACCGCAGACTAACATAATCATCATGACCATAACAATTGCCGCTGTCTTTATCTACGGGTTCATTAACGCGGGATCGCTGACAAATAAGAAAATCGAGATAATGTCCGGCAAAATATCAAGACCGTATAAATTCGTTCAGATATCCGATGTGCACCTCGGAACGGAATCACTTAACTTTCTTGAAAAGATCATAGGCGAGATCAATAAGATAGGTCCCGAGGCTGTTTTTATTACAGGCGATTTTATTGACGATCATAAACTGAAGCCCGGAGAACTGAAAATTATGCGAAAGCTGAATGCTCCGGCATATTTTATTACCGGTAACCACGAAAGGTATTCGAATTTTTCCGATGACTTCTTCAAGGATTGCAATGTCGTGAAAGTGCTTGACCATTACAGGAGGCAGGATGATTTCAATGAAGAGATCACTGTGTACGGCATCGAATGGAACAGACACAACATGATGAACAGCCGTTCGGAGCAGGAAGTATATTTCGACAGTATCTCGGTCGACAGCTCAAAATTCAACATCTTCCTTAATCATGAACCTGAGCTTTACGACAGGGCTGAAAAGGAAGGAATGGACCTAATGCTGTCAGGACATACGCACAGAGGTCAGATATTCCCGTTCTGGTTCTTCGTACGGGCGCGGTATAAATTTATCTACGGTCTTTACGATATCGGCAGAATGAAGCTGTATACAACATCAGGTACCGGAGTCTGGGGGCCGTTCATGCGCGTCGGTTCCAGCAACGAGATAGTCGAGATTGATCTTATTCCCGAAAAATAAAATTATTTCACTTTGAAATTCATCTTCCCTGTATTATAATACCTTTGAGAGAAAAATATTCAGCTGAGGGAAAAAATGAAAAAGTATGCTTTTATTGCAATTATGATGGTTGTAATGTTTGTTTATGCGGGAACTCTGAAGGTTATCACAATAGGTGTACAAGATAGAAACGGCAATGAATATGTAGCAGCTACAATAGCGAACGTTACTTACAAATGCTGGCTTGAGCAGGGATGTGGAAACTCTGTTACTGAACGTGACACTACTAGAGTTGGTGATTCTGCAGCGAACGTAACAAAAATGATCAGCTATCGTGGTGTGATCCAGACAGATCTTCAGCTTTTTGATGTTTGGAGTCGGGACAACGTAGTTCAGATCATCATCAGAGATGAGAGCACAGGTTTTGGAGACATTTGGTCCGGATACTATTATGATCAAATGTCATGGTCATGGATAATTGACGATACTACTACAGCACCTAAGCTTGTTGGTCTGGCACCTCTGAATATGGATTCTGGAGCTCCTCTCTTACTATCCCTGCCTACATCAATCGAAGGGAACAATCTGCCTGCAGCGACAGAACTGCACCAGAACTATCCTAACCCTTTCAATCCGACAACAACTATTAAATTTGACCTTTCAAGCGACAGCGTAGTAAAACTTAATGTTTACAACTACAACGGACAGCTTGTAAGATCACTTGTTGACGGATCAATGAAAGCAGGATCCCACACAGTGAACTTTGACGCTTCAAACCTTTCTGCCGGAGTTTACTATTACACAATGAAAACAGCTAACAAGACTATGACTCAGAAAATGGTTCTTATTAAATAATCCTTTTATATTCTTGAATTCATCGCATTTTTAACTTACTTTTCTGATACCAACCGGAGATTGTTTTATGAGTAAATTCTTTAAAGGCGCATTTTCATTTTTCATTCAGGGGCTTCTGGCGCTACTGCCGCTTTTCGTGAG
>QKDR01000101.1 GCA_003252515.1 Candidatus Delongbacteria bacterium | reverse complement strand
TCCTTTTTTAATAACCGTAGATTTGAGATTTTTAAGAATATGAAGACTTTTAAGGATATTCAGGTCATTAAAATTCGGCAGATATGTTGAATCTCTGAAAGGATTAAAAAGCATAATTAAGAGCAAAAAGGGAGAATTGATAATAACGATGTTTCTTACTTCTATGTTATTATTCATGGCTGCAACAATAATGTTTTATATTGAACATTATGCACAACCGGAAGTATTCAGTAGCATTCCTGCAACTTTATGGTGGGCAGTTGCAACTCTCACAACTGTTGGATATGGAGATGTTTATCCAATAACAGTTTTAGGAAAAATATTAGCTGGAATTATTGCAATTTTAGGTATAGGTTTGGTTGCTCTACCCACAGGATTGATAAGCTCTGGTTATTTAGAGTGGGCACAGAGCAGGAAAATTAAAAATAAATTAACTGTTTGTCCGCATTGTGGGAAAGAGATTGCTGAGATACGTCATCAGGAGAGATAAGATATGAAAATGAGATCAATAAATCCATATACTGAAGAGCTGATGGCGGAATTCGAGACACTGAGCTGGGAAGAAACTGTCAGCAAAATTGAAAAAGCTCGGGAAAGATTCGAAAACTGGAAGAATATTCCCATTACTGAAAGAACGGCATATTTAAAGAAATTGGCTGAAGTTCTCAGAGAAAATAAAAAAAAATATGCCGAAATAATCACGAAAGAGATGGGGATGATCATCAGGGCTTCGACGGCATCGGTGGAAAAATGCGCCAGACTGTGCGATTATTACGCGGAAAACGCAGAAAAATTCCTTGAAGACGAGCACATTGAGACGGAGAACCTGAAAAGTTACGTTGCGTTCGAGCCGCTGGGGATAGTGTTCGGGATCATGCCGTGGAACTTCCCGTTCTGGCAGGTCTTCAGACAGGCTGTTCCTTCCGTTACAGCAGGGAATGTTTTCGTTCTCAAGCACGCGTCGAACGTTCCTCAATGCGCTTTGGCGATCGAGCAGATATTTAAGGATGCAGGATATCCGGAAGGTGTCTTCACGACGCTGCTTGCGGATTCAGGAACTGCTATGAGGATCATCGATGAAGATCTTGTAGATGCAGTTTCTTTGACAGGCAGTAATGCGGCAGGGGAGAAGGTCGGTGAACTTGCTGGAAAAAGAATTAAACCGATGGTGCTTGAACTCGGTGGTTCGGATCCGTTCATAGTACTGGAAGATGCTGATATAGATAAAGCTGTCAAAGCAGGAGTATTTTCCAGAACTCTCAACAGTGGTCAAAGCTGCATCGCCGCTAAGAGATTTATTGTCAGAAAAGAAATAGAAAAAGAATTTACTAAGAAATTCACTGATGAAATGGCAAAACTGAAGATTGGTGATCCTCTTGATGAAAATACCGACATTGCTCCTCTTGCAAGACCTGAGTTCGTTGATGAACTTAATGATCAATTGAAAGATGCAATTGATAAAAAAGGCAAAGTTGTTCAGATTATGAATAAAGAGAAAAAAGGTTATTTCTTTACGCCTTGCGTTGTCTCAAATACGACTGAAGATATGGATATAATTAGGAATGAAGTATTCGGTCCAATTGCTCCGATAATCACTGTAACAAATGACGAGGAAGTTATAAGGTTAGCCAACAATACAGAATACGGTCTTGGTACTGCAATATTCTCTCAGGATATTGAAAGAGCTGAAAAGATGGCGCGCATGATCCGGTCAGGTACGGTTGCAATAAACGATTTCGTAAAGTCAGATCCGAGACTGCCGTTCGGAGGGATCAAAAAGTCCGGAGTCGGAAGAGAACTATCTGAGCTGGGGATAAAGGAATTCGTCAATAAGAAAGTTATCGCTGTAGGCCGGACGTAAAGCCCGACCGTACAGCTGCGATATATATTTTTGAGAATATTTTCTAGTTTGTAGCAACTACATAATAAAATTTGTTCCGATAGTTGCTTATATCATCTGTGATCCCATATTCATTGGTAGTAACATGGGCTAATGGAGTACTTCGGAAAAATTGGACAAATTGCTTAACACATTTTAAATTTATAAAAATTAAAATGGAGTGAGAGCATGTCAGCGAAACGGAAGAAGTACACAAAAGAGTTCAAGACGGAAGCTGTAGAATATCTGCTTAAAAGCGGAAGGAAATTAACAGAAGTGAGTAGAAGCTTGTGGGGGTAGAATATTATCTTTTATCCCGTTGGAAATCCGCATATTTGAACGAAGGTAAGGTAAGAAAGCTTTTGCAGGAAAGCCTGAACTCACGGATTTGGAACTGGAGAATAAAAGGCTTAAGAAAGCGCTTGAAGACGCGGAGATGGAGAAAGCCATTTTAAAAAAGGCTATGGCTTTCTTCTCAAAGAAAGAATAGCAAGGTATGAGATCGTAAAGGATCTCAGCGCTCAGTATGCTGTTCAGAAGATGTGCTCTTATATGAAGATATCTGCGAGCGCATATTATCACTGGAGTAAAAGAGGCAAGTCTAAGCAGGATCTTGAACGTGAGATGATACTTCGAGAAATAAAAGATATATACTGTGATCCTAAAAAAGAGACCTATGGCGTGATCCGGCTTCAGAAAGAACTGGCTGAAAGAGGTATTTTATCCGGACAAGGCAGGATAAGAAGGGTCATGAAAGAAAATGATATAAGGGCGGTCGTAAGGAGGAAGAAGTTCAGATATCCCAAGGACACAAAAAGTAATTTGTCCCATTCAAAGAATATCCTTAACCGGAAGTTCAAAGCCAGAAAGCCTAACAGAAAATGGATATCCGACATCACTTACATACGCACCGGGCAGGGCTGGCTTTATCTGTGTATAATCCTTGACCTCTACTCTAAAAGAGTCGTAGGCTGGTCAATGGATAAAAGCATGAAAACTGAGAGGCGTGAACAGAGGACTTATTTTCCATTCTGATCGTGGTTCGCAATACCGCAGTAAAGAGTTAAGGAAAAGGGTCAGAGTGTAAAAGTTCAGACAGAGTATGAGCAGAAAGGGCAACTGCTGGGATAATGCCTGCGCCGAATCTTTCTTTAAAACAATCAAGTCAGAAGTGCTTAATGAAAGATATTTTAAGACTTATGAGGAAGCCAAAACTTGTATCTTCGAGTACATCGAGGTGTTTTACAACAGGGAAAGGAGGCATTCTTCTATAGAGTATATGAGTCCGGTTGAGTTTGAAAAGAAGGGAGATAAATGTGCTTAGCAATGTCTACAATAAATCGGGTATACTCCATCGGCAGCTCTTATTAAATTTTTTTCTTTATTGTACTAGAAACTTCTTCAGCCGCCTGTTCAAGTTCGTTATGCTCGACTCTTGCTATGACGTTCTTGAATTTAGTGGCGTATCTTTTATCGTAATATTCTGATAAGAACCATTCGCAGAACTCGCCTATCCTGCCTTCCGTAAGCATTTTCAGCAGTCCGGCTATTTTCTCATGACCGAGCACTTTCATAAGGAAATCGGACTTTTCCACAGTTCTATACGCTCTTTCTATCCCGTCCGAAAAATATTCCGCTTTTATGCGCTCGATTCTTTTTGAAAGATCGGAAACTATCTCAATCACAGGGGATTCAAGAAGCCTCGCGTAAAGTTTGTCTGGTATGTTGAAAGTGGATATCTTTTTACTTTCACTCTCGGTGATGAAGGGAAGGGATCTGTCCGGCGATGTCAGTACCTGTTCGAATAATCTGTTCTCGAACTGGAGCTGGTTTTGAGGAATGTCGTCCGTCATGACCTCGAACCGGATGTGTCCGAAAAGGCTGGAAGCGTGCCCGGCTGCTTTCTCAATGTCGAATACGGGGACTTTTCCTGTCAGCTTCTCGATGATCTGCGTTTTACCGCATCCTGTGAGACCGGCAAGTACGATAAAATTTAAACTAGGATCTTCGTAAAAGAGCTTGTATATCTCGTGTCTGTATGCTTTATATCCGCCTCCGATCTTTATACAGTTCACACCGTGTTCAGAGAGATAATGACATGCCGCAGAACTTCTGCCTCCTCCGCGCCAGCAGTAAACGTATATATCTTTACCTGCAAATTCTTCGCAGAATTCTCTGATCTTATCTTTTTTCGCGTCGGCAGCCTGCAAAGCTCTGTAAAGCGCGGCTTTGGGCGATACCTGTTTGTACAGGAACCCGACTTCATCGCGTTCAGTATTGTCCAGTATCGGGAAATTTATTGATCCGGGAAGGTGGTCTTCCCCGAATTCGGCTTCTGACCTGACGTCGATCGTGATAATATTCCTGTCATTACTGAAAGCCTTAGTCCATTCCTCAGCTGTAACGGTCGCCGGTCTGTCCTGAAAATAATCCTGATAGTTCTCCGGAAGTCTTAATATTTCAGGTTCGTTATCTCTCGCTAACCGGATCAAAGGAGATCTGTCTTTTTTTTGAGGCTGCATTTATTTTTTGCTTGGGTCGACAACTCTTCCGGCGAACAGAACTGTTCCGGTACTTTTCTCTTTTATGAAATAGAAGAACGGATGATCGGCTATAAAAACTTCATAGTCCTGCGGAGGAGGAAGTGATTTCATCCTCATTACGACCGCCGTTGCCGCTGCAGCTTCGGTACCCTCTTCATCGACCGCGATGAAAGTTTTATGGATGATGGCGGAGATATAAAGTTCTTTATTTCCTGTCATTTTAGAGAAGTCAGCCGCTTTTGAAAAAGCTTCATACATGCCCATTTTCTTCATAAGGTCGCTAAGCTCATATTCCAGAGACATCTTGAATTTCGGAAAGAACACTTCAACTTCTTTAGACTGAAGTGACTGCGTATATTTCGCGATCTCAGCCCATGTGATCTTTTTCTCGATATCTCTGAGGCCGTCTTTCTTTTTGGGAAGAAGAACGAACATCGAAGCGTCGCCGCCTTTATAAGGCATTTCTAGGAACTGAAGCTCATCGTTCTCCATGTAATTATATCTTTTCTTCTGGCTCATCATATCGGTCCTTACAGTTTTTCCGTAAGTGAAGAAATCCGATTCCTCCGTACTGCTTTTTTTGAATTGTTCCGACCATTCGGCCTTAAAATAAACCGCGTTCGTCAATACGAGTTTGGTAAGTGCGTCAAGAATACCTTCAGGTATAAGATCTTTTATTTTGTCTTTCGTTTTTTCCGCCACCCAGTTGTTTATAGTTTTCCTGGCTTTTTCCGGTTCTGCGAAATTCAGGTTTGTCATTTCTGTTTTGTAGAAGGTCTTGTTCGTTCTAAGGAACCCTTCAGTGAACTTGTAACCTTCCGCAAGCCACAGACTGTTGGCGACCGAAAGATCCAGATAACCTTTTTTCGATACTTCGTTTATACTATTCGTAAGATTCCCGAAGCTCTCATGAAAAGCAACGGTGTTCCCCGGGAATTCAAGCGCTCTTCCCATCTCGGTTTCCGTTTTGCCGGCAGCTCCCGCATAAGTCATTCCAAGTGCAGATGAAATGCTGAATGGTGAAAAGAATATATTGCCGTCTTTTAATTCTGATAATAATTTATAGCTTTTGACCATGAAAAGGTTGTTCCCTTCCGTAGGAGTTCTGTTCATTATTTCTTTATCTCCCGCGGGTATTTCGGGATCTCCGCTGAACAGGCTCATTCCGAATGCTGTCAGAACGAAGAAAGTCAGATAAAGTGCAGATCTTCGCATAAATACCTCCGTTGGTTAAATGTCCTTTTCTTTGAAGCTGATCCTCTCTATTGACATGGCTTTGCCGGTATCTGAATCTGCCACTATGAATACCCCGTTGAACCTGACGTCATTTTCCGCGGCTTCATATTTGAAAGGTGTCTGGAACCTAAACCTGTTCAAAGCGGTCTCGGTCTTCATCCCGATCACGCCGTCGAACGGTCCGGTCATTCCGGCATCTGTAATGAAAGCCGTTCCTCCCGGCAGTATTTCATCATCAGCCGTCTGAACGTGCGTATGAGTCCCGACAACAGCCGTAGCATAACCGTCCAGATATCTGCCCATAGCGATCTTTTCCGCAGTCGCTTCCGCATGAAAGTCAACAAAAGTGATCTTAGCCTGGGAATTTATCTTTGTTATATGCTCCCTGATCCCTTTGAACGGACAGTCGATGGGCGCCATGAAAGTTCTTCCCTGAAGATTTATCACGCACACTTTTACGCCGTTGGAAGCTGTCGCGATATAGCTGCCTCTGCCCGGAACGCCTTCAGGATAGTTCATCGGTCTGATAATGTAACTGTAAGCGGGATTTTTAAGAGTGTTGTGGAACTGCGCGAAATCCCAGATATGGTTCCCGCTGGTGATAACATCGACCCCGAGCTGAGAATATTTCTTCGCGAGCCCTTCTGAAAGTCCCTTGCCGGCGCGCGTGTTCTCTCCGTTGACGATTACCAGATCAGGCCTGTACTGCAGCCTCAGTTTCGGCATCGCCTTTTCAAGAATGTTCATCCCCGGCTCTCCGACGACGTCCGCTATAAATAGTATCCTGGTTTCCATAGGCCCCTTATTTTGCTATACTGCTCGCCCTGTATTCCCTTATTACCGTCACTTTTATATGACCGGGATATTTCATCTCGTTCTGTATATGTTCGGCGATGTCGCTCGCGAGCATATCGGCTCTTGCGTCGTCCACCTGTTCGTTCTCGACGAGCACTCTGATCTCGCGGCCGGCCTGTATTGCGTATGACTTGGTCACGCCGTCGTAACCCATTGCGACAGCTTCGAGCTTCTCAAGGCGCTGCAGGTAATTGCCCAGCGTTTCCCTTCTTGCGCCCGGACGGGATGACGAGATAGCGTCTGCGGCCATAACGAGAGCGGCAATCGGATGCATGATCGGAGCGTCCTCATGATGTGCGGCTATAGCATTGATTATGATCTTGTGTTCCTTGTATTTCTTAGCCAGCTCGATCCCGAGCTCGACGTGAGTTCCCTCCTGATACTGGTCTATCGCTTTACCGATATCATGCAGAAGTCCGGCTCTCACCGCAAGTTTAACGTCGAAGTCCAGTTCCGCCGCCATCAGACCGCAAAGCTTCGCGCATTCTATGGAGTGGAGCAGAACGTTCTGACCGTAGCTGGTCCTGTAATTCAGTCTTCCTATAAGTTTAATAAGCTCGGGATGAAGATTATGAACAGCAAGGTCCATGCACGTATTTTCACCAAGCTCTCTAATTTCTTTTTCAAGTTCTTTCTTGGATTTCTCGACTATCTCCTCTATCTTGCCCGGGTGTACCCTGCCGTCCTGGATCAGCCTTTCAAGAGCGTTTTTCGCGATCGCCCTTCTGTAGGGGTCGAACCCCGAAAGAACGACAGCTCCCGGCGTATCGTCGACTATGACCTCAATACCGGTTGCCTGCTCGAACGATCTGATGTTCCTTCCTTCTCTTCCGATTATCCTGCCTTTTATTTCGTCGTTGGGAAGGTTGATGACAGAAAGGGTCGTATCAGCGCTGTGGTCGGCTGCGGTCCTCTGTATCGCTTCAACAACGATGTTCTTCGCTTCTTTGTCAGCCGTATCCCTGGCCTGGTCTTTAATTTCCTTGATTATCTTCGCCACACTGTTCTTGGCGTCGTTTATAAGCTGATTCTTAAGTTCTTCGATCACTTCTTCTTTCGTCAGTCCCGATATTTTCTGAAGTTTTTCAAGAGCTTCCTTATGTTTCAGGTCAACTTCTTCCTGTTTAATCTCAAGATGTTTTTTCTTGTCTTCTACGGACTGTTCCTTGCTTCTCAGCTCCTTCTCTTTTTTGCCCATTTCGTCGAACTGCTGCTTAATCGTGTTTTCCTTGTCCTTGAGCTGAAGCTGTTCTTTGTGTATCTCATTTTCCTTTTTTCTTATTTCCTCTTCGAATTTGTCCTTTTCTTTAGACAGCTGATCTTTGAGCTTGATCTCTTCTTTTAAAACGTTGGCCTGCGCGTCTTTTAAAATAACTTCAGCTTCCTTTCTTGCTTCCGACCTTATCTGCTCCGCGTGATTCTTTGCTCTTCCTATCTTGCTTTCAGTTCTCCACTTAAAAAATAGAACTCCGATCACAATCCCGACCGGCAGGGATATCAGTAAATAAATGTACGGTGTCATTCTCAATACTCCTTGGATTTATATTAATTATGAACTTTATGTCGTTTTGCGGTAAAAAATGTCCGGCTCTTGTAAAGTAGAAGCAGCTTACCTTGGTAAGTTGGGGATCGTTTCAACCGTATTTTCATAGTCCACTACCCTGAAAAGGGCCGAGTTTTTCATCGGAGGAGGCATTATGTTACGATATGTCATTGCGAAACCCTTATTTTATTTTTTTGATACTACTACATTAAAGAGCCGGAACGTTTATTCGGATGTTCAGAGACCGATATCACCGAGTATCTTCTCTATATCATTTAAGTTGTCCCTGTACGATCTGTCCCGTTTAAGAAATTCAGCCGTGATGTTCAGAGCTGCAAGTACCGCGATCCTTTTAGTCGAATTCTCATTCGTCGCGTTCTTGACCTCCTCCATCTTCGCGATCACGTGATTTACAACATCCCTGGTGTAATCATCCTGATCGGTGTTCACTTTTACGGAAAATTCCTCTCCGAGAATATTTACTTTGAACGACGATGTCATAAACGGTTTTTAGAGAAGTTTATTGAGCTCTTCGAGTTCGGATTCAACGTCCGTATTCTCCTCGGCTTTCTTCTTCTCTTCCTTTTTTTCCTCTTTTTTTGAAGCTTTAGGTTTTTCTTCAGGTGCATCGTCCGCAAAAAGCGCGTCGAGTTCAGCAAGTTTGTCCTCTATTTCGCTGACCACTTTCTGATTGTCTTTCGATAATTTTTCGTTCTCTTTTCTGATCTTTTCATTCTCTTCTGTAAGATCTCTGTTGTCTTTTTTCAGTTCGGAGATCTCGTTTTCAAGTTCTTCAAGCTTTGAGTCTTTTTCTTTAAGTTCACCCTGAAGCTGTTTGATCTTTTTGGCGGCAAGGGTGATCTTTTCCTTAATGTCGTTATAATCCATAAGGCGCATCCTCTATCTTATTTCAAGTTGCAGGTCATTTTTCAACCCGTTAATTATTTTATTA
>QKDR01000035.1 GCA_003252515.1 Candidatus Delongbacteria bacterium | reverse complement strand
TTCGCCTTCAATGACAGGCAGAGCAAGTACTTTTTCAGCGAATTCCTTATAAACGTTCAGCATTTTGTAGGTTTCTTCCATCGCCTCTTCCTGAGTCGCGTGTACGGTGTGTCCTTCCTGCCAGAGGAATTCTGCTGTTCTTAAGAAAAGTCTTGTTCTCATCTCCCAGCGGACGACGTTGGCCCACTGGTTTATGAGGATAGGAAGATCCCTGTAGGAATTGACCCATTTAGCATAAGAAGCGCCGATAATGGTCTCGCTGGTCGGCCTGACAATGAGCGGTTCCTCCAGTTTCCCGTCCGGAACGAGCTTCCCGTCTTCATTGACCGAAAGCCTGTGATGCGTTACGACTGCACATTCCTTGGCAAATCCTTCGACATGATCCGCCTCCTGCTGAAGGTATTCGAGCGGTATGAAAAGCGGAAAATACGCGTTTACGTGACCTGTGTCCTTGAACATCTGGTCGAGTTCTCTCTGCATATTCTCCCATATAGTATAACCCCACGGTTTAATTACCATACAGCCTCTCACATCGCTGTTTTCCGCAAGTTCGCCTGCTTTTATAACCTCGAGATACCATTGAGGATAATCTTCCTCTCTTGTAACAGGTATAGCTGTTTTTTTGAAATCCGCCATATTTTAATCCCGTAAAATTGTTCTTAGTGCCTTATCTCGTAATTCGGTGCCTCTCTTGTGATCTGCACATCATGAGGATGACTTTCTATCAGTCCTGCATGCGTCATTCGGATGAATTGCGCTTTTTCTTTCATTTCAGAAATACTGCCTACACCGCAGTATCCCATCGCCTGTCTGAGTCCGCCCACCATCTGATAGATCGTATTTGCGACTTTTCCCTTGTAAGGTATCCTTCCTTCTATCCCTTCAGGTACGAATTTTGTGGATGCGATCTGGAAGTATCTGTCCGCAGAACCTTTTCTCATTGCTCCGATCGAACCCATACCCCTGTATGCTTTGAACTGCCGACCTTCGAACAGGATCATTTCGCCCGGAGCTTCATCAGTTCCCGCCAGCATTGATCCGAGCATTACACAGTCCGCGCCCATTCCTATAGCTTTTGCTATATCGCCTGAATACTTGATACCTCCGTCCGCGATGACCGGTATGCCGTATTTCTTACAGGTTTTCACGGCGTTCTGGATCGCTGTTATCTGAGGGACCCCGACTCCGGCCACTACTCTGGTCGTACATATTGATCCCGGGCCTATCCCTACCTTGACTGCGTCCGCTCCTGCTTTGATCAGCGCTTCCGCTCCTTCACTTGTAGCTATATTCCCGGCAATGATCTCAACATTATATTTTTTCTTTATCCTTCTGATCTCTTTTGCGATATCTTCGTTATGTCCGTGAGCGCTGTCAATAACTATGACATCGACTTTCGAGTTCATCAGAAGTTTTATCCTTCTGTCGTCGCCGTTCGCCGATATTGCCGCAGCTACTCTAAGTCTTCCGGCGCTGTCTTTACAGGCATTGGGGAAATTCTCTTTCTTTTTGATATCCTTAAAAGTGATCATCCCTTTCAGATTATACTCCCCGTCGACTATCGGAAGCTTCTCTATCTTGTTCTTCTGCAGAATGAATTTAGCTTCCTCCAGCGATGTGCCCTCCTTGGCTGTGACCAGAGGGCATTTGGTCATTATATCCTTAACCCTGATATTATCTTTATATTCGAATCTGATATCTCTGTTGGTAATAATTCCGACAAGTTTAGTTCCTTCCACTACCGGAACTCCTGAAATAGAGAACTGCTCCATAAGTTTGAACACTTCTTTCAGCTGAGCCTCGGGACCGATCGTGACCGGATCTGTTATCATTCCGCTTTCGGATCTTTTTACTTTGTCAACTTCAATAGCCTGATCTTCCGGAGACATATTTTTATGAATTACAGCCATACCGCCCTCTCTGGCCATAGCGATACCCATTTGATATTCGGATACCGTATCCATCGCAGCGGAAATAATGGGAATGTTAAGCTTTATGTTCTTTGTGAGATAAGTCGTTGTATCAGCCTCAGACGGTTTAATCCTGCTTCTCTTTGGCAGAAGAAGCACATCGTCGAAAGTTAATCCTGTTTCCATTATTTTTTCCATGACATCCACCTCATTTTTTAAGCAAAAAACCGCCCTGAAAGGCGGTCTTAAGAACTGTTTGATCTTTATAGCATATTTTTAGAGAAACTAACATCGTTGCCTGCGCGTTTTTATGAAATAGCAAAAATAACAAAATATCATCTTTTAGTCAAGATTAAATATATCAGGTTTAAACATTAATTTCTTAAATTCTCCTATATTTTTTAGTGCCTGATATTCTTAAAACTTCCCCATAGTATATAAAATGATGATCGCTGCCTGAATAGTTTTTTTCGATGGAAGGATCGGCAAATTCCGACGGCGAAAATCGCGAAGCGTATATTTTTCTGCATTCGATTATCAATTCCGCTTCGTCGTAAGCAGGACATGATACTGTAATGGAAGGTATTACTTTCAAACCGGACAGTTCCGTTTTGTTTTCATCCCTTCCGCTTACTCTTCCGAAATAAGAGAGTTTATCCCTGAATTCCTCGCTGAACGCACATATCGTAAATGTATCGAATTTTTCAATGAAATTCATAGTGTATCTTGTCGGTCTTACGACAACCTGTACAAAAGGCCTGTTCCACATTATTCCGATACTGCCCCATGCTACCGTCATAGAGTTGAACGCATTATGATCAAGCTCCCCCGCTGTCAGGAGCAGCCATTGCTTTCCCCACAACTTAAAAATCTCCGTACTGAAATCATCCTGATCGATTTTTTTTCTTTTCATGTTTTCTTGTCCTTTGATCTTTTATACATTACATTATGTGGAATTAACAATGAAATTACAAGGAAAAAATTCATGAGAATTCTGGTTCAGAGAGTTGATGAAGTCCATATCAAGATCGAAAAAAATATTACTTCATCATCAGGAAAAGGACTTCTTCTTTTCATAGGTATAAGTACTGATGACAATGAAGATATAATTCCTTATTTTATTGACAAGATCACCAACCTTAGGATATTCGATGACGCCGGTGGTAAAATGAATCTGTCAGTAAAAGATATCGGAGGAGATATCGCAGCTGTTTCACAATTCACACTTTACGCTGACACCTCGAAAGGAAGACGTCCGGGTTTTTCATCATCGGCACCTCCGGGAAAAGCTTTAAAGATATATAATTCTTTCATCACCGCACTTAAACAGACGGGAATAAATATTACTCAGGGTGTTTTCGGAGCTCATATGGAAATAAATTTAATAAACAACGGTCCTGCGACTTTCATTATAGAGAAACCTTAAAAATTAACTTTTAAGATATTGACTTGAGGGTAAAATAGTTTTATTTTACAGTCATTATACTTGCTTTAAGTATTATTAAAATGGAGTTTACTAATGATATTTGACATTATTCTGATCTTAATGCTGATTTCAACACTTCCAAAAGCAACGACAAAAGGTTGTACTGAAGACATGAATTTTGCCATAGGCTTCCTGATCGTCGTAAGGATTGCCGGAGGATTTTATCCTATTCTTTCAAAACTATTGAAAAATTTCATATCCAATCAAAGCTTTGCTAATTATGCTTCATATATTTTACTGGTTATTCTTGCGTTTTTTATATTCAATTCAGCTGTAGGTCAGCGGATCATAGAACTGGGAAAAAGAGTACCGAAAACTACAGGAAAAGTAATAACTTATATCTTTTCGGCATTGAAAACTATAATGATCTATTCAGTTATCTTCACATTACTTTACACGTTACCTGTACTACATAAATTTTCAGACAAGTTGATAACTCCGAAGACATATAAGCTTACATATGGAATATTAGGAACAGGCACAGAGAATCTTGTTAAGGATCTATCTGATTATATGGTAAGAACTCTTAAAAATCCGGTCGATTTTCTTGAAACTCAGAAAAACAAACAGTTGTCAGGATCACAAAAACAACTGGACGCTGTAAAAAAACATGAAGGTCTTGGAGATTTTGTAAAAGAAGAAGAGAAAAAACCTGAAGAGCAAAAGACCGAAGGCGAGTGATCTATTTAACAGGGATCTCAAAACCGAAAGTGCTTCCTTTTCTGAATTTGCTCTCTATTATCATTTTTCCCTTATGTTTCTCGATAAATTCACGGCATAGTATCAGGCCTATTCCCGTGCCTTTTTCGTTGGCAGTACCATTGGTGACAAAATGCTTGTCAATCGCGAATATCTTTGATATATCTTTTTTCTTTATACCCACTCCTGTATCAGCAACTTTTAGAGTGAATTTACCTTCCGAGACTTCACACATTACTGAAACCGTACCGTTTTGTCTCGTAAATTTCACAGCATTGGTCAGCAGGTTACGAATAACTGTCTTAAGCATATTCTTATCTGCATAGATCATTAGATCATCCGGGATCTCAGCTTTCACGGATATTTTTTTGACTTCCGCACTTGGCCTGATAAGTTCAATACATGATCCGAGGCTGTTACTCAGATTGAAATTCTCGGGATTGAACTGCTTTAGACCGCTCTGCGTTCTTGACCACTCCAAAAGATTTTCTATTAACTTGAGAAGGTGAAGTGTGGAAGTGTTAATAGTTTTCACGTATTCTTTCTGTTTTATTACTGTCAGTTCGTCAAAATACGTTATCAGAAGCTCAGAAGTCGTATAAAGTATAGAGAACGGATTTTTCAGATCATGAGCGATAATATTAAAAAATTTATCTTTGGCGGAATTAGATTTCAATAGTTCTGTTTTTGATCTTCTTAGTTCTTTATTAACTCTTACCAGTTCAATATTTTTTAGTCTGTTGAATTCACTTTCTCTTTCTTTTCTGAAATTTTCGTATTTCTGGGAAATGTTATTGATCTCATGCTGTTTGGTAATGTTCAGAATCTCTTCGTTCAGTTTTGAATAGAGCACATAATATCCGAGAGCTTTCTTGAAATTATTTTTTCTGCCGTATATTTCGGAAAACATTTTATTTGCATCCCTTAATTTATCTTTAAGATCATGTGATTTTGCTATTTCATACGATCTTTTTATATAAAACAAAGCTTCATCGTACTTATTCTGATTGAGATACAGGTTCGCAATATTTCTGTAAATTCCCGATACGGTTTTGTTCTCTTTAAGCTCTTCAGCTATATTTTTAGCTTCAAAAAGAATACTCTTGGATTCCTGAAATTTTTCCAGCTTAAAATATACCATTCCAAGATTCTCAAGTGATAAAGCAAGACCGGAAAGAAAATTCATTTCCCTTCTCATATTAATTGAATCTTCAAAGTAACTGATAGCCTTATCAAACTGATTCATTTTATCATAGATACGGCCGATCTCATTATAAGAACTTGCAATTCCCCGCTTGTCATCTACAGATTTCCTGAGTTCAAGCGCTTTCATTGAATATTCAAGAGCTTTTTCAAGATTATAAATTCTTGAAAAGATCATTCCTAAATTTGATAATGAATTCGCTATTAAAGGTTTATTATCAGAATGTTCTTTTAATTTAAGAGCCTTGAACTGACATTCGAGAGCTTGAGAGAATAGTGACATTTCAAAATATATCAGTCCAAGATTATTATATGACATTCCCTGATTTTCACTGCTTCCCGATCTTTCATAAATACTGAGAGCTCTAGTACCATAATCAAGAGCTTTAGGGTAATCGCCTTTATGAAAGTAAGTAAGACTGATGTTATTCAGACAGTCCGCAATCAATTCTGCATTTTCATGTCTTTCTTCTCTAATCTTCAGCGATCTGCTTATGAATTCAAGAGCCTTATCATAATTGCTCTGATAAAAATAATTCACCCCTATTTTATTCAGTATCTGAGATATTCCTTTCCATATTTTTAATTTCTCTCTCAGTTCAAGTGATTTAAAATAATATTCCAGCCCTTCATTCATTCGGGTCATTTTAGTATAAACATCTCCCAGACCGCTATATATGAATGAGACTATTCTCTTGTTGTTCTTCGGTGTGATCTTTAAAGCTTCGATATAATACTTCTCTGATTCGGGAAGTTTGAACAGTTTAAGATTAGCGGTTCCGAGATTCTTATAAGCCACTGATAATTTAGATTTTACAGCCTTTCCCGCTTTTACTTCAAGTGCTTTTAAAAGATATGCCTCAGATTCCTGATACATTTTTGATTCCAGATAAAGACTTCCCAGATTAATTAGTGAAGAGAACCTCACAACTGAACTGGTGTCATTTATACCTTTTTTATACTCGGACTCAAGCTTGCGGAAGTCTGCGTCAGTACGATCGTTCAGTATTGCTGATAAATTTCTATTTTCTTTCATTTTCATCGAGTATCTAATCTATTTCATCTGATCTGACAACACAGTTCTTGCCCTTCGATTTCCCCTGATAAAGCGCTTCGTCAGCCTTATTTATACAGTAATCAATGTCCATTAGGGCATCATAAACATTAACCCCGAAGGTCATAGTAATATTCAGTTTTATGTCCCTGTAATAGAAAGTTTCATTCTCAATTTTCTTTCTTATTTTTTCTGCAACCATAGAACCTCCTTCAAGGTCCGTTTTCGGCATAAGAAATATAAACTCTTCACCTCCCCACCTTCCGATACAGTCCTGTTTCCTGAGCACTGACCGCATAAGATTCGCCAGATTTACAAGTACAAAATCTCCGCAGTCATGACCGTAACTGTCATTAAAAGTCTTAAAATTGTCAATATCCGATATTACGAGAACGAATTTCTCGCCGCTCCTTTCAAATTTCAGTGCTTCATATTTGATCTTATCCAGAATATCTCTTCTGTTTGATAATCTTGTAAGCGGATCGGTTCTTGCCAGGAGATCAAGTTTCAAATACGCTTCTGTGAGTTCTCTGTTCTTCTTTTTGATTATATCATTGGCTTTCTGCAGATCTTTAATGTATTTTGCCATTTCCACATTCTTGAGCCTGTATATTTCAGCCTCTTTCTCTTTCTGTTCAGCGATATATCTTGACTGAATCTCTGCGATTTTTCCTGAAAGTTCTCCGTATATTGAGTCTTTCAGATCGGCGAACTGCTTGTAATAACTGTAAGCTTTCTTAAAATCTTCTTTCTCGAAGTAAAGTTCTGAAAATATCTGGTAACTTTCCTGTTCGACATTTCTTGCACTTAATATCCTGGCCTGTCTTAGCGCGGTATTCAGATGTTCTTCAGCTTCTTTAAATTTCTTTGCTTCAAAATATGTTCTTGCAAGTTCGTTGGAAGTATTCGCAATGTTATATAAAAGGTCCTGCTCTTTGGCTATCTGAAGAGATTTCTTAAAGCTTTCAAGAGCATGCTTGTGATCACCTGTCTCTCTATAAATTATTCCGATGTTATTGTATACAGACGATACAAGCTTCTTTTCTCCTCCTTCGAGATACAACTTAAGAGCATCATTATAATAATCGAGAGATTTCTGATAATCTTTAAGGATCGAATACATATTACCGATATTATTATATGATTTTGCAATAGCAATTTCATCTTTTAGTTCAAGGCGTATCTTCAGGGACTGCTGATAATAGTCCAGCGCTTTATTATAATTCTTCAGCTGAAAATAAACATTCCCGACAGTATTGAGAGAATCTGAGATCCCCTTTTTATCATGGATCTCCTCTCTGATCTTCAGCGATTTGAGATAGAATTCAAGAGCCTGATCATAATTCGTCAGTCTGAAACTTACTTCTCCGATACTGTTCAGGAATTCGGATCGTTTTTTATCGTTACGCACGGATTTTGACAGTTCCAGTCCGGTCTGATAATAAGTAAGCGCTTTATCATATTCGTTGACAGCTTTATACAGGTCACCGAGCCTAATATAAACTTCGGCTTTTTTCGGATTCCCTTTTACATTATGTAAAAGTTCCAGAGAATCTAGAGCATATTCGATACTCTTATTAATTGAGATCTTTTCGTAAACTTCAGAAAGTTGAGTAAGAATCTTAAATTTTTCCTTACCGTTAGTTTTATCTAGTACTTTTTCAAGGTCTTTAACCTGCTTTTTCATTCAACCCCCGAATATAAGAGTGAGATTATTTACCCAAGAACCATTTTTCGGACTCTTTGAGACTTGCCTTAGAAATAGAAAATTCAGAGTCTATTTGTTTATATGTAATATCATAGCCCATGGAAGTCAATCTGGATTTTATAAGTTCGCACTTATCATCCTGTACATATATGTCCTTAGGGCTCGAAACAACAAAAAACTTTACATTCTTCGACTTCTCGATAGTTTTGTCATCAAGTTTATTAACATCGTAATCCGGTCCGAATGCGACCACACCCTTTATAAGGTCCGGATTCTTGAAAGCAATATCCATTGCGGTCGTCGCTCCCTGATGCAGTCCCAGAAGATAAATTTCTTTGACATTATATCTTTTCTTTACTTCAGCTATCAGATCTTTTATATAATTAACACTTATTTCTTCTGATTTTTCAATTACGGATTCCTGCATTTCATCAATGTTCCATCTATACTCGTTCGCCAGACCGATCTGAACACCGTAAGTTGCCTGAGGAACAACGAAAATAAATTCCGGCATATCGAAATGCTTCCATATCTTCACCATCTGGTTCTGATTACTGGAATGAGCATGCAGCGCTATAACTGCAGTATATGGTTTGTCAGGATAGAAAGCAAGCGGTTTTGTTATCCGGCATTTAAGAAGTGTCTTAGATTCAATAACAATATCATCTCCCAGATTCTTGATCATCTGCCCAATACTGTCTATAGCGGCATCGAATACCGGCATTCCTCTTACAGTCTCGAAATCAGGATCCTTTTTAAGATAATTGAAATCCACAAAACCCAGATCTATCGCCCTGAAAAGAAATTTAGAGCTCAGTTCAGGTTCTTTCATAAGAGCATATGTACAGGCAAGATTGTAAGTCGCGATAATGTCGTAAGCATTATGGCTTAAAATATAAAGATAATTCTGAGCCGCTTTTTTGTAATCTTTCGCCCAGTAAGCCTGATCTGCCGTGATCATGTAGTCCCTGAGATCCTTCTCAAGGAAATCACCTATATTTTTATCCATCGGATCGATCTTTTCCGGACTTGACCAGTCTTTAACCGATACTGCCAGTGCTTTTACTGAAGATTTATCCTCTTTAACGCATGATAACAAAAAAACTGCCAGAGTGACAACAAATATACTTTTCAGCTTCATAGCGCTACCCCCCGCTATTAATTATAAAAATATGCATACCTTTAATAATATAAGCATAAGATACAGCTTAATGCAAATTAAATTTAATTTTTATTTTGTTCCCGCAATCCGTGCAAAAGATAAAGATCACATAATGCTACCGCAGCGGCCGCTTCAACTATAACTGATGATCTTACCGCCGGACATACATCATGCCTACCTGTAATGGACAGTTCATCTTCAGAGAAGGTTACAAAATTATAAGCCCTTTGAGTTTTAAGAATTGATGAAGGAGGTCTGAAAACGGTTCTGAAAACTATCTGATTCCCGTTAGCTAAACCACCTGTTATTCCCCCGCAGTTATTTGTGTCTGTTTTTCCTGAATCATTTACTATATGGTCATTATATGCACTGCCTTTCATAGAAGCGGTTCCGAATCCTTTTCCGAATTCTATTCCTTTAACGCTCGGTATTGAAAATATTATATGCGACAGAACAGACTCAACCGAATCGAAGAAAGGTTCACCTATACCTGCTGGTAAGCCGTCAATTATGCATTCAATTATCCCGCCGATACTGTCATTTTCAGCTTCCGCTTCAGCGACCTTTCCTGCAATATCTGAAGACCCTCCGGCTTCGATAAGTCTTGCGTTTATACTCACTTCTTTAAGTATTTTCTTGGCGATCACACCGGCTGCCGCGAGCCCGACTGTAAGCCTGGCGGAAAAATGACCGGAACCTCTCGGATCGTTAAATCCGTAAAATTTCTTTTCAGCTATAAAATCTACATGTCCCGGCCGTGGAACTGATCTGAACTGCTCATAATCAGCCGAATTCTTATTTTTATTATTAAACTCGATTAAAATTGGAGTTCCTGTTGTAAATCCGTTGTATATACCGCTTTTGATAAGAGGAATATCGCTTTCATGCCTCCCGGTCGTTCCTTGAATACCCGGCTTCCTTCTATCTAAGTCTACGGTAAAATCCTCAATTTCCATCCTGATACCGGGAGGACAGCCGTCTATAATAACTCCAACACTTTCACCGTGAGATTCTCCGAAAATACTAATCCTGAATAATCTGCCGAAACTGTTCATATTATTTTCTCCGTAAGTGATCTAATGATTCAAAGAACGAAGGAAATGATTTATTAACACAGGCGGGACCTTTGACAATAAGGCCTTTTTCAGAATTAAGGGCCGCGACTGAAAAACCCATTGCAAGCCTGTGATCATTATAAGTATCTAATTCTTCATATCTTAGGACAGATCTTTTTATTGAGATGTGATCATCTCTAATCCCTATTCGAGCTCCTGTTTTCCTGAGCTCGGTAATGAGGGCCGAAGGCCTGTCAGATTCCTTGTATCTCAATCTGTTATAATTAAATAATTTTGTTTCTCCTTCACAATTCAGTCCAAGTACTGCCAGAGGGATAAAAAGGTCCGGACAGTCACGCACGTCTGCGGTAAAGCCCTTTAAATCTGACTTGCGTACAGTAACACTTCCGTTCCCGGAACTAACTTCTGCACCGGCGTTCTCAAGATACCTCAATATATCCTTGTCCGCCTGAACACTTTCCCTATCTAATCCGCTTACTGTTACTTTACCCGATACAGCACCGGCAACAAGAAAGAACGCAGCGGACGACCAGTCACCTTCTATTGTCAATTTGCCGTTCATGAATTCACATCGTCCTTTTATATAAATATTTTCTTTATCTTCGATCGTGATCCCTGCGCCGAACCGGTTCAATATTTGAGCAGTCATTTTTATATAAGGGAAACTGACAGGATTTACTAATTCTATACAACTGTCACCCTGAACTTTTGAAAGTGCGAACAGAAGCCCCGAAATCAACTGGGAACCTATAGTATCTTCTACTTTAATACTCCCGGACCTCAGGGGACCTTTGACCTTAAGAATATCTCTTTCCAGAACGCACTGAACTCCAATTTTTCCCAGTATCCCGGAAATATGTCCGTTCGCGCGCTTTAAAAGTCCTTCGGTACCTCGTATTCTGGATTCTTCTCCAGAAAGCGCTAAAATTGGAGCGAACAGTCTCAGGCAAAGTCCGGATTCATTGCAGAAAATCTCCGAGTTTGTAAATTTTCCAAGTCCTTTTACTGATAAAATATTATTCTTGAATTTAACTTCCGCACCGAGAGCGCTTATTGCTTCAAGGACCGCTTTCGAATCATCCGACGCGCCATAATTCCCGATCTCAATGCCGTTATTATTTAAAAGCCCAAGTATAAGAGCGCGCTGTATATGGCTTTTCGACGGATAAGCAGCAACTTTTCCCGATACAGTTCCCGGTTCTATTATAATATTATCTGGCATCGAGTTCCCTGATTATTTTTCCCGATTCTATATAAGGATCATCTGAAGTTATACTGAGAATAAGATCGGCGGAGGACATATAACTCTGTTTCCTTTCATCGAACATAATTTCCAGAACTTCTTTAATATTTTCATTTTTCAGCTTGGGGCGTTTTAATATTTCATGTCCGTTCAACCTTGAAATGATCAGATCTGTATTGATATCAAGCATTACAACATAGCATTTTCCCTTTAATATTCTGCGATTCTTCTCTGAATTCAAAGCTCCGGCACCAACTGCAATAACCGCTTCCCCTTCTTTCTGACATATTTCGTTAACAGCAACTTCTTCAATTTTTCTGAACTCATTTTCTCCATAAAGCCTGAAAATATCATCAACAGCAATACCTCTCTTTAATTCGATTTCAGAATCAGTATCGTAAAATTCCACTCCGTAGTGGTCCGCTATTATCTTCCCGTATGTTGTTTTTCCGCTTCCTGTCATTCCTATAATCGCGATGTTTTTCTTTACTGTATAATGCATCAGATCTCTTTTTATCATTCCCGAATCAATTGTTCTGTCGAAGAAATGTTCGAAAGTTTTGACTGCCTGGTAGATAAGCCATTCATAGCCGTCAATATATCTGCGGCAGTAATTTCTCAGTGAATCGTCCCTGTAATTTGCGTTAAGAACAATAGTGCTCATAATCCCGTCTTTTATATCAATTGATATTTCAGGCACAGTAAGGACAAGCAGAAAAGCATCGGCAAGATTCCTTTTGAGCTCCCTATATTTGAGGAAACCGCAATTGAAATGTTTTGCAATATTTTGAGCTTTGACGTCTGTTCTGTTGCATACGAACACATCTCCTCCCAGCTCTGAAACCGCCTGTATCGCGGCTCTGGCCGCGCCTCCGGCCCCGAGTATTACGCATTTTCTGCTTTTCACATCTATATTATTGTCTATCAGAGAATGCATTACGCCGAAAACATCGGTATTCATTCCGTAAAGTGCGCCGTTCCTGTTCAGAACTACATTTACGGCACATATCTTTTTGGAGACATCATCTGAATTCCTGATCAATTTATACACATCTTCTTTAAAGGGAGAAGTAACATTGACACCTGAAAAGTTATATTTCTCTATCATCCCGGTACAATCGTATGGACTGTCGGTACTTACAGAGATGTAATTACAATCCATCCCGAAACGGTCGAAAAGACTGTTAAAGATCACCGGACTTCTGCTGTGACCGACAGGATTCCCAATGACCGCGAAATTCTTCATGACCTTTGACCTTTAGTTATCATACAATCTAATATTAATTGTTTCTATATGCAAAAGAAAAGACGCATGTTACTGCGTCTTTTCCCTTTAAGATCAGGTTACCCATTTAAGCTTTATAAATTTTCCCGTTATTTATTGTATACAATACCTTGCCGTAATGAGTCTCATCGTGGAAACAGGTGTTTAAGGATAGAGATTTCAGCTGTCTTCTGTCTATTTTCCACTTTTTATCCTTATCGAAGATCGTAAGCTCAGCTATTCTGCCTTTTTTAATAAGGTCTGCTTCAAGATTAAGGACTTTTCTCGGGTTCACCGTTATCTTCTTCAGGAACTCCATCAGATTAAGTTTTTTCTTTCTGACCAGATATGTTATACCGGCAGAGAACATCGTTTCCAGCCCGAGGACACCAAACGGAGCAAAATCGAATTCGACATTTTTCTTTTCTGACGGATGAGGTGCGTGATCAGTAGCAATTACATCAATAGTTCCGTCTTTAAGCGCTTTGTGTATCGAGTCTACGTCTTCCTGTGTTCTCAGAGGAGGGTTCATTTTATAATCTGTAGAAAATGTTCTGACTTTATCATCGGTCAGGGAGAAATGATGTGGGGTAACTTCGCATGATATTTTAAGTCCTTCCTTTTTCGCCTTTCTGATGAGTTCAACACTTTCTTTAACGCTTACATGCTGAAAATGAACAGTCCCGTCAACATAACGGGCGATCTCGATATCCCTGGCAACATTTATACTCTCGGATATCGCGGGAATGTAGGACATTCCAAGTTCAGTTGAGGATAGTGACTCGTTCATTACGCCTTCAACAAATGAATGGTCTTCAGGATGTACAAGTATCGGTGTGCCGAACATTTTTGCGTATTCGAGAGCACCTTTCATTGTCTCTGAAGACTGTATACCATTACCGTCGTCCGTAAATGCCAGTGCACCGGCTTCAACCAGCTCTGTCATTTCCACGATAACTTTTCCTTCTCTTTTTATAGTTACTGCGGGGATCTGGTGAACATTTACAAGCAGTCCTTTAACCCGGCTCTGAATATCGTTGAACACGAACTTATTGTCTATGCAGGGAGTCGTGTTCGCCATTGCCGCGAGCGAGGTCACTCCGCCTGACATTGCGGCGTTCGTTCCGGAAACGAAGTTCTCCGACTGCTCGTAGCCGGGTTCCCTTAGGTGAACATGCATATCGAAAAATCCCGGAGAAACGAATAATCCCGTCGCATCGATCACCTCACAGCCTTTTTCGGTTTTGATATTCTTAGCTATCTTCTCGATCTTTCCACCTGATACCAGAATGTCAGTTACTGATTCTTTTTCAGAATATGTATCTATTACAGTACCGTTTTTTATAAGAAGTTTTTTGGGAAGTGTTTTGTAAAGCGGTTCGCATAAACTTATATTATTGATCATTTTTTTCATTTCGCACCTCCGATATTCGCGCTTAGAAGATACAGGATCGCCATTCTTGAAGCGACTCCGTTCAGTACCTGATCCAGTATCACCTGATGATCGCCGTCCGCAACATCGTCGTCGATCTCGACGCCTCTGTTCATCGGGCCCGGGTGCAGTATCAGAATGTCGTTCTTCGCTCTGGCAAGCTTCTCATTCGTAATTCCCCAGTAATTATGATATTCTCTCAGAGAAGGGAAAGATGCTCCGACATGTCTTTCAAGCTGAATTCTTAGAATATTCATAACATCCGAGTTCCTTATCGCTTCATCCAGATCGTAGGTAACTTCCACTCCCATCTTTTCTATATCTTTTGGTATCAGAGTTGAAGGCCCGCAAACCTGTACTTTAGCCCCGTAAAGTTTGAGTGCGTGAATGTTGGACATGGCAACTCTGGAATGAACGATATCTCCCACTAAAGTCACACGCTTCCCTTTCAGGTTCGGTTTCTTCTCAACTATAGACATAAGATCGAGGATCGCCTGTGTTGGATGCTCATGGGCTCCGTCACCCGCATTTATTATGATCGAATCCAGATTATCCATCAGCATCTTATGAGCTCCGGGAGTGCTGTGCCTCATCACTACCATGTCTATCTTCATCGCTTCGATATTCTTGGCAGTATCGATCAGCGTCTCGCCTTTCTTGAGCGAAGATGAAGAAGCGGCAAAGTTAACTACATCCGCTGAGAGTCTTTTTTCAGCCATCTCGAAAGATATTTTCGTCCTGGTCGAATTCTCAAAGAACATGTTTACTACCGTAACTCCTTTCAAAGCCGCTACCTTTTTGTTCGGCGTTTCAAGTATCTGCTTGAAACTCTCCGATGTCTGAAGGATCAGATCAAGATCTTCCCTGCACATTCCCTTTATGCCGAGAAGATGCTTCGTTTTAAGCAGCTTCTTCCCTTTTAGTGTATCGTCCATTTTTCCCTCTTATGTAATTGTATTATCATAATCTGTACAAAAAAAAAGCGATATTTCTATCGCTTTAATTCTTTTCAACCAAATATACTGCATCTTCTTTGTCAACCTCGGTAAGCTTGACCCTTATCTCCTGAGTCGGCAGTGTTTTAACGATTTCTCCAATAAAATCAGGCGAAACAGGAAGTTCTCTGTGACCTCTGTCTACTATTGCCGCAAACTGGATTACCTGAGGTCTGCCCATATCCATTATAGCATTGATGGACGCCAGAACGCTTCTTCCTGTAAAAATTACGTCATCAATAATTACTATCTTTTTCCCGTCTACACTGAAAGGAATATCATTAACGGAGAAATTCGGCACTTTAAGATTAGAACGAAAATCATCCCGAAATAATGTCGAATCCAGAACGCCGAATTCGATCTTTGAGTTTTCGGATTTTTTTATCTCGTCAAAGATCCTTCTCGCGATAAATTCACCTCTGGTTTTAAGTCCTACGATCGCCAAAGGATAATCTCCTTTATCATTTTCTATTATTTCAGATGCAATACGTTTTATCGTCTTAGCGAGCTTAACACCGTCCATTATAGTATGTAATATTTTTGCGTCAGGCATATTAATATCTCCTTTAATCATCAATCCAGTCGGACAAATCTTCTTCTTTCTCGACATTTATTTTATTATCTTTTTCGACGGGTTTGTTTTCAGTTTTTTTTGTGTCTTTAGAAGAAAAGAGCTCATTGACCTCTTCTTCCGTGAACGATTCATCCGGTTCAACAGGAAGATCCTGTTCCTGTACTCCGCTTTTAAAACTGCCCTCTTCTTTTATTCTGAGGATGTCTTCATCAGTGAGGTATTCGCTCCTGTCAATAATGAATTCCGACTTACCTATTTCGTCAAGTTCATCATCAAAAGACTGGCTTTCGGAGATTGAAGAATCTTCCATGGAAACATTCTCAAAATCATCTTCATGTTTCTTTTCAATATCTGCAAGCTGAATTTCTTCTATCTCTTTATCTGCTGTAACTTCTTCATCCTCTACAATTCCCGATTCAGCTTTCGCTAGCGAATCGAACATATCGTCCAGTTCGTCCTCATCTTCAGGTTCTGCCCCGGATCCGGTCTCGGGTTCTTCAATTTGTGAAGGATCGTTTACTGAAACCACTTCTTCAAGAGTTTCGTCATAACTCCCAGTACTTTCATTTAATGGCATGGCCTGCATTTCATCCTCGAACATTGATTCGATCTGCTCGTCGATCTGCTCGATCTGCTCGTCCTCATTCAATTCTTCAGCATCTTCTATAACTGCAGAGTTCGTTTCAGCAATGACTTCTTCCTGTTTTACGTCGGCTGGATTCACTTTATCAAACCGTTCAATGAATTTACTGTTATCAATAATATCTATATCAACATGTTCTTCGACCGATGATTTTGAAATCTGGTCGGGTGAAAGTGTCCTGTCAAGAATTGACGACTCTTCTTCAATTTCCTTTTTGAGATCTTCACTTGTAATAGTATTCATTTCTGACTTGGCAAGTATTTCTTCATCAGCTGAATCCTGCCTGTCTTTTGCTTTGTATACCTGACTTTCGTCAAAGGACTCGCTGTCACCTGTAAAGCCGGTAGCTACGAACACATCGTTAACAAGACTTGCTCCGGTATCTTTTTTTACAGATTGTTGTGAAATCAGCTTATCATTAGTATCTTCGGTAAATGATTCAGTCGTCACATATTCTCTTCTTCTCGGGAACATATTGTTCAGGTTCTTTTTCTTTTCAACTATCTGCTCATTAGTAAGTGAACCTTCTCTGGCTATCTGTATCTCGCTTTTCTTCCCGGTGTCAGGATCTTTTGCCGTTGCATGAATTATACCGTTAATATCATACTCATAATTAAAAATCACCGGTGAATTCTCCGGTTTTGGCGGAAAGTCAAGAGTTGTAGTCCCTATGGTCGTACAAAATTCAGGATCCGGGTCCTCTCCCTGTATAACGACCATCTTCACCTGGGTCTGGTTCGCTGATGAAGTATAAAATATCTGGCTTTTTCTGACCGGTATCTTACTGTTTTTCGGTATGATGATGGCATTTCTTTTATTGTCAAATTCGTCAAGCGTAACAGCACCGAAACTATGGGCAGTAACATCCGATACATTGATAGCGCCGTACTTCATCCTGACCATATCGTTGACAGGTTCGCTCTGATCTTTTGCCGAAGTAATTCCGGCCTGTATCGCCGCTCCAAGAGCAACTGCCTCATCCGGATTAACATGCGTTGCAGGTTTCTTTCCTGTCACTCTTAAGATCATATCGTGAACCGCCGGGATCCTTGTAGAGCCACCGACCATCAGTATCTGATCCACATCTTTCCATTCAAGACCGGCATCGGTCATTACGGCATTTATCAGCAGTTCTGTTCTGGTAATGAAATCTGCTATCAGGTCTGAAAATAGTTTTCTTGTGACGGTGATCCTTGAAGATTTCCCTTTCGCTGAAATGTATAATGTTGTGCTTAATTTAGTTGAAAGTACTTTTTTTGCATTTTCAGCTTTAAGCCTTAGATCCTGAACAAGCACCGGATCCTCGAAAAGATCAATATCGTGCTGCTGCTTAAATTTATCATTAAGATAAACCATCAGTTTTTCATCGAAATTATTTCCGCCCAACTGCCTGTCACCGTCACTTGCAAGTACGTCGAAATCAGAATTCTTAACCTGCATGATCGTTACATCGAACGTTCCTCCTCCCAGATCGTAAACAAGGATCTTCTGATCGACATTTTTATCCAGTCCGTAAGTAAGTGCCGCCGCTGTAGGTTCATTAATGATCTGAGTAACATTCACGCCCGATATCTTTCCCGCATCAATAGTCGCCTTACGCTGATTGTCATTAAAATAAGCAGGAACAGTAATTACTACATCTGATATTTTATCGTTAAGAAAGCTTTCAGCATCTTCAATAAGCTTTCTTACTATCATTGCGGAAATATCTTCAGGTTTATATTCGTTCTCTTTATACTCAAATTTATAGTCTGTAGATCCCATCTGGGACTTGATCGAAGAAACCGTTCTGTCAGGTTCGGCCACACTGGACTGTTTGGCAATACTCCCAACTATTATCTGATCGTCATCGAATAGAACAACAGAGGGTGTAATCCTCTCACCTTCCTTATTCGGGATTATCTCAGCTTTGCCGAACTCGTTGACCATGGCGATTGCCGAATTCGTAGTTCCTAAATCAATACCTATCAGCTTCATCTAATACCTCATTTCAATAGTACTCGCCTTGCCTGTGAAATGATCGAAAGCATTTCCTCGGCTTCAGAGCGCATTTTTATATTCGGAGAATTTATTCTTGTCCTCCATTTTCTGAATTCTGAATCTATCCTTGTCTTTATCTCCTCCTGAGATGAATCCGAATCCAGTCTGAGTGCCTTATAATAGAACCTTTCGTCTTTCGCATCTTCAGTTGCCGCCTGCTTTAAGATATCTTCGCTGTCCTGAGAAAGAGTTTTATTAATAGCCTTATCTTTTTTCTCTTTCTGTGCTCTTGTCTCTTCCTCCATCAGCGAGATCTGCTTTTCCACTACTCTCAGATTATGCTTGATCTCCTCATTATCCGGGTCATACTGCAGCGCTTTTTCAAAATATTTTCTGCTGTTCGCATAGTCTTTTCTTTTATAGTAAGCTACCGCAGCCTCATAGAGCTGAAGACTCCTTTTTATTTTGATCTCATCAAGATGGGATCTTTTTTCTTTTTTCTTACTCTGAAGCTTATCCTTCAGTTTATCGAAGATCGACATTTTCTGTAAAGCCTACTTTGAATTCAGTTTATAGACCTGTACAAGTTCAGGCCTAATTTGAGTGCCGTCTTTCTGGAACCCCGTCTTAAGTACTTTCTTAACTGTGTTATCAAGTACTTCATCGTCAGTATCGATCTTATCAACCGCGTTACTTTTTTCGGGGTTGAATTTTTCACCCTCAGGTGTTTTTTCTATCGGAGTTATGTCATTTCTGTACAATATCTCGAGAAGCTCTTCTCTGAAGGATTTCAGTTTATGACACTCATCACCATTCTGTTCAGCGGAATGTTCGATCTCATTTTCTATCCTGTCGTGAAGAAGAAGCAGATCATGAACAAAAGGTTTGATAGCAGAAAACACAAAATTCCTTTTATATGACTCAAGCTGAGAGTAAAGTTCTTCGAACGCTTTTTCTTTTACCGAGTCGCCTGCAAGTTTTTCTTTAAAACTGTCATTGAGTTTACTGATCCCCTCTTCGGTCTCGAACTTCATTAGAAGAAGGCTGTTCTGCATTTTCTGAATAGTCTGAAGGAGTTCGTTCTTCATATTAAAAAGCATTTCGTTCGCGCTTAATACTTTTTGTTCTATCTTCTGAATTCTCTGGTTCAGGTCCTGTTTGATCACATTCATCTTTGATCCAAGTTCATCAGACAGCTTTTCAGATTCATCAGGCTTCGCTACCGTAATCCCACTCTCAGAATAAAGACCGGACTCGCTTAATTCCTCAATAATGTCATCGAAATAATAATCTGAGTTGAATATCTCCGATCTGTTAATTTCGAAATCATCTTTATTTTTTTCAAATTTGGACATTACAGCTCCTTCACTCTGAAATTTCTATCTCGTGGAGATCACTCTGAACTCGATCCTTCTGTTCTGAGCTCTTCCCTTTGAAGTTTTGTTCGAAGAAATCGGTTTCGACTCTCCGAAACCTAAAGAAGTCAGTTGTGACCTGTTAATTCCAAGAACATCTACCAGATAATTTGTAACACTTTCAGCTCTGAGTTGAGACAACTTAAGATTATATTCGTCGCTACCCTGACTGTCAGTATGGCCTTCGATCTGTATAACGATACCCGGATTATCAAGGAAAATCCTCTTGACTGAGTTCAGTGTTTCGAACGATTCCGACTCGATCTCGGCAGACCCCAGTTTGAAGTAGATATTATTTAATATGATCCTTTCGTCTTTTTTAAGGATTACCGCATCAGGACATCCGTCTTCATCCTCAAATCCGTTAAATGTTTCCGCATCGTTTGGACATTTGTCAAGATTATCGGTTATTCCGTCCATATCGTTATCGAATTCAGGACATCCGTCTGTATCATCCCATGCATCGAAATCTTCCGGCTCATTAGGGCATTTGTCAAGATTATCAGGTATTCCGTCCTTGTCATTGTCATCTTCAGGACAACCGTCTATATCCTCGTAGCCATCCATATCTTCAGGTTCGTTCGGACATTTGTCGACAGCGTCCTCTATGCCATCGTTATCGTTATCATTATCAGGACATCCGTCATCGTCTTCGTATCCGTCCCTGTCTTCCGCTACCAGCGGGCATTTGTCTGAATTGTCGTCAATTCCGTCATTATCATTGTCCGGCTCAGGACATCCATCACTGTCTTCGAATCCGTCAAAATCCTCAGGATCTTTCGGGCATTTGTCCAGTTCGTCGATCAGACCGTCTTTGTCTGTGTCCGGATCGATCCAGTTACCGCAGAATGTGAGTCCGAGATATACCTGCCATTTCGGAGCATTCTCATTAAGTCCTCCGAAACCGCCCATCGTAACTGAGAAATTATCGTTACCGATAAATTTAAAACCTCCGCCTACTCTTTGGGGAAATTCTTCATCTGTAACTGAGACGTCTTTTTTATCAACTAGAAGTTCTCCGTCCCATTCAAAGAAAACACTGGCTTTCTTATTTAAGAATATATCAACTCCCGCACCAAGTGTCCACACATCAGGGAGAATGTCTACATCCTGCGCAGGATTCAAAGTCGAATCTCTTTCGGTCGCTGTTCTCCATAGATAACCTCCGTTGATGAGGAACCTGAAGTGGTCATTTCCGATGGAGGTCATCAGTTTTCCTCCAAAGCTTGACATCGGATTGAACAGGAATTCATCGCTGAATATTCTGTGGTTATAATACCTTACGGTATCTCCGGGGACTTCGGAAAACACCGCGAAATTCTCAAGCTCGCTGTATTTTTTTATTACAGGGATTTGACCATACAGGTACATACCGGCTCTGAAAACTCCCGTGCGCTTGAAAGAAGTCCTTATCCCGAATTCTAGATTATTTATCTTGGAAAGACTGTGGTTGACATTATTGCTGTCCCTCGAATCAATTGCGAATGAGGTTTTAGCTCCTATATCAATATAATTTCCCAAGCTGAAGTTAATTGATAAATGATTTGTGGATTGAAAATAATCATCAAGGCTGGAGCTCTTTACTATCAGAGTATCGCTTTCGGCACCTGCACCGAGGAGAGTGGAAATATTGAGAGAGAAATAACCGCTTCCGTGAGTCTCAGGATCGATGAGTTTTATAAAACCCGAGTAACCGGAAACCGAACTTGAGTATATACCCGAGAAAACCGTCAGTATTACCGCCGCGAGTATTTTTTTACAGTTCTTTAACATTTTAAATCCCCTCATTTACTTATCTTTCTTTATCAGCTTTAAAAATTAAGTATAAGTTTTCAAATAGTCAAGCATAAAAGTTGTTTAATTAGCTCTTTCCGCTATTTTCATAAATTCATTTTCGTTTATGACACGAATACCCAGGTCTTCAGCCTTTTTCAGCTTTGATCCAGGATCTTTTCCGCATAGCAGAGAGAATGTTGATGATCCTACAGAAGACGATACTTTTCCCCCGCTGTCGATAATAATATACCTGACCTCCTCCCTTGTCAGATCAGTAAATGTCCCTGTTATCACGAATGTTCTTCCCCGGAAAAAATCAATCTCTTTTTTATTGTTACGGATAAAGCTTGTATTTACGCCGACATTCCTGATCTTCTCAATGAGCTTGATATTACCTTGATTTTTGAAATACGACATAACGGAATCAGCTATCTTATCTCCTATGTCATTGATCCCGGTCAGCACTTCATACTCCGCATTAATAAGCTTATCAATATCCGTGAAACGCTTGGCAAGTGACAACGAGGCTTCTCTCCCGACATGCCTGATTCCTAACCCGAAGATCAGGTTTTCAAGACTTCTTTCTCTGCTCGCGGAAATGCTGCTGATAAGGTTTTCTGCGGAGAGATCTCCCATTCCTTCAAGCTGTGACACATCACCTTTTTTCAAGAAATACAGATCTGAGACATCTGATATCAGTTCATTCTCTATCAAAAGTGAGATCACTGCAGGCCCCAGACCGGTAATATTCATAGCCTGTTTTGACACGAAATGCTCGATCTGTCTGCGTATCTGTGCGGGACAAGATGAATTAATACATCTGTAAACAGCTTCCCCATCCTGCCTGTTCAGTTTTTCAGAGCATACCGGACACTTCTCCGGCATGGAGAAAACTACAGCATCATTATTTCTTTTTTCAAGATTTACTCCTATTACCTGAGGTATTATTTCTCCGGCTTTTTCGATGATAACCGTATCCCCGACTCTTATATCTTTTTCCATAATATCATCATAATTATGAAGCGTCGCCCGTTTTACGACAGTACCTGAAAGAAGTACAGGTTCAAGAACCGCTACAGGCGTAACCGCGCCTGTTCTGCCTACCTGAAGAATAATGTCCCTCAAAACGGTTTCGGCTCTGTCAGGCATGAATTTATAAGCGATCGCCCATCTAGGTGATTTTGACGTTTCTCCAAGCGCTTCCCAAAGTGCGGTCTGATTTACTTTTACTACAAGACCGTCTATCTCGAACTCCTGATCGTTTTTTTCTTTCTCGGATCTGACACATTCCTCAACAACTTCTTCAATAGTTCCGCAGATTCTGTAATAATTTGAAACCGGGAACCCCAGTTCTTTAAGATATTCAAGATTTTCCGAATGATCACTTTTAGACCTTTTCCCGTCATAATAATAACATAGAGTATTCAGGAATCTTTTTCTGACTTCCTCTGTATCAAGAAGTTTAACTGAACCTGCTGCTGCATTCCTGGGATTTGCGAAAAGCTCCACGCCTTCCTCTTCCCTGATCATGTTCAGATTGATGAAATCTTTTTTACGAATATATATCTCACCCCTCACTTCGAAAGGTTCATGATCAGCTGTTTCATGCGGAATACCGGGAATAGTAAGAAAATTTTTCGTAATATCATCACCATACTCACCGTCACCTCTGGTGGCGGCATATTTCAGCTTCCCGTTTTCATATACTGCCGAAAAAGCAAGACCGTCTATCTTAAACTCCACACAATATTCGACCGGTTCCGTGCTGTTAAGCTGTTTTCTTATCCTGCCGTCAAATTCTATTAAATCAGTACTGTCATAGCTGTTAGAGATTGAAAGCATTTTTTTCTGATGTTTTATTTTTCTGAAACCGGCGGACAGGTCAGATCCGACTGTATTTGTAGGTGATTCTGATTCAGTTTCAGTAGAAAACAGGTTTATGTTTGAATTTTGTTCAAGTTCTTCAAGCTCTTTTAACAGTTTGTCGTACTCGAAATCGCTGACTGCCGAAATGCCTTTTTTATAATAAAGGTTATTATATTTCTTTATCTTTTGTCTGAGGAGTCTGATCTTTTTTGCCGATTCATCCATTCTGTCCTTCCAGAAGGTCCTTTAGCCTCTTGAGGTCATCCCATGCAGGATATTTCCAGTTCGGATTTCTCAATAGTGCTGAAGGATGATAAGTTACAAGAACAGGTATTCCTTTATAGCTGTGATCACTTTCCCTGAATTCTTTCATAGTAGACTGTTTTCCCAAAAGCCTCATCGCGGCGATCCTTCCGAGCGCAAGAATATAATCAGGTTTTAAGAACTTCAGCTGCAAATCGAGATAAACGGAACATTCAGCGATCTCTTCGGGAAGAGGGTCCCTGTTGCCGGGAGGACGACATTTAAGCACATTACAAATAAATATATCTTCTCTGCTGATATCTATTGCTGTAAGCATCTTCGTAAGCAGTTGTCCCGCTCTGCCGACAAAAGGTTCGCCTTTTTCATCCTCTTCGGCTCCGGGCGCTTCGCCGATGATCACAAGTTTTATTTTATCCGATCCTTTACCGAATACAGTGTTCTTTCTTGTTAAATGAAGTCCGCATTTCTTACACTCCGAAACTTTTTTTTCAAGCTCGGCAAGACTGTTGACAGATTCGTCGGCATCAATTACAGGTTGATCCATCTGCCTCTTCAATTTATACCTGACCCCCGATTCTTGTGACGTAATTCCCGGATTATAGCCATAAACTTCCTCTATATAAGCTAAAATACCCAAAAGATCCTTTCTGATACTTTCTGTCAGATATGCTTTATAATTGTCAGAAGTATTCATAAATCTATAAGATCAATAATCCATAACGCATCTGAACCCGACATTGTTACCTGACCAGTTCTTGCCTTTAAAATCTCTTACTGATACAGTGAGACTGGATTTTATATCTTTCCAGCTTCCGCCCCTGATTACCTGGTAATCGGACCCGTAATCTTTTACGAGTTTTCCGCCGGGATAAGGTGCTGCGACAGAAGTTGTCCACTCGGCAACATTTCCGTCCATATCATACAGCTTGTAATCGTTCGGCTCATAACTCTTTACATCAGCGGGACCGTCATTCACAGGATTAAGGTCGTAACATGCGATCTTAGGATCCATATCGTTGGTATAGGGATATTTCAATCCCTCCAGACCTCCTCTTGCCGCTTTCTCCCATTCATATTCTGTGGGAAGACGCTTACCGGCCCATTTAGCATATGCTTCGGCATCCTGATAAGACACACCCACTATAGGCTGGCTGGGACCGTTGAACTGATCGAATAAAATATGTTTAGGCAGCTTATATCCTGTCTCTTCAACGAATATCCTGAATTGAGAATTAGTGACTTCGTGCTCGTCAATATAAAATGCTTTAACATAAACTTCGTGTATCGGTTTTTCGTTATCGCTTTCTGTATCACTTCCGATCATGACGCTTCCAGCTGGTATCAGCACCATGCTCATATTGTCTTTCAAGGCGGTATAGTACTGCATATTTCTTTTAACACGTTTAATTGTAGGCTTTAATTCTTCTTCTGAGGCTCGTTTAAGAGCGGCTTTCTTCTTTGCTTCTGCTGCTTTAGCGATCGAATCTGCTCTAGCAATCGAATCTACTCTAGCCTGCTCAGCCTTCATACTGGGAATGTATTCCGCTAAATAAGGTTTTACTAGACTGTCAACCATAGAGATGTACTGTCCGAAAGTTTCATTCTCTTTCAAATCTTCGATATATTTTTTACCCTCATCAGTGTTAACAAGAATATATCCGGCACCTGCAATAACTATAAGCAGAAAGATAAGAAGAATACCTATATGGGATTTCTTACCGCTTCCTCCCGATGAACTGTTTTTTGGAGCCTGCTTCGGTGCCGAAGCGAATTTATTCGAAGATGTTTGTACAGCTGATTTCTTATCCGGTTTTATCGGAGCTGCGGCTGAAACGAGTTTCTGACCGCAGTTTACACATACTTTTGCATCGTTTGAATTTAAAGTATTACATTTCTTGCAAATCATCTCATGTCCCCCGTTCACTTTAATCGGTTGTTACCAAGCAATTAAATAAAAGAAATCGCCAGATAAAATTCAAGTAAAACATTATCTTTTTTTAATAAATGAAAAAGGGTTACTAATAACCCTTCAAATTTTGTCGGGGCGAGAAGATTTGAACTTCCGACCCCCTGCTCCCAAGGCAGGTGCGCTAACCGGGCTGCGCCACACCCCGAACAAAATATTAAAAACCGCGCTTATTTTTATTTAGCTTCAGAGTCGGTTCCATTATCGACAGAAGTATTCTCAGCTGCTTTTTCTTCATTATGTTTTTTTTCTTTTTTTACTGCAGTCTTCTTCTCATCTTTAACAACTGTTGATTTTAACTTAACAGGAGTTTCAGCAGAATCATCATACTCAACAAGCTGAAGAACTGCTGTCTCAGCAGCATCGCCCTTCCTTGTACCGAGTCTTAAAACTCTAGTATAACCGCCGTTTCTTTTTTTATAATTCGGAGCGATTTCATTAAATAGTGTGAAAACAACGCTCTTCTGTCTAAGAAACTTTAAAGCCTGCCTAAGAGAGTTCAGATCGCCTTTTTTGCCAAGAGTTATCATCTTTTCTGCAAATTTCCTGGCTTCTTTAGCTTTAGGCACGGTCGTGATTATCTGCTTATGCTCAAAAAGTTGTCCGGCAAGGTTGCTCATCAGAGATCTTCTGTGGCTTGAGGTCCTGTTTAATTTTCTTCCCTTTACATTATGACGCATCTTTATTTTCCTCTATAATCATTTCTTCTTTCTGGATTGGGTGTCGTTCAGATATTTATCAACGTCCATACCGAATTCAAGTCCTTTCTCTTTCAGCACCTTGTTCAGTTCCGCAAGAGATTTCTTTCCGAAATTTCTGAATTTCAGCATTTCGCTTTCTTTCTTTCTTACGAGATCGCCTATTGTTTTAACTTTTGCGTCAGTAAGACAGTTATAAGATCTGACAGACAGTTCGAGTTCGTCGATAGACATCTTTAAAAGATTTCTCTTCTTGAGAATATCAGGATCTTCATCTTCATATCCTTCCGAGTCTTCTTCAACTTCGAATTTTATGAAGAGATTGATGTGGTCTCTAAGAATCTGTCCCGCATATGTTATAGCTTCTTCGGGAGATATAGAAGCATCTGTATACACATCAAGTGATAATTTCTCATAATCCGTTCTGTCACCGACACGTGTATTCTCTATATCGTAACTGACCTTCAAGATAGGTGAGAATATCGAATCAATTGCAATAGTCCCGATAGGATCATTATCGTCTCTGTTGGCATCTGAAGAGACATATCCTCTTCCTGTCTTAATGTTCAGCTCTATACTGAATTCAGCATCCTCGTTAAGTGTTGCGATCTTGAATTCAGGATTGAAAACTCTAACTTCACCTCCCGATGAATCCTCAATATCCTTTGCAGTAAATACTTTCGGACCTTTAAGATTTACAGTGACCTTGGATGTTCTGCCTTCGTTCAGGCTAAGTCTTACCTGTTTCAGGTTAAGTATCATTATCGCGACATCTTCTTTTACTCCGGGAATGCTGGAGAACTCGTGCAATACCCCGTCGATCTTAATACTGTAGATCGCGGCTCCCTGTATTGACGACAGAAGAACTCTTTTCATAGCATGACCGATAGTAATGCCGTAACCTCTCTCCAGAGGAGACAGAATGAACCTGCCGTAATTCTCATTCAGAGTCTTAATTTCTATAGACTCGGGTATTTTAAAAGGTAATACAGCCATTTTATTCTCTCTTTATTTAGAGTAAAGTTCGACTATGAGTTGTTCATTGATCTTCACCGGGATATCCTCCCTTTTTGGCATATCTGTCAATGTTCCTTCCATAGTAGCCTTGTCTATCTTGAGATACGGTCTCGGATTTTCATTTACGCTTTTCAGCGATTCATGAATGATCTCAAGTTTCTTAGACTTTTCTTTCACAGAGATCACGTCATTTACTTTTATCAGCATTGACGGAATGTTCGCTGATTTTCCGTTGACCTGAAAATGCTTGTGGGAAACCATCTGTCTGGCCGCTCTCTGACTTGGAGCAAAACCGAGTCTGTGAACAAGTGTGTCCAGTCTGCACTCAAGCCTGATCATCAGATTATCGCCTGTGATTCCTTTATCTGTTTTGGCCTTCTCGTAAATACTTTTAAACTGCTTCTCCAGAAGTCCGTAAATATACTTGGCTTTTTGTTTCTCCTTGAGCTGCAGTCCGTACTCGGAGACCCTTTTCCTTTTTCCCTCGGCGCCGTGTTGTCCGGGTTCGTAAGGCCTTTTCTGTATGATCTTGTCGTACTTCGGTAGTCCAAAAAGATTCTCACCGTATTTTCTCGAGATCTTCCCTCTTGGAGTTAAGTCTTTTGCCATTATTAATTTCTCCGATGATGATTATATTCTTCTTTTCTTTTTTGGTCTGCAGCCGTTATGCGGTACCGGAGTAATGTCCTTGATCGACAGTATCTCGAGGCCTGCAGCGTTAAGAGACCTTATTGAAGATTCTCTGCCTGCACCCGGACCTTTTACGATTACATGTACTTTTCTCAGACCGAGTCCCATTGCCTCTTTGGCGATCTGTTCGCTAGCCATTTGTGCGGCAAAGCTGGTATTTTTTTTCGATCCTTTGTATCCGACTTTTCCGCCGCTTGACCAATTAATGATGTTCCCGTAGCTGTCAGAAAGGCACAGTATCGTGTTGTTGAAAGTAGCCTTGATATGCGCAACGCCTATCGGTTCTACCTTATCTTTCTTCTTCAGCTTCTTTCTTTTTTTGTCTATTGCCAAGCTATCCTCCCTTGAGCAAAATGTTTAGAAAATTATTTCTTGTTTTTGACAGCCATTTTTTTCCTGCCTTTTCTTGTCCGGGCATTGGTCTTTGTCCTCTGACCCCTGACAGGTAAATTCTTTCTATGGCGGATCCCTCTGTAATTTCCTATGTCCATCAATCTCTTGATAGCAAGCTTTGTCTGGGTCCTTAACGTTCCTTCGATCACATATTCGTTCGTGATCACTTTTCTGATTGCGTCGATCTGCTCTTCGGTTAAGTCCTTTATCTTGGTATCGAAATGGATGTTCAGCTTCTCAAGAATTTTTCTTGAGGTTGATCTTCCGATACCGAAAATATAGGTTAATCCGATCTCTACTCTTTTAGTGTTGGGTAGATCTACACCAGCTATACGAGCCAAATTTACCTCCCTTAACCTTGTCTTTGCTTATGTTTCTTTGTTTTGCATATTACTCGAACCACGCCCTTTCTTGTAATGACCTTGCAGTTCTCGCATATCTTTTTTACGGATGCTCTTACCTTCATCTTTACTCCTAAATCATTTGTTCCTGTAAACGATCCTGCCTTTTGTAAGATCGTATGGAGATATCTCTATCTTTACCTTGTCTCCCGGAACCATTTTAATATAATGCATTCTCATCTTTCCGGACACATGCGCCAGAATAACATGCCCGTTTTCCAGCTCTACTTTGAAAGTCGCATTAGGAAGTGCTTCCTTAATGACACCGTCGATCTTTATAGTATTCTCTTTGGCCATTAATTCTTCCCTTTTCTGTTGATGATCATCTTCACGTCTTCATATATCTCGGGTATCTTTCTATCCCCGTCTATACTGAACAGGACACCTCTGCTCTCGTAATAATCCCTTAACGGTTTTGTGCTTGAAGTATAGACTTCAAGCCTATTTTTTATAACATCTTCGCGGTCGTCTTCTCTGGCAATGACCTTTCCGCCGCATACTCCGCAGATATTGTCCGCTGAAGGCGGATTCGAGATCATATTGTAGCTTTTTCCGCATTTTGAACATACTCTTCTCGAAAGAAGTCTTGCCATCAGTACCTCGAACGGGGATTCGATATTAAGAACAAGGTCAAGTTTCTTTCCGTCCGCTTTAAGTATCCCGTCAAGCATTTCTGCCTGCGCTACGTTTCTTGGATATCCGTCGAAGATCACACCGTTTTCACAGTCAGGTTCTCTGAGTCTTTCCTTAAGTATCTTCAGGACAAGTTCGTCAGGGACGAGGTCACCTTTCCTCATATATTCTCCCGCAAGAAGTCCGTCCGGCGTTTTTTTGGCAAGCGCGTTTCTCAACAGGTCACCTGTAGATATCTGAACGAAAGGATTCTCCTTCAGGATCTGTTCGGCCTGACTGCCTTTTCCGCTTCCGGGCGCTCCGAGCAAAAGAATGTTCATTAACCTCTTCTCCCGCGTAATTTTCCTGTTTTAAGGAAACCGTCATAATGGTGCATTAACAGATATGATTCTATCTGTGAAAGAGTATCCAGAGCCACACCCACCATGATGATCAGACTTGTTCCGCCGAAGAATGCCGCAAGATTGTACGAAACTCCCGGAAATATCATCACAATAACATTAGTCATGATAGCAATGATTCCGAGAAATATTGCGCCCGGCAGAGATATTCTAGTCACAACGTGATCAATATATTCAGCAGTATTTTTACCCGGATTGACCCCCGGAATGAATCCGTTGCTCTGTTTCAGGTTGTTCGCCACATCTTCAGGATTGAAGGTCAGCGCTGTGTAAAAATATGTGAAGAATATAATGACTAGCATGTATATACCCATATACGAGAAAGAGCGATAATCGAACAGGCTAATAATCAGGTTCTTCGCATAGGATTCGTCCGGCAGGAAAGCTGCCATAGTCGTCGGGAAGAACATAATTGACTGTGCAAATATTATAGGCATTACACCGGCCATGTTCAGCCTAAGCGGTATAAAAGACATCTGGTTATTATAGGTTCGTCCGCCCACCTGCCTTTTCGCATAATGAACATTGACTTTCCTTACAGCCTGAGTCAAAAGAACAACAGCCGCTATCATACCGAGCATTCCTACCCAGATAATAAGTTCGACAACAAGCTCTCTGTTACCGTTCTTCAGCTGAACGAATTCTTCAAGAACAGCCGAAGGGAACCTCGCAATAATACCTATAGTAATAATTAGAGATATCCCGTTACCGATACCTTTAGCGCTTATCTGCTCACCAAGCCACATCAGAACGATTGTTCCTGTAGCGATCGTAAGCATGGTCATCAGATAAAAACCTGTTGAAGGGTCCGGTACAACTCTCATATAATCCGTATTCATACTTACAAGGAATTTCGCGACTCCCCAGCCCTGAGCCGAAGCAAGAAGGACTGTTCCGTATCTGGTCCACTGGGATATCTTTCTCCTACCGTCCTCATCCCTCTGCATCTTTGCTATAGTAGGAAATACCGATCCAAGCAGCTGGATGATGATCGAAGCTGAGATGTAAGGCATGATACCTATTGAAAAGATCGCGGCTTTTTTGAACGCACCACCAGTAAACATATCGAACATACCGAATAGTGAGTTCTGTGCCTGATTAAAATAATGTCCGAGCGCTCCTACATCTATACCGGGCATTGGGATATGAGCTCCCACCCTGCAGATGAAAAGTATACCGAGAGTATAAAGAATTTTCTTTCTCAACTCGGGTATCTTCATTATAGTTTGTAGTTTTTCGATCATTTACCTTTTACTGAATTAATTTTTTCCTCGGCGGTTTTACTGAAACTGTCTGCATGTACTTCTACGCTTCTGGAAAGAGTTCCGTTACCCAAAACCTTAAGAGGCATATTCAGTTTGATCAATCCTTTTGAATGCAGAAGTTCGGGAGTGATCACTTCCTCTGTAAGTGTTTCGAGCATACCGATATTTATCACCGTATATTCTACTCTGAAACGGTTGTTAAAACCTCTCTTGGGAAGCCTTCTGGTCAGAGGTGTCTGTCCACCCTCACTGTACAGAGCCCTGCTGTATCCTGATCTGGATTTCTGCCCTTTACTTCCTTTTCCAGCGGTTTTACCGTTACCTGATCCAACACCTCTTCCAACTCTGAATTTCTTCTTGACGGATCCTTTAGCCGGTCTTAATTCGTTTAGTTTCATCTTATCTTTTCCGTTTTTTAAATTTCTTCAACCCGAATCATATGCTTTACTTTAAAAAGCATCCCTCTAACCTGAGGAGTGTCGCTGAACTCTTTTGTAAAATTGATCTTCCTAAGAC
>QKDR01000158.1 GCA_003252515.1 Candidatus Delongbacteria bacterium | reverse complement strand
CCCTCTGCAAAATATTTTACTAATATAGTAAAGAATTTTGAGCTTGACAAGGCTTTTTATGAAAAATATTATACTTAAATATTATATATTAATTTTAGGATTTATCTCGGCATCATGTACCGAATCAGAATCGATCAGATCGTATCCTGAACCGGAAGTCTCCTCATCTTCCCTGCTCTGCCTTGAAATACCGATACTTAATTCTAACCTTTTATTTATATACATCAGCATTAAATATGATCGGCTGCCGATGCCCGAGAAAGAAGTCATAGACGCGTACCTGCCTATATCGGCGATCGCGGTATATACTCTCTGTCCGTTCTCGGTGTGGTAGATGTCGCCGCCCGCTCTTATCCGGAATTTTCTTTTCCCGGCGGTAATATTCGTTCCTGCGATATAGCCGTAGGCGCCTTCATCTGAATCACTAATAAGAAATATATGATGATGATGTGATCGGACCCGCAGTATACTTTATTTTCAGCTTTGCCTGATATTCTTCTGCTGTTATCAGAACGAAATAGTCGTCTGAACTTTCGCTGTATTTGTAACCGAAATATGGCTCGATCCCAACATTTTTCCACTTGAGCACTGTTTTTAATGAGAATTTCGATCCGGGGTATGAAGTTCCGTCGCTGACCGTCGAGAAAATAAGATTTTCAGATATCACGATCAGTTCCGGAGACAACCTGATATTGAACTTCATGCCGAAAACGTGCTCTTCATCCCCGTTCCCGAAGAACATTCCCGGTGAAGACAGGCAGAATTTATCCTGCTGAACGAAACCGTAAAAAAATCCGGTCGTCAGCACCTTTGATCTCATCCTCGCGTTAAGTTTAAGATCGAATTTATCGAGATCCGATGCCGCTTCAGCCTTAAATATCCACTCCCCGGCGAACTTTTGAAGGGACAACTCGCCCGTAGTACCTTCGATCAGGTCTGCGGTCGGGGCTAATTTCCTGTCGAATTTTTCGTTTGTGACAGAGGCCGCATACCTGATCCCGATACCGCTTCCCTCGAGGCCGACCCCGGCAATGACGTGAGCCGCGTTGTGATACCTTCCGGTCTCGGTCAAAGTCCGCGTGTATGCGTAAAGGTTTACGCTTTCGAGATCGCCGTCGCCATTCAGTATACCGGACAGATACTTCCTTCCGCCGAAGATCGATAACCTTGTGTCCGCAAAAGTGTAATACAGGCTCGCGCCGGTATAACCGGAATAGTCGTTCGAGGAAGGCGTCGGGCTTGTAAAATTATGAAAATCTTTAGACGAGGTGAATGAATACTGATCGAGCACAAAACCTTCTTTCTGTAGCATCCCCGTAGCCGAATTAACATTAAAATCACCGATAATGATCCTGCCCCCGGCATCGTTATATACAAAATTTCCCTTCATGTTGTCGGTGTAATTCGCTTCTCCGGGCTCTTTCTCTACTATCAGATTCATCGAGACCTTATCACCGTACAGGCCAAACTTCTGGTTGAACCTGCTCCGGTTTCCCAGATACACCGAGTCGATATAAGCTTCGGATTCCTCGAACCTGCGCGTGAACCTGAGAGAATAATATCCCGACCTTACATCTCTTTTACCTTCAGTGAACTTTATACAGCTCTTCAGAGCTTCTGCATACTCGGAAGAAAGAATGTTCTCCCCTACAAGAATTTCAAGCGAATTTATTTCACCCTTCTCTTCGATCCTCCGATAGATAAGTTCAGCCGTCACCTCGTCAATATAAGGAAGTTCGTAAATATCACTGACCGTAGCCGTATTTATGTTCATAGGCGCCTGAGCGTATATGTCAAGCAGTGATGCTGTTTCGTCATATTCAAGCAGATCGCTCTCTATAGCGGAAAGCGCGGTAAAGATCAATAATACAAACGGGATCAGCCTAGAATTCATAAATGATTCCGGCTGAGTGCGAATCCTCAAGATCGAAATGCCAGCTCATACCGTAGCTGAAACTGATGTTGCCGTATTCGATTGAAAACCCCGCCGTAATAAGCTGAGGATCAAAATTGTAACCCATAGAAACTGTAAAATATTTCAAAGGTACATACTCCAGACCAGTCTTGAAGATCGCATCGTTCTTGTCGTCCTTCTCGACGCCCGTATAAACATTGAATCCGGCCGGAGCGAGGTATTCGAAATTGAAGTGCATCGTCATCGGGATATCGATCTCATCGGTTTCAAGCGCATAAATATTCTGCACTGAAACGACGGCCGCAAGAGATTGTGTGAACCTGTACACGGCGGTCAGGTCTGCGCCGAAGCTTGTTTTAGCGCCCAGTACGTCGTTCAGACTGTAATAACTGATCCCAGGCACGATCCTTATCCCTTCGAACTCATATACTTGCGCCGCTACGGAGAATGAGTTCTCCCTGTACTCGGCGTTGCCGAAGTTTGTGCCGGACACTAAGAATGGAATGTTTTTTATCATGAACGATGCTCCGGCTTCCTGCATGGCCAGTTCGGAAAGACCGAACGGGATGAAATAATTACCGGTGACCGAAATACTCTTAGTGTCAATGAACGGGATCATCAGATCCCCTTTCTTGAAGCCGGAAATATTCCCGATACTGACCGCCGCGGGATTGATCACCACCGACTCGAACGAGGCGGAAAGACTTACGAATAGAATCATTATCAGAATAAGTGATTTCTTCATTTATTCCCCCTTGGGATGTGCCTGTTTATATATTTTCTTCAGCCTTTCCAGTGATACATGCGTATAAACCTGGGTCGTCGAAAGACTGTCGTGTCCCAAAAGTTCCTTTACAGACATTATATCCGCACCCATATCGATCATGTGCGTCGCAAATGTATGCCTGAGAATGTGAGGCGAGGTTTTGTGCACGGTCGCGAGCTGCACCAATTTTTCACTTACGATCCTCTGTATCTGCCGTCTCGACAGATGCGTGCCTTTATTACCGACGAAGAGGAATTCGCAGCTTACTCCCGCATCCGACAGGATTTTATTCCTCTCTTTACAATATATTTCATACTTTCTTTTGATATGCTTGGATAACGGAAGTATTCTCTGCTTCGATCCTTTACCTATCACAGAAAAGACATCCCTTGAAGAATTCAGGTCGTTCAGCTTCATATCATAAAGCTCGGACAGCCTTATTCCTGTCCCGTAGAAAAGTTCGAATATAAGGCTCTCTCTTGAAGTAGCGAAATCCTCTTCAGTAAAATGATCCATGATATTCACCATCTGATCCTTACCCACGAACTCAGGCAGCCTCGTCTCGGTCCTCACAGAATTTATCGCCGAACCGACATCTTTTTCTACTTCACCGTTAACAACAAGGTATTTAAAAAAACTCTTTATCGCCGCCACTCTGCGGTTATAAGTATTCTTCGACATCTTTTTTATTAGAAGATCACGCAGATAAGGCCTGATATCGTTACGGGTAACATTTTTTATATTTAAAGTCTCACCCGACTGCTTCTCCAGAAACGAACACAGATCAGTAAGATCGTTCCTGTACGAAATGACCGTATTCTTGGAATAATTCTTTTCTTTCAGTAAATAATCCAGAAATTTCTCTATAAGTTCTCTCATTATGCCTCCGCCTGAACTAAAGATAAGTCAGACAGCGACCCTTCCACAAGAATAAAAAGAGGAATTTTCAGATAAAGAAAAAGGCAGTCCGTTTGAGACTGCCTTTATTTTTGCGGGGAACACAGGATTCGAACCTGCGGTACAGTATTACCGTACGACGGTTTAGCAAACCGCTGCTTTAAGCCACTCAGCCAATTCCCCGTTGTTGCTATTTTAAGCGGAGGATGAGGGACTCGAACCCCCATGTGGTCGCCCACGGCGGTTTTCAAGACCGCTGCCTTGCCAATTAGGACTAATCCTCCGTTAGCAGAGATAACTCCGCTTTTTCAGGTCTGCAAATATAATATCTTTTTAAATTGTTGTCAATCTTTTTTTCGGTCAAATGGCGTCGAACATTTCTTTGAAAACGACCCTGTACGCAGGCTTATACTTACCCCTGTACGCAGTCGAATGATGAGCCGCCGGGAATGACTTTTTTTCCATGTCAAGTATGAAGGTGTCGAGATCATTTCCCGATAAACCGATCAGGTTCTGACAAACCAGCTCTTCGGCATAAGTCCAGAGCTTTCTGATATTACCGGCTTCCGGTTTGAAGCTGTTTGCCGTCTCAATAAAAATGTCACAGAGTTTTCCGGCATCGCCTCCCGTTCTTACGAATGGTCTCAAGTTGACTCTGACGAGGCCTGACTCCGAATAAAGTTCTTCGGTCATTCTTTCATCATCGTATTCTTCGAGATTATTTACTTCATAATCCAGCCACTTCCTCACTATTTCCGGATCGGGAACAGCATGACCGGGACCCATGGCGGATTGATATACAAGCTTGTAAACATCCCTTGCGTCCATAAGCGGATAAAGCCTGAAATTGTTCAATATAACTTCCCTGAAATCTTTCAACATCGACCTCCGTTGCCATTCGTTCTTAAACTAATTCATTAATAAGCAATTTTCAAATAATTATTTATGTTAACTGTCATGTGATTTTTGATTATATTTGATGACATGAGAACTGACCACATCTACATACATTATCCTTTCTGCGTAAAAAAGTGCCCGTACTGCGATTTCTATTCCGTTGAAGAGAAAGATCCTGATATCCGGAAAAAATATATCGGATATATTCATAAAGAGATCGATATTTACGAAAAATACTTTTCCGATGAAATAAAAACGGTTTATTTCGGCGGGGGAACCCCGTCCCTGACGGAACCTGACGAAATCCGTGATCTTCTCGGCAGGTTCAGGACCGGCGGGGATGCCGAAGTGACGCTCGAAGTGAACCCTGCCGCTGCGGACTTCGGAAAGCTAAAAGCTTTTATCGAGGCCGGCGTCACACGTTTTTCGGTCGGCTCACAGTCGTTTATTAACGCTGAGCTCAGGACTCTGGGCAGGATCCACGGTGCGAAAGACATTTACGCTGTTTACGAAGCCGCCAGAAAAGCGGGATGCGGCAATATAAATCTTGACCTCATCACCGGCATACCCGGTTCTACTCCGGCGGGCGCGCTTTACAGCGCGTCGGAGCTGTGCAGGCTGGGTCCGGAACACGTTTCCGTATACATTCTCACTTACTATGAAGGCACGCCGTATACGAGCCTGCTCAGTTCCGGGAGCCTGAAAAAGCTGGACGACGATGTGGAGATCGAGCTTTTCAGCCTCTCCGCCGGAGTACTTGCGCAGCACGGTTATCACCGCTACGAAATATCGAACTTCTCGAAACCGGGGCTTGAATCCCGTCATAACCTGAACACATGGGATTTCGGGAATTATATCGGGCTCGGGTCATCAGCTCATTCATTCCTTGAAAAATACAGGTTGGAGAATCCGGATTCTATAAAAGAATACTTCGCAAAAGTAGATTCAGGAAAAACCGGGATCATACCTGAGAACCTGATCGACGAAATTGGTTTAAAGAATGAATTCCTTATTCTGGGATTGAGAAAGACAGGCGGCCTTGACGTAAATGCCTATAAAGACCGTTTCGGTTCGGAAATATCGGCAGACTTCAGTGGAAAAATCAATACCTGTCTGAATAGCGAAGTACTTAAGCTGAATAAAGACAAACTCGTACTGAACGAAATGAAATTCGATATTTTTAATTCTATAGTTTCTGATCTTATTCTTTAGATTCAGATCTCGTAATCTACTACTACTCTGTCTTCAACTATCCCGTCAATGAAGTTCTTGACCTTTACATGCTCGGGATGTTTTGCGTAATGTTCAAGGTCGTTCTTGGAGTCGAATTCAGTATAGAGTATGATGTCGTAAGCTTTTTCGGAATTGGAGAAATTCATCCCGACTTCGAGCTCTCTGATCTCGATAATTGTGGAAGTCAGCCTCTCAAGACTTTTTTTGATCTCGAGAGCCGCAGCGATCTTTGATGTCAGATCGGCATGAGTTTTAAGCTTCCACATAACAATGTGCTTTACCATTTCCAGTTACCTCCGATAATGTTACCTCCCTTTTTCGTCTTTCCAAATATATTTATGCAGCTGTACCTGATATCTTGCGTTCAGACGATCCCGTATGATGTTCCCGGCGATTTCCGCGTCTGTTATACCTGAACCCGATACTCTTGATATAAGAACGCCGAATCTGTTACACAGATCGTACTTCAGACAGCATTCTTTCATTTCATTATAATCAAAAATATCCGCCAAAACAAACTTTATTTCATCTTTTTTATTTAAAAATCCGATATTATCCTCGAAAAAACTGCCGTTTTCTCCTGAACCTTTAAGCTTGACATCAACTATCTTTACAACCCGTTCAGGTATATACTCAAGTGAAATACTTCCGTTAGTTTCTAACAGTACAGTCTTACCGGGATCAATGCCTGCTATCACTTCAAGAATCTCTTTCTTCTGAAGAAGAGGTTCTCCGCCCGTGAATTCTATCAGCGGGACACATGATGCATTTATTATATTTACGATCTCGACGGTACTGCATTCTTTCCCTTCATCGTAAGCATATTTCGTATCGCACCATATACATCTGAGATTGCATCCTGTCAGTCTGATGAACAAGCACGGAAGCCCCGAAAATGACGACTCCCCCTGAAGAGAGGTGAATATTTCATTTACTAACAGCGGCATTATCCGTATATCCGTTTTTCTGAATTGCTTTCTACAATGATCAGCTTATTCGAAGGTACGCCTTCGATCTCTGATTCAGAGATCAGTTTTTTGAATTGTTTATGATCTTTACAGCTGTTATATACTTCCGCAGGTCCGGTATTTCTGATATAATTGTACGTAATATGTTTCCCCGATTTGAATTCATCAGGTATAACCGGATCTTTCTCAACGATGTTTACGAATTCTTTTTCATAATCAGAAGGAATAAAGATCAGATTGTCCGCATAAAATTTGTTCTTGATCACCATTTCAAGTTCCATTTTATCAAAAGGAAGAAAAAATATCAGAGATTCATTCGTAGAGAACTTCTTATAGAACTCATACTCATCGGTGAAAGGTTCCATCTTAGATACGCTTTTACTGAAAAGTTCCCTGTCAATAAAATTATCTCCCCAGCTAGATCCGAAATTAAGGAGTTTAGAAATTTCTTTATTGGTGATATCGAATGAAACGTCGCCTGACACCATCGGTTTAGTAATGCCGGCTGAATAAAGTTCTGTGACAGCATGTTGAAGATTTCCGAGAGAATCTGTGAATATGAAAACCTGCTTTTCTTCCGAAAGTTTGTTTTTGATCAGATCAACATTAAGAGGCAGATAAGGATATGAAAATCTTGAAGATGAATAAATAAAGTCATATTCGGAGAGGTCGTTTTCCGTCCCTGTCAGAAGGAAAGTATCATCTTTTGAATGAACTCCGAGATAAATAGTTTTATAATTTGCGTCCCTTATCTCCACTATCGCGGCCCCCGGCAATGCACCTGACGAAAAGAATTTTATGTTCACAAGGTTCCTATAATTGTAGCCTTTTCCCATAGGAGTGATCCTGATAACCCTGTCGTTCAAACCTTCGATGTCTCTCCTTGTGAATTCGATATTTTCAGAACTGCCCGGAAGAAGATTCGGATTGTTCAGCTCCCTGAGCCATTTTACTTTCGCGATCTTGAAAGAAATATCTGATGTGAACAGTTTTGCCGAAGGATTCTTACTCATAATCTTCGGAATAATGTTCGTATGGGCGTTTCTTGCGTTGGTCATTACAACAATATCTATATCATTACCCTTATATTCGCTTTCCGGATCAACAAGTATCTTTACGCCTGTCACATCGAACAGAAGAGTTTCTGCTTTGTCTTCAGTATCAACTCTTGATAATTTCAGGTAATTGTTCTCGCCGGACAGATCGATCCTGTTCCTTATCTTGTCAAGCCTTCCGATTACAATTTTCCTAATATCACCTTCGTATTCGACGAACTCTATTTCGAACTGCATGGTACCGAGCTTAGCCTGATTGACAAAGTATTGCTCGACGGCTTTTGAAAGATCTTTGTTCCCGTTGAAAAACACCAGATATTTACCTGATATTTTCTCAAATATCATATATTTCACAGAGAAATTCTCATTCAGAAGCGAATTCTGAAGCTTGAACTGAGTCAGTGCAGTATCAATCTTTTCTCTGACGAATATGTAATTCTGATAAAAGCTGTTCAGATAGCTTATTGATTTTCCGTCTTCAGGAGATATCACTATCTCGTAATTATCATATACATACTCCCTGATCTCATTGAAAACATTCAGAAGGTTCCTGTAAAATTTACCGTAGTTCGTGTCAGGCTCCGAGATAAAATTTACAACATATCCTGTCCCGGGTTTAAAATACACGTCCAGAACCCTGTCTGCAACGGACAATGTGGAAGGTTTGCTTTCAAAAATTATCTTGTTGAATATCTGTTCGTTTATCCTTATGTATTCGTCGATAATTTCCTTTATCTCCTGCAGGCTTTTATTACTTTTCCTGACTATATAGTTCCTTTGCGAAGGTTTTCTGACCTGCTTCTGTTCCGCATTCTGTTCTTTTTTCTTTTCCTGTGGAGAATTTTTAAAAAGCTCTTCCTTGACAGCATTCTCGATGTGCAGTCTGAGATCAGCTTTAAGTTCTTCAAATTTATCATTCCATTCTTCAATCAAATCATTCAGTTGAGTGTTAATGTTCTCCGTGATCTCTATTTCGTCGGTCTTTAATATTGAATCCAGACATTTTAAATCATAATATATCTCGGACATTTCTCCGATCTCTGAGAACGAATCCGCGTATTTCCCGCATTCCTCGTCTTCGTAATTCTCTTCATATAAAACGATGTCGTTATTTTTTTCTTCCAGAACTTCCTGTGCTCTGTTAATAATAGACCGGTTCATTTCTTTAATTTCATCAGGCATACTTTCAAAATCAAGAGAGTTCATATACTCCAGAGTCTGTATACTTTTTTTTACCTGCTCAAGATAATCTCTATTAAGTTTTATGCCCCGTGTCAGTTTCTTTATAATTTCTTTCATAAGTTAACTCCTAAAATTTTAAACGTTCAATATATGATTTAGATACTGTAAAATCAAGATAATGATATATATTTCTTAGAC
>QKDR01000040.1 GCA_003252515.1 Candidatus Delongbacteria bacterium | reverse complement strand
AAAATTGATATAAAGAAACAAATTAGCAGACACTTTTGCAACTGAATAATTATTAATTCAAACAGTTGCGTTAGAATTTTACAAGTATTAAATTATTTACAAAATATGTTCGGTAGAGAGATATGAGATTTATAGTTTTTTTGATCATAGCTTTAACAGTCTGCATTTCTGCCCAGGCCCCCGCTCCTTCTTATTTCGGGACAGGTACGGAACTGTACCATTACAGGATAACTGACCTCAGCACCCTTTACTGGATTACCCCATCGGACATAGAAGTTCCTTAACCTCCCAGAGTCGTAAGAATGAAGACAACATAGGATTATTCGGCTACAAAAAAACAGGAAGTGTAATAAGAAATATCGTTGTGGAACAGGCTGACGTTACAGGTAATGTTGCTGTGGGAGGGATCGCAGGATACCGGTAACCCGGGCTTTTTTTTTGACCGGTTTAATTTATTTTTCAGGATTTTCAGACTTTACTACTGAAGACGCAGTTACACAATAAAACTTTTTCAGTCCGCTGATCTGAGTGATCCACTGCGTGGTATTTGACACAGTCGCCTCCAGAAACCATCCCGAAGGGAATTCTGCACACGGATCGTCCGTGCTGTAAACATTGCAGATCTCCCCTTTCGCATCTTCTTTAGAACCCCAGCTTATTATTGCGAAATTACCTGATACTTCAATTGATATAGAAGAAGGCGGATAATACTGAGGGTCGAAAATAAAACTTGACGGTTCTGAATTAAATCTGCCTATCCTGTATATATACTCAGGTTTCACCCTCCAGTAATACCGAACGTTGTTTTCAAGGCTGTCGATGAAAGAAAGCCCGTTCAGCGCAACTGAATAATATGTTATTGTATCTTTTGATCCGCTTTCTGATTTACTTAGTGTAATTGATTCCTCAAAAGGATAAGCAAAATTACTGTCGCTGTCCGCTTGAAGAGTATATCCGATCAATGAATCCGAAAACACATATTCCCATTTAAGTTCATCATCAGGATACATAATGTCGAGCATGATAAAATCATAATCTCTTGAATCGAAAACAGATTCGGCGTATTCAGAAAATCCTGATCCCGCATAACTGTTATCAATCGCCTGAACTCTCCATCTAATATTTTTCTGACTCTCCTCCTGAGGAAGCAGGATTTCTTCTGAAGCTGGCTTAATAATGTAAAAATCATTGTTCTGAGCATTACCTCTGTCAGGCAGTCGTCTGTAACCAGATATCGAGTCTGCCATGGCAGGCGTGATCGTCTGACCGTTAATCAGAACCTCAAGATTGTAATTAAGACCGTCTGAAGCTGTTTCATTGTCTGATGACCGCACATAACTCAGTCTATAGTTGTTACCGTCAAATTCTGTGACCAGACCGTCGGGAACAGTAGGAAGATTATTGATCCCCAAAGTGTTGTTCCTGTATAATTTTGTCTGATATCCCGAAGCTGTTTGTCCGGACAGGATCAGATCCAGATCGCCGTCATTATCGTAATCTCCCCATGCTACGGACCCGCCATCTGTTCCGGGAAACTGAATTCCTGTATTATTGAATATTCCTCCGGTATTTTCATACAGCTCGGTGACAAGCTGATAGCTTGAAGTTGTTCCGGTGATTATCAGATCGAGATCGCCGTCATTATCGTAATCTCCCCAATCAGCTGATGGATACATTAGCGGCGTTATTCCGGCATTGATCCCTGTGAAAATTCCGTTGTCGTTCCTATAGATCTCAGATACCGTTCCCGACCCGGACAGGATCAGATCCAGATCACCGTCATTGTCGTAATCACCCCATGAAAGCGTACTGGCGTAAACGTCAGGCAGTGATGCTCCGATATCTGTAAAAATACCTGAATCATTCCGGTATATCTTCGTCATTTCATTACTATTGTTGTTCATACCGCTTATAGCTATATCCAGATCACCGTCGCTATCATAGTCTCCCCAGTCCACACAACCGTAACCGGCCTCGTTAAGGCCTGAACCGGTCAGGATAAAACTTCCGCCGTCATTTCTGTAAATTTCAGAAAAAGACTGACTGGAGCCGGCATATCCGCATATCAGAATATCAAGGTCTCCGTCGTTGTCATAATCTCCCCAGTCAGCGCTGCTTTCATAATAAAATCCTCTTATTCCGGCATCGATGAATACAAACGATCCCGAATCATTTCTATAGAGTCTTGTTACCATTTGAGCGCTGGAGTTATATCCGGTAAGCAGTATATCAAGATCGCCGTCTTTATCGTAATCACCCCAGCGCACCGCTCCCATTATCCCGCTAAGACCTGCGTTCATATCAGTAAAAGTACCTGAATCATTTCTGTAAATTTCCGCAACACGGGTCGTTGACTGATCTCTTCCTGTTATGATGATATCAAGGTCACCGTCATTGTCATAATCTCCCCATTCGGTATTTCCGTAAGATGCACCCTGAATACCGGAATTGATCTCAGTAAAATAATTCTGAGTTGTGAAACTCCATGTTTCTTTATCAGCTATTCCGGAAAATTCAAGACTGTCAGAGGTCATAAGTGCCGTTGAATCAATCAATACATAATATTCCGTATTAAAATCCAAAATATTGACAGGATCTACTGTTACAAGCGAATCATCTATTAAAACTTCCGAGACTGATACAGATTCAAATAACGAATCATCCGGGTACCGTCTTATTTCGATATTGCCGGAACCGGTGATCACTTTTCCGGAAAATACTATTTCAAGATCAGTATCGGGAACAACTTCTGTCTGGTCGTCCGCAGGATTTAACGTTGTGATGTAGACCGCAGACCTGGAAAGAATATACTGTCCTTCAATATCAGTTGTAAAATGAAAGGATGTATTTGTAGATGCGCTGACGCTATCCGCTACGGAAAGTAGTTCCCATGCAGGTACTGAATACGCTTCTCTTCCGTAAAGACTGATGTATTCTGGATGGAGTTCATCCTCGACCGTCAGATCCTCATTAACTGTGAAACAGGTATTTGATTCGAAACTTCCTGACCCGTATTTTCTTATGACCCAATACTGGGAATCAAATACGTTATTACTGTTCGGAGGATCGGTATTCGGAGCAATATTGAGCCTGGAAACAGTAACACTGCATGAGTCAGTGACATTTGTTACATCGAGAGTAAAATCAGTTCCGGTAAAATCAACGGTACCCGTTGTATTTATTATATTTGTGGCTGCGCTTCCGGATCCTATAGGGATCCCAGAATCGGTCCAACAGCTTTCGTCCATATTCATCAGAGTTCCGTTATTAACACTAACTGCATCAGCTGTCGAACTGCCGGTCCCTTCATTGAACTGCCAGTAACTTATCAATCCTAGTTCTGAACCTGTCAGCGTAAGATTCATGTTTTCTCTGATCTCCTGCTCTGTTCTTGCAGTGTTCCAATACCTGACCTCTTCTATTTCACCATCGAAAAGCCTGTCAGTTTGAGTGGGATGTCTCCCGAACAGCAATTCCAGATCATTTGTACCTATAGCTCTGCTTATTCCGGTTTCATTGACCAGCTCTCCGTTAAGATATAATTTTACGTTTGCCCCGTCATACACTCCCGCTGCATGATACCATTTATCAAGAACCATGACAGGATTTGAGTATAGAATTCTCCATGTATCCGTCAAACCTATAGTAAAATTAAGTGTTCCGTTATCCCCGCAGCTTAAAAGAAATCCCGAATACGTATTGAATTTGTATGCAATAATTCCTTTTGCAGGATGATCCTGCCAGCTGTAGGCTTTGATCCACGCTTCAATTGTCATCTGTGAAGTTACGTTCAGCGAAGAATCATTTCCGCAATTGACATAATCATCGATCCCGTCGAATTTTAATGCATTTCCCGGAATACCGTCAGCTCCATGGATCATAAAAATGTATGACAATAATAAAATAATGACCGTTCTTCGCATTTAGTCCCCCTTTAAAATATAGATTCAAGCCGGAAATGATCTGCTTTCTGAATATAAACAAAATATGTTCCTTTTCAAAATTTAAAATAATTTTTTAAACATTTGAAGATCAAAAAAAAGCCCGGAAATCCGGACTTGATTTATTATCTTGATACAGACCTGCTGGTATTAATTTTCCTGCCTATAATTTTACTTCCGTCAAAAGCTACAACATAATAGAACTTTTTGCTGTCTGAATAAGGAATCAACCAGGTCTCCCCCACAAAAACACCACCGGTATCTTCTGCGAATGTACCATAAGGATCATCTGATGAATACACTTTGTATCCTGAAGCTCCGGTTACTGCATCCCATGATAGAATAAGGTTTGTTCCCGATATCTCCGTCGTAACGTTTCCCGGCATATCGAGATTGTTCCTGGCGATTATAAGCTGGCTGAAATTAGTTAAACCCTCGAAAGTGACCGTTCCGGCGGCTGAATTCACGCTTGCTGCAGAGACATACGCCGTCCAGCCGGAATCCGAATTAGATCCTCTTGAGTACAGAGTGATGAGTTCCGGCAAAGCATCATCGTTCACTGTCAGGCCTTCGTCGAGCGTAAGCGTAAGGTCCGTTGTAAATGTTCCTTTACCGTATTTTCTTACGATCCAGTAACGGGAGTCGAAAACTTCGTTCACTGGCGCGGGTACAAGATTCGGCACGGCATCCAGCCTGGTAACGACCAGCGTATCATATCCGGACTGTTCAGTAATATTGAATTCAGCATCTGTACCAACGAAATTATAAGTTCCTGAAGAATTGATCATCCTGATATCAGATTCTCCTTTACTGAACGGCAGAGTACTCGTTGTCCACGAACTTTCATCCATATTGTTAAGAACCCCGTCTTTCAATCCGCCGTTATCGGTCAGGACAATTCCCGAACCGTTATTAAATTGCCAGCAGCTTCCGATCTCCGCATCCGTACCCTTTATCGGAATATGCATGTTCTTTCTGATCTCATCAGCTGTTCTGACGCTGTTCCATAATCTTACCTCATCCATCAGGCCGTTCATCGGCTCAGAATACTTGCTTATAGCAAAATTTCCGTCGGGAGGAAAAAGCCCTCCGTTCAAGACAGCATAATTCAGAAGTTCCCCGTTAAGATATAGCGACATGACCGATCCGTCATAAGTACCGGCCACATGCATCCATTCGTTCTCGGTAAGTACGGAATCGCAGATAAGATGGTACAGAGAACCGTTTGACTTTCGGACCCAGAAATCAAGCGCTTTGTAGCCGCCGTATGAAGTACCGTCGTATCTGATGCATGCTACTTCGGGAGAGACAGTGATGTACCTGCAGATCTCGTTTTCCGGTAGCTCGCTGTGCTTTATCCAGGCTTCAAGTGTTATTCCTGAGAGGTCGGTCGGTATTCCCGAACCTGATATATTGTCGTCTATACCGTCGAAATCAAGACAGTACCCCGGAACGCTGTCAGCTATAAAAGTCTTGAACACTTTTTCGTCACCGTAACCTGTCCCGGCTCCGTTGGTCGCATAGGCTTTCAGATAATATTTCGTTTTAGGCGTAAGTCCTGTCGCCTGTGCGCTGAAGTTCTGATATACACCGCTGAGAGTATTATGCGGATCGGCCGTCGTCGGATCTCCGGTCGTGTTCCAGCACAGACCTCTTGCCGTTATATCGTCGCCCCCGTTCGAGGAAAAAGTTCCGCCGGAAGTAACTGCGGTTTCGCTAAGTCCGGAAATATTGTTCGTGCTCAGCGTTGGCGTAGTGTCAGTCCAGAAATATTTCTCCTCACCGTAAACCGTACCGTCAATACTTGTGATGAAAGCCCGAACGTAATATTTTGTGGAAGGCTGGAGTCCCGTCATCGTATGTACATAATTATCTACTTCAGGATCGATAGTCCCGGATGTATGCGGATCGGATTTGTCAGGAAGTATCTCAGTACTGTAGCACACTCCTACTTCGGACAGCGCAGCTCCGGTGTTAATAATATTCCAGCCCCCGCTTTTACCGGATGTGGGAGTCGTCTGCCCTGGGCTTACTGTTCTTACGCTCATTGTGGACGATGTCGTAAAACTTATCTGATTTCCGTAAACTGTACTGTACTGATCGGTCGAATAGCCTCTGAGATAATATGTGGTGTTATTTGAGAGTCCTGTCAGTGTAGTATTATATGTGCCGGGAGTTGTACCGAGCTGCAGAAGATCGTTCTCAATAGTAGGATTCATACTTGTGCTCCAGCATATCCCGACAGAGGAGTAAGCAAGTCCTGATTTATCTGTAACGGAAATACCCGTGTCAACCTGATAACCCTGAATATTCGACGCATCTGTTGTAGTAATGTCAGGAGGTAACAGCGACCACTGCTCAATAGCGTTCTGACCCATTGCGGCCAGCAGATCCGGATAAGAATTACCGTCTATATCACCGTAAAACCGTGGTACAGGAAGATCGCCTTCAGTCTGGTTCATCCCCCCGAAATGATTAGATTCCAGAGGATATGTTTCAGAATTTGCCGCATCCTGTAAAAAATGAAAAATAGGATTATCGTTACTTCCTACAAGAAGATCGTTGATACCGTCATTATTATAATCTGTCAAAAACGGAGAAGCGAATGTAGAACTGAGCTGATATGAGACCATTACTCCGATATAGTTGAATGTATATGAATTCGGTGATGCCTGTTCATATCTTAATACGCGTCCGGTCCACGTTCCCACCAGAACATCATACAGTCCGTCATTTTCAATATCGCATATCCATGGTGAGAGATACCCGTCATTTTCATCCTGCCAGATATTTCCGAAAAGATCGGTAACCAGGGTAAATTCCTCTGACCCTGCAGTTGTCTGTTCATAATGTGCTACTTTTGAATAATTCAGATTCCCCTGATATCCTATAAGAAGATCCAGTTTACCGTCATTATCAATATCTCCTATAGCCGGATTTGAATAATTGCGGGATATATTACAGAAATTTGAACTAACCAGATTGTAATTGTTGCTGCCCGGTGAATCTTCCTCATATCTGTAAATATAATTATCATAATACCCTATCCCTCCGACCAGTACATCCCTGCACCCGTCCCCTTCAAGATCAGTAAAACACGGTTTTATCCATGCGGTTCCGTCTTCAGTCGTGATCCCGCCGTAATGATCGGTCGTACAATAGAATGTTTCGGCCTGTACTAGAACAGCCAGGAAAATAAGGGGCAGTAATATCTTCTTCATAAAGCAGCTCCTTCAGGAGTAATTTTACGCGTAAAATAAGTCATTTTACGAATAATATCAAACGAATAATTTTATTATTGATTAATACATTTCAGGAATTTATATTCTTTATTGAACACATAAATTTTCAACGGGGGAATAATGAAACAGTTAATCTTCGCCGCTTTTTTTATTTTTACGGTACTGTTATCGGCACAACCTTCCGGATCGGGAACTTCCGGAGATCCGTATCAGATCCTCGGATACGGTGATCTTTACTGGGTAACTCAGAACAGTTCCTCATGGGACAAGTACTTCGTGCAGACGTCCGATATTGATCTGTCAACATATTCGGACTGGCCTTCGATCGGCTATGACTGGGACCATGCGTTCTTCGGGCATTATAACGGTGGCGGATATTCTATAACCGGACTGACCGTCTCAAGATCGGGAAGCTATCACGGGCTTTTCGGTGTCATCAGGGACGGATCCGTGAGCAATCTTTACATTTCAGGCAATATAACAGGAACGGGAGACAGCCAGACAAGAAGCGGAATGCTTGCCGGTGAATGCCAGGGAAGCACGATCACGAATTGCCATACCATCGGAACTGTTCAGTGCGACGGGGCCCGTGTCGGAGGTTTGATCGGCCAGAACGGAAGCAATGTATATAACTGCTCGTTCACCGGTACTGTGGAAGACGATCATGACGGAAGCTATTATTTCGGAGGGTTGATAGGATATAACAGCGGCTGGGTGGAAGGATGTTCGGCTCAGGCTTCAGTTACGGGTAACTGGTATGCAGGCGGACTTATCGGGTACAACTCGTCAGGATATATAACGGATTGTTATTCAAAATGGGGACTAATCTTCGGAAGCTACTATACAGGTGGTCTGACAGGATATAACTGCAGTTCTTCCGCGATCTCGGGATGCTATACCGAATGCGAAGTTTCAGGATATGTCAATAAAGCCGGAGGTTTTACAGGCGGGAACGACACTTCCACGATCAGCGACTGTTATTGTACCGGCGCAGTGACAAGAAACCAGGGGACAGACAGCGATTTCGGAAGTTTTGCGGGAACGAACGGAGGAACTTCAACTGTCACTAACTGTTATGCATCAGGTATCGTAACCTACACCGGATCGACCGCCCCGACAGATAAAGGCTTTATAGGCAATTATAATACAACTGGATGTTCAGGCAATTTCTTTGATACCGAAACTACCAGTCAGACAGGAGGGGCCGGCGCAACGGGACTAAATACGGAAGGAATGAAAACAAAATCGAATTACACTGATGCAGGCTGGGATTTTACTACTCCCGTCTGGAAAACAGCGGATACCGTTATTTATCCTTTTCTTGCGTGGCAACCATCATCACATATAACTTTCACCGTGGGTCCTGAAGGCGGTTATCCTTCCACCGGTATCGACGGCGATTATCCCGTAGGAACTGAACTATTCGTATGGATCAATCTACCTCTGTGCCACGACGAGTACCAGTTCATAAACTGGACCGAGAACCTTTCAACTGTTCTGACTACTTCACCCGAACTTTATTATATCGTAGCTGAATACGATGCGGTCCTGACAGCAAATTATTTATATCAGGATCCCGGTCCTTTCATTTCATACGACGGCTCGAACATAATACTGGAATGGACACCTGTAGACGGCGCGACTTACTATCAGGTCTTCTCTTCATTCGATCCGTATATGTATTTTTCAGTCGACACATCAGGCACTTTCGACGGTACTACATGGACCGCTCCGATGAGCTCGAATAAGAGATTTTATTATATTGTAGCGTATGACAGCAAGTAAATAAAGAAGACCGGTAAACCGGGCTTCTATTTATCTGTTTTTGCTGAAACTGCCGATGTCACACAATAGAATTTTTTTAAGTCACTGATCTGAGTGATCCACAGAGTAGTATTCGATACAGTGGCTTCAAGCAACCATTCTGAAGGAAATACGGCATACGGATCTTCGGAACTGTAAACATTGTAACTCTCCCCTTTTGCTTCTTTTGCAGATCCCCAGCTTATGACCGCAAAATTACCGGAGACTTCTATAGAAATTGATGACGGCGGATAATATTGAGGATCGTACAGGAACTTTGAAGGATGTTCTGAGAATACAGTC